>NZ_BQXK01000014.1:0-125576 GCF_030158995.1 Acidovorax sp. SUPP2825 | reverse complement strand
CGGGTGCAGCTCGAACTGCCAGTAGTTCACACCCACCATGTAGACCAGCGTCTCCACGCCCGACGCGGCCGCTTGCACCGAAGCCGGGTCGTCGGGATTCCAGGTCACGATGTCGGCCAGCGGATCGGCGCCGAAAGCCTGGCTCAGGCTGGCGCGGCTCCGGCCGACGACGCGATAGGGCTGGCCTTGGGCGCGAAGCGCAGCGGCGATGCTCTGTCCAATGGCGCCTGCGGCGCCGAAGAGTGCGATGGGGGGCATGGTGGTGTCCTGCTGAATCGTGGACCGCCGGTGCTTCAGCGGTGCGAGCCTGCAGTTTGCGAGCGGGGTGGGTAAAAGAAAATTGCCTAAAATCGCATCCCCACTATTCATCAATGCATACCATGGCCGATCCCGAACCGAGTTGGGAGTGGTACCGGACCTTCCTGCAGGTACTGGAAACCGGTTCGCTGTCGGCGGCCGCCCGGGCGATGGGCTTGACGCAGCCCACCGTCGGCCGCCATGTCGACAGCCTGGAAAACGCCCTGGCATTGAAGCTGTTCACGCGCTCGTTCGATGGCTTCAAGCCCACCGAAGCCGCGTTGGAGCTGCAACCCTATGCGGTCGGCCTGGCGTCCACCGCGGCTGCGCTGCGCCGCGTGGCCAGCAGCCATGGATCCGGCGTGCGCGGCACGGTGCGCCTCACGGCCAGCGAGATCGTCGGGGTCGAGGTGCTGCCCCCGATTCTGTCGGCCCTGCGCAGCGCACACCCGCAACTGATCATCGAGCTGGTGCTGTCGAATGCGGCGGACGACCTCCTGCACCGGGAAGCCGACATTGCCGTGCGCATGTTCCAGCCCACGCAGGAGGCCCTGGTGGCCAGGCGCATCGGCGCCGTGCGACTGGGGCTGTATGCGCACAAGCGCTATCTGGCGGCCCACGGTGTGCCGAAGTCGATGGACGACCTGGCCGGCCACGCGATGATCGGGTTCGACCACGAGACGCCCTTTCTGCGCAGGATGCAGGCGCAATTCCCGGTGTTCGCTCGCCCCGGGCTCGCGTTTCGGGCAGACAGCGATCTGGCGCAACTGGCAGCGATCCGGGCAGGCTTCGGCATCGGCGCTTGCCAGGTCGGGTTGGCGGCCCGGGACAAGTCGCTGGTGCGCGTGCTCCAGCCGGTGTTTTCGCCCGCGCTGGACACCTGGATCGCCATGCATGAAGACCTGCGCGAGAGCCCGCGCTGCGCTGCCACCTTCGCCGCGTTGGCGGCGGGCCTCACGCGCTACACCCAGAGCGGCTGAAGCGGTCCGCCCACGAAGCGCGCTGCGGGGCCGCCCGCGCAGAGGCATGGGCCTTCTACCGGGCTTCAATCCGGCGCCTTGTAGACCAGCACCTTCAGGGCCCGCTCCGCCTGCACGTCCGCGAACACCGCGGGGTTGGTCAACCGTTCCACCAACGCCAAGTCCGGCGCCAGCGCCTGCATCTGCCCTTGCAGGAAATCCAACCCCAACTCCGGCGCATTCAGGCACAGCAGCGCATGCCCGCCCGGTGCCAGCAGGTCCGGCAGCCGCCGCATGAGCCGCGCGTAGTCCTTGGTGGCGACGAAACTGCCCTTCTGGTAGCTGGGCGGGTCCACGATCACCAGCCCGTAGGGGCCGCCGCGCGTGATCTTGCCCCAGGTGCTGAAGATGTCATGGGCCAGAAAGCCTGCGCCCGTGGTCAGTCCATTGAGTTGGTGGTTCTGCTGCCCGATGGCGATGGCGCCGTGGCTCATGTCTACGTTCACCACCTGCCGGGCGCCCGCCTGCAGTGCCACCACCGAAAACGCGCAGGTGTAGGCGAACAGGTTCAGCACCTTGGCACCGCGCGGTTCGCGTGCCAGGTGCGCTGCGACGCATTGCCGAACCCAGCGCCGGCCTTCCGCCATGTCCAGGAACAGGCCGTGGTTCTGCCCCTTGAGCACATGCACGCGAAAGCGCGCGCCCTGCTCCGTGACCACATGCGGGTCCGGCACGGCGCCCGCCATCAGGCGGGTTTCTGCGCGGCCCTGCACGCGCAGTTGCTCGTGACGGCACTGGAACACCCAGTTCAGCGGCTCGCCCGGCGCGATCGCCTCCCATCGGCGTTGCAATGCGGCGCCGATGGTGGCGAGGTCTTCTTCGGCCACGGGCAGAAAACTGGTGAGCACGAAGACCGGCGGGTAGGCGTCCAGCGCCCAATGTTCGCAGCCGGGAAACCGGCCGCCGCGTCCGTGGAAGATGCGCTGGGCGTCCGTGGGAAAGGCCATCGTGGCGATGGCGTCGAGCAAGGGTTGCATGGTGCGATTGTGGCAAAAAAGCCGCCCCCGAACGCCCGCCAGCGCTTGATCCTTCAGCTTAATTTGCTATTAATTCAATAGCAAATCGGCGCCATGCCACCCTGTGGCGCCGGGGTGGCTTCATTCAATCACCCGACTCGGGCCGGGGCCCATTGAGCACGGCTTGGGTCCACGCAGGATCGGTCGGGCGGATCCAGCCATCCTCCTCGGTCTGGGAATGCGGATTTTCAATAATCTTTTCATCCCGCTCCCACTTCTGCATTTTCTCCATGAATTTTTCGGGGTATGCGGTGGCCTGGCAAGCGACATTCACCCAGGGATCGCACACCGCGAGATGTTCAGGCCACTGCTCCATCCGGGCAGGCAGTCCGGCCGGGTCCGGAAGGTCGCCGATCACGGCGAAACTGTGCGCGTCAGTGCGCGCCACACATGCCGCCATCCCTCTCTCGGCCGCGATGTATTTCGCTGCACTGGCCAACTCGCCACAGTTGTGTCCACGGCCCTCCCACAAGGCTCGCTTCAGATTGAAGACATTCCTCGGCGCGCGAATGGCATCGATCTCGTCGGCGGCCGCCTGCATGCGGGCATTTTCCAGCGCGTCGCTTTTTCTCAAGCTGGTCTTGTTGGAGGATTTGAAATTGTCTTTTTTATAGATTTCTTCTTTGATTCTGCGAAGCGCATATTGGGCTGTCGACAGATTGGAGTCGATATTCATTGATATTGGGTCGGAGTTTTTTTGATTATGAAAGGACGAATATTCGACCCCGTTTGTCATGCGAAGTAGAGGGGGGTCGAACGAACCCCAGGCATCGATGCTGCCGCATCCCGCATCAAAAGGCGCGCCCATGAAAAAACCGCGCAGTCCTCCCGGATCCTGCGCGGCTGCGCTGCTTGGCAGACGCCTGGTTCGGCCGGATCAGTCCACCGACGCGCCGGACTGCTTGACGGCCTTGCCCCACTCCACGATTTCGCGGGCGACGAACTGGTCCATGGCCTCGGGCGTGCTGGGCGACGGCTCGGAGCCGCGGTCGCGGATGAACTTCTGCATCTCGGCGCTGGAGAGAATGTCCACCACCTCATGGTTCAAGCGGTCCACGATGGCACGCGGCGTGGCCTTGGGTGCCATCAGGCCCAGCCAGCCCACGGCTTCGAAGCCCTTGAACTCCGGCAGGCCGGTTTCGGCAATCGCCGGCACGTTCGGCAACTGGCTGGAGCGCGTGGCAGAGGTGACGCCCAGCGCAACGGCCTTGCCCGCCTGGATGTTGGCCAGGCCCGCCGTCACCGAATCCACCATCAAGGGCACCTGCCCGCCGATGAAGTCGGCCTGCGCCGGCCCGCTGCCCTTGTAGGGAATGTGTTCGATCTCGATCCTGGCACGCGCCTTGACCATCTCCCCGCTCAGGTGCTGCGTGCCGCCGATGCCCGCGCTGGCATAGCTCAGCTTGCCCGGCTCGGCCCGGGCCTTGTCCACCAGGTCCTGCATGGTCTTGATGCTGGACTGCGGATGCGCCAGGAACACCAGCGGCACCTTGGCGACGAGGCTGATGCCCTGCAGGTCCTTGCGCGGATCGAAGTTGACCTTGCGGTACAGCGTCTGGTTCACCGCCATCGCGCTTCCGGCCATCACCAGCGTGTAGCCGTCCGCCTTGGCGCGCACCACCTGCTCGGTGCCGATGTTGCTGCCCGCGCCGGCCTTGTTGTCCACCACCAGCGGCTGCCCCAGGCGGGTGCCCAGCTTCTCGGCCAGCGCCCGGGCGAAGATGTCGGTGGCCTGGCCGGGCGGAAAGGGAACGACCAGGGTGATGGGCTTTTCGGGCCAGGCCGCCATGGCGGCGCTGGACAGCGCCAGCAGAACGGCCGGCGCGCAGAATTTCAATCGCATGGGGAAAGGTCTCCTGTGGTGGATTCGAGTCCATCGCAGCGCGTGACGGCAAGTGCATTGTTGCGCCGGGCCCGAACTTCGACCCATGATAGGCCGCCGCGGGCGGCCCCTCGGCGCCCACGCCCCGGCCAATCGCGACCTTCCGGCCCATGAAAAAAGGCAGCCGAAGCTGCCTTGCGTGATAAGGGCGCCGCGCAGTGGCGCCGAACTCACTTCTTTTGCGGCGGCACGTCCGTGCAGGAGCCGTGCGCGATCTCGGCCGCCATGCCGATGCTTTCGCCCAGCGTGGGGTGCGGGTGGATCGTCTTGCCGATGTCCACCGCGTCGGCGCCCATCTCGATCGCCAGGGCGATCTCGCCGATCATGTCGCCCGCATGCGTGCCGACCATGCCGCCGCCCAGGATGCGGCCGTGGCCATGGGCCTCGGGCGAATCGTCGAACAGCAGCTTGGTCACGCCTTCGTCGCGGCCGTTGGCGATGGCACGGCCGGAGGCGTTCCAGGGGAACAGGCCCTTCTTGACCTTGATGCCTTGCGCCTTGGCCTGGTCTTCCGTGAGGCCCACCCACGCCACTTCGGGGTCGGTGTAGGCCACGCTCGGGATCACGCGGGCGTTGAAGGCGGCGGCGGCCAGCTCCTTGTTGCCCTGCAGTTCGCCGGCGATGACTTCCGCCGCCACGTGCGCCTCGTGCACCGCCTTGTGCGCCAGCATGGGCTGGCCCACGATGTCGCCGATGGCGAAGATGTGCGGCACGTTGGTGCGCATCTGGATGTCCACGTCGATGAAGCCGCGGTCGGTGACGGCCACGCCGGCCTTGTCGGCACCGATCTTCTTGCCGTTGGGCGTGCGGCCCACGGCCTGCAGCACCAGGTCGTACACCTGGGGTTCCGGCGCGGTGCCGCCCTCTTGCGCCGCGGCGAACGTCACCTTGATGCCCTCGGGCGTGGCTTCGGCGCCCACCGTCTTGGTGTTGAGCATGATGTTGTCGAAGCGCTTGGCGTTCATCTTCTGCCAGATCTTGACGAGGTCGCGGTCAGCGCCCTGCATCAGTCCGTCCATCATCTCGACCACATCCAGGCGCGCGCCGAGCGTGCTGTACACCGTGCCCATTTCCAGGCCGATGATGCCGCCGCCCAGGATGAGCATGCGCTTGGGAACCGACTTGAGTTCCAGCGCGCCGGTGGAGTCCACCACGCGCGGGTCCTTGGGCATGAACGGCAGGTGCACGGCCTGCGAGCCGGCGGCGATGACGGCATTCTTGAAGGCGATGACCTTCTTGCTGCCGGTCTTCTCCTGGCCCGTGGCGCCCGTGGTCTCTTCCACTTCGAGGTGGTTCGCGCCCACGAACTGGCCCACGCCGCGCACGGTGGTCACCTTGCGCATCTTGGCCATGGCCGCGAGGCCGCCCGTCAGCTTGCCGATGACCTTTTCCTTGTGGCCGCGCAGCGTGTCGATGTCCACCTTGGGCGCACCGAAATCGATGCCCGCCGCCTTCAGGTGGCTGACCTCGTCGATCACCGCCGCCACGTGCAGCAGCGCCTTCGACGGGATGCAGCCCACGTTCAGGCAGACGCCGCCCAGGGTGGCGTAGCGCTCGACCACGATCACCTTGAGGCCCAGGTCGGCCGCACGGAACGCGGCGCTGTAGCCGCCGGGGCCACCGCCCAGCACGAGCACGTCGCAATCCAGGTCGACCGTGCCGCCGTAGCTGGCCGCCGGAGCGGTTGCTACGCTTTTTGTAGCGCCATGCCCTAGTGTTGATTGTGCTGGAGCCTGTTTTGGCTCGGAAGCTGCCGCAGGCGCTGCTGCAGGTGCAGGCGCCGCGGCCGGCGCGCTGGCGGCGTCGGACGCCTCCAGCGTGAGCAGCACGGAGCCTTCCGCGACCTTGTCGCCGATCTTGACCTTGAGCTCCTTCACCACGCCGGCATGGCTCGACGGGATTTCCATCGATGCCTTGTCGGACTCCACGGTAACCAGGCTCTGCTCGGCCTTGATGGTGTCGCCGGGTTCCACCAGCACTTCGATCACGCCCACTTCGGCGAAGTCGCCGATGTCGGGCACCTTGATGTCGATCACTGCCATAGGGGATGCTCCTTTACAGCAGGATGCGGCGGTAGTCCGCCAGCACTTGGCCGAGGTAGGCGTTGAAGCGCGCGGCGCTGGCGCCGTCGATCACGCGGTGGTCGTACGACAGCGACAGCGGCAGCACCAGGCGCGGCACGAAGGCCTTGCCGTCCCACACAGGCTTCATCTGGCCCTTGGAGAGGCCGAGGATGGCCACTTCGGGTGCGTTGATGATGGGTGTGAAGTGCGTGCCGCCGATGCCGCCCAGCGAGCTGATCGACATGCAGCCACCCTGCATGTCGGCCGCGCCGAGCTTGCCGTCGCGGGCCTTCTTGGCCAGTTCGCCCATTTCCTGGCTGATCTGGAGGATGCCCTTCTTGTCGGCGTCTTTCAGCACCGGCACCACGAGGCCGTTGGGCGTGTCCGCCGCGAAGCCGACGTGGTAGTACTGCTTGTAGACGAGCGTGTCGCCGTCCAGGCTGGTGTTGAACTCAGGGAATTTCTTGAGCGCGGCCACCACGGCCTTGATGACGAAGGCGAGCATGGTCACCTTCACGCCGGACTTCTCGTTCTCCTTGTTGGTGGAGACGCGGAAGGCTTCCAGCTCGGTGATGTCGGCCTCGTCGTTGTTGGTGACGTGGGGAATCATCACCCAGTTGCGGTGCAGGTTGGCGCCGCTGATCTTCTTGATGCGCGACAGGTCCTTGCGCTCGACCGTGCCGAACTTGGCGAAGTCCACCTTCGGCCAGGGCAGCAGGTCCAGCCCGGCACCGGAGCCGCCACCACCGGCCGGGGCCTTGGCGGCCTGGGCCTTGGTCTGGGTGGCGCCGCTCATCACCTGCTTCGTGAAGGCCTGCACGTCGTCCTGCGTGATCCGGCCCTTGGGGCCGGAACCCTTGAGCTCTTCGAGGGGCACGCCGAGTTCGCGGGCGAACTTGCGCACCGAGGGGCTGGCGTGCGGCAAGCCGACGGGCGCGGCGCCCGGGGCGTGCGGCGCGGGCGCTGCAGCCGGCTTGGCGCTGGCCTGGGGCGCAGCCTCTTCGGCGGCCGATGCTTTCGGCTCGGCCTGCGGTGCGGGGGCCGCAGCAGCAGACGCAGGGGCCGCAGCCGCCGCGGGGGCTGCACCTGCGGCGCCTTCCATGATCGCCACGAGATCGCCCACGTTGAGCTTGTCGCCGATCTTGACCTTGAGTTCCTTGATCACGCCGGCCGCGGGCGACGGGATTTCCATCGAGGCCTTGTCGGATTCGACGGTGAACAGCGACTGCTCGGCCTTGACCGTGTCGCCCACTTTGACGAGCAGTTCGATGACGGCCACGTCCTTGAAGTCGCCGATGTCGGGCACGTGCACTTCCACCGGGCCCGACGCTGCGGGAGCGGGTGCCGGAGCGGCGGCAGGCGCCGCAGCCGGGGCGGGCGCGGGGGCGGCCGATTGGGCAGCGCCCTGCCCGGCCTCGGCCTTCGCTGGGGCCGGCTTGGACTCGGCAGCGGCCCCATCGGCGGCTTCGACCACCACGATGACCGAGCCCTGCTTGACCTTGTCGCCAACGGCGACCTTGAGTTCCTTCACCACGCCGGCGTGGCTCGACGGGATTTCCATCGAGGCCTTGTCCGATTCCACCGTGATGAGCGATTGCTCGGCCTTGACCGTGTCGCCGGGCTTGACCAGCAACTCGATCACGCCCACTTCGTCGAAATCCCCGATGTCCGGGACCTGGATATCTACCAATGCCATGTTTATGCCTCCTGCCGAGCCGCCTCAAAGGAGGCATGTGCCCCCTTGGGGGGCAGCGAATGAATATGAGCGTGGGGGTTCACCGTGCGTCTCCGGTCGGTGTTCAAGCGTAGAGCGGGTTGATCTTGTCGGTGTTGATGCCGTACTTCTGGATCGCCTCGGCCACCTTGGCTGCCGGCACCACGCCGTCGTCCGCCAGGCCCTTGAGCGCCGCCACGACGATGTAGTGGCGGTTGATCTCGAAGTGCTCACGCAGCTTGCGGCGGAAGTCGCTGCGCCCGAACCCGTCGGTGCCCAGCACCTTGTAGGCGCGGCCCTTGGGGATGAAGGGGCGGATCTGCTCGGCGTAGGCCTTCATGTAGTCGGTGGAGGCGATGACCGGGCCGGTGGTCTTGGACAGCTGCTCCTCCACGAACGGCACGCGCGGCGTTTCGGTGGGGTGCAGCAGGTTCCAGCGGTCGGCGTCCTGGCCGTCGCGGGTCAGCTCGTTGAAGCTCGGGCAGCTCCACACGGAAGCGGCCACGCCCCAGTCCTTTTCCAGCAGTTCCTGCGCGAAGAACGACTCCCGCAGGATGGTGCCGCTGCCCAGCAGTTGCACGGTGGGGGCGTCCTTCTTGAGGGCCGGCGCCTGCTTGCACAGGTACATGCCCTTGATGATCTGCTCTTCGGTGCCGGGCTGCAGGCCTGGCATCGAGTAGTTTTCGTTCAGCAGCGTGAGGTAGTAGAAGACGTTTTCCTGGCGCTCGACCATGCGCTTCATGCCGTCGTGCATGATCACCGCGACTTCGTGGGCGAACGTCGGGTCGTAGCTCACGCAGTTGGGGATGGTGCCGGCCAGGATGTGGCTGTGGCCGTCTTCGTGCTGCAGGCCTTCGCCGTTCAGCGTGGTGCGGCCCGAGGTGCCGCCCAGCAGGAAGCCGCGCGCCTGCATGTCGCCCGCCGCCCAGGCCAGGTCGCCGATGCGCTGGAAGCCGAACATCGAGTAGTACACGTAGAACGGCACCATGATGCGGTTGTTGGTGCTGTACGAGGTGGCGGCCGCGATCCAGCTGCTCATGCCGCCGGCTTCGTTGATGCCTTCCTGCAGGATCTGGCCGGCCTTGTCTTCCTTGTAGTACATGACCTGGTCCTTGTCGACCGGGGTGTACTGCTGACCGTGCGGGTTGTAGATGCCGATCTGGCGGAACAGGCCTTCCATGCCGAACGTGCGGGCCTCGTCCACCAGGATGGGCACCACGCGCGGGCCCAGGGCCTGGTCGCGCAGCAACTGCGTGAGAAAGCGAACGTAGGCTTGCGTGGTGGAGATTTCGCGGCCTTCGGGCGTGGGCTCGAGGATGGCCTTGAACGTTTCCAGCGCGGGCACGGTGAAGCTCTCGTCGGCCTTCACGCGGCGCTTGGGCAGGTAGCCGCCGAGGGCCTTGCGGCGCTCGTGCAGGTACTTCATTTCGGGGGTGTCGTCGGCCGGCTTGTAGAACGGCAGGTCGGCGATCTGGCTGTCCGGAATCGGGATGTTGAAGCGGTCGCGGAAGGCCTTGATGTCTTCGTCGCCGAGCTTCTTGGTCTGGTGGACGGTGTTCTTGCCCTCGCCGATCTTGCCCATGCCGAAGCCCTTGACGGTCTTGACCAACAGCACGGTGGGCTGGCCCTTGTGCTCGTTGGCGGCGTGGAAGGCGGCATAGACCTTCTGCGAATCGTGGCCGCCGCGGCGCAGGTTCCAGATCTCGTCGTCGCTCATGTGCTCGACCATCTTCAGCGTGCGCGGATCGCGGCCGAAGAAATGCTTGCGCACGTAGGCGCCGTCGTTGGCCTTGAACGACTGGTAGTCCCCGTCGTTGCACTCCATCATGATCTTGCGCAGCGCGCCGTCCTTGTCGCGCGCCAGCAGGTCGTCCCAGCCCTTGCCCCACAGCAGCTTGATGACGTTCCAGCCGGAGCCGCGGAACTCGCTCTCCAGCTCCTGGATGATCTTGCCGTTGCCGCGCACCGGGCCGTCCAGGCGCTGCAGGTTGCAGTTGATGACGAAGATCAGGTTGTCGAGGTTCTCGCGCGCGGCAAGGCCGATGGCGCCCAGCGATTCGACCTCGTCCATCTCGCCGTCGCCGCAGAACACCCAGACCTTGCGGTTTTCGGTGTTGGCGATGCCGCGGGCATGCAGGTACTTGAGAAAGCGCGCCTGGTAGATCGCCATCAGCGGGCCCAGGCCCATCGACACCGTGGGGAACTGCCAGAACTCGGGCATCAGCTTGGGGTGCGGGTAGCTGGACAGGCCCTTGCCGTCCACTTCCTGGCGGAAGTTGAGCAGTTGCTCTTCGGACAGGCGGCCTTCCAGGTAAGCGCGGGCGTAGATGCCGGGCGACACGTGGCCCTGGATGTACAGCAGGTCGCCGCCGTGGTTTTCGCTCTCGGCGTGCCAGAAGTGGTTGAAGCCGGCGCCGAACATGTTGGCCAGCGAGGCGAACGAGCCGATGTGGCCGCCCAGGTCGCCGCCTTCGGGCGGATGGTGGCGGTTGGCCTTGACGACCATGGCCATGGCGTTCCAGCGCATGTAGGCGCGCAGGCGGCCTTCGATTTCGAGGTTGCCGGGGCAACGGGCTTCCTGGTTCGACTCCAGGGTGTTCACGTAGCCGGTGTTGGCGGAGAAAGGCAGGTCGATGCTGCTTTGGCGGGCATGTTCGAGCAGTTGCTCGATCAGGAAGTGGGCGCGCTCTGCACCTTCCTTGTCGATGACGGCGCTCAGCGCATCCATCCACTCACGGGTTTCCTGCTGATCGGTGTCGGGGGTGGACGACGCCGGGTTTCCGGCCTGGGGGTCGGTCTGAGCTGACATGCCTGTCTCCTTTATGGGTGCTGGCGTTGGAAATTTCGGGCGAGTGTCTCATATTTTTTTGGTATTTCAAATTGTGCTTTTCATTTTCATAATGCAAAATATTGCTGCAAGTGCACATTTTCATACCGGAAGAAGGCCTCCAGTGCTCCCCTACACTCCGCCCATGGAACGTCCGCCTTCTCCGCCCCCGGCCACCGGGCCCGCTGTGGTCGCCCCGGTGCGCTGGTGGCGCACCTGGTGGCGCAGCCTCTCCCCTACCCGCCAGGACCGCTTCGCGGCCCTCGCGCCACTGGCCGCCGTACTGATGTTCCTGGCGGCCATCGTGGCGGCTTTCTGGTATTTGCGCATGGAAGAAGGCGAGCGCGAGCAGGAAGCCCTCAAGCGCGACGTGGAATACGCGCAGCAGCGCGTGCGGCTGCGCCTGCTGGAGCGGCAGGAGCAGATCATGCGCATCGCGCGCGACCTCTCCAACCAGGACCTGGAGCGTGCCGACTTCGTGGCGCGTGCCGAAGGCCTCATCAGCCAGTACCCTGAACTGCAGGCCATCAGCTGGATCGACGACCGCCGCCGCATCCGCGCCAGCCATGCGGCGCCCACCGTCACCAGCGGCCAGTTGCGCGTGGCAGGCGAGGTGCTTAGGAACGGCGACACCGCCGATACCTTCAGCCTCGCCCGGGACCTGCAGCAGCCCGTGTACGCCCAGCCCAACGGCACCGAAGGCGAGACCGCCCCGCTGCTGCAGCTGCAGGTACCGCTGGCCGCGCAGGGCAAGTTCACCGGCGTGGTGCTGGCGGAATATTCCATCGACAGCCTGCTGCGCTACGGCACGCCGACCGAGGTGCTGGCGCGCTACGCCGTCACCATGCTGGACGGGCACGACCAGGTGCTGGCGGGCAGCGCGCTCACGCCGCGCAGCGCCTCCGGGCTGCTGCCGTGGACCGCGCGCGCCAACGAATACGAGGTGCCGGTCTCGCCCGTGGGCAACGGCCTCGTGCTGCGCGCGCAGGCCTACCGCACTTCGCTCGGCGTGGTGGGCAGCGGGCTCTTCTGGCTGGTGGGCACGCTGAGCGCCATGACGGCCTGGCTGCTGATCGCCACCTGGCGCCACACGCGCCGGCGCATGCAGGCCCAGCAGGCGCTGGTGGCCGAAACCAACTTCCGCCGGGCGATGGAAAACTCCATCCTCACCGGCATGCGCGCCCTGGACATGCAAGGGCGCATTACCTATGTGAACGCCGCGTTCTGCCAGATGACGGGCTGGAACGAGGCCGATCTGGTCGGCCAGTCGCCGCCCTACACCTACTGGCCCGAGAGCGACCACGAAGCGCTGCACGCCAAGCTGCGCGACGAGTTGAGCGGCAAGGTCACGCTGGGCGGATTCCAGGTGCGGGTCAAACGCAAGAGCGGCACGCTGTTCGACGCGCGCCTGTATGTCTCGCCCCTGATCGACGCCCATGGCCACCAGACCGGCTGGATGACGTCGATGACCGACATTACCGAGCCCAATCGCGTGCGCGAGCAGCTGTCCGCATCGCACGAGCGCTTCACCATCGTGCTGGAGTCGCTCGATGCCTCGGTGTCGGTCGCACCGCTGGGCAGCGAGGAACTGCTGTTCGCCAACAAGCTGTACCGCCAGTGGTTCGGCTCGCAAACGGGCGGGCACCTGCAACTGGTCGCGCAGGCGGGCGTGCTGCCCTCCACCACTGCCAGCGCGCGCGGCATGGACGACGAGGACGGGCTGATGGGCCTGCCGACCGATCCGCTCACCAGCGCCCGGTCCGAAAACGCCGAGATCTACCTGCCGGACCTGGGCAAGTGGCTGGAAGTGCGATCACGCTACCTGAACTGGGTGGACGGGCGCCTGGCCCAGATGGTGATCGCCACCGACATCACGCCGCGCCGCCAGGCCGAGGAACAGGCCGCGCGGCAGGCCGAGCGCGCCCAGTCGGTCAGCCGGCTCATCACCATGGGCGAGATGGCCTCCAGCGTGGCGCACGAACTGAACCAGCCGCTCACCGCCATCAGCAACTACTGCAGCGGCATGGTCTCACGCATCGAGAGCGGCCAGATCACCGAAGAGGCGCTGTTGTCCGCGCTGCAAAAGACGGCCCATCAGGCGCAGCGCGCGGGGCAGATCATCCAGCGCATCCGCGCCTTCGTGAAGCGCAGCGAGCCCAATCGCGCCCTGGCGGACGTCCACACCATGGTCAGCGAGGCGGTCGAGCTGGCCGACATCGAACTGCGCCGGCACAACGTGCGCCTGACCCATTACGTGGCGGCGCGGCTGCCCCAGGTGATGGCCGACACCATCCTGATCGAGCAGGTGCTGGTCAACTTGATGAAGAACGGCGCCGAGTCCATCGAGCACGCCCAGCGCCCGCCGCCCCGGCGCAGCGTGGAGCTGCGCGTCGTGCCCCGCCAGGTCGAAGGCCGCGAGGTGATCGAGTTCACGGTGCAGGACACCGGCAAGGGCCTGGCCCCCGAAGTGCTGGAGCATCTGTTCGAAGCCTTCTTCTCCACCAAGCAGGAAGGCATGGGCATGGGCCTGAACCTGTGCCGCAGCATCGTCGAGTCCCACCAGGGGAGGATGCAGGCGGAGAACCTCTACAATGGCCCGGAGGTCACCGGCTGCCGGTTCTCCTTCTGGCTTCCGCTGGCGCAGCCTGCGGATGCCACTACGAATTCTGTAGCAAACGCATCACATCCAAGGACCCCTGCATGAGCTTGATTCCGAAAAAAGGCACCGTCTACGTCGTGGATGACGACGAAGCCGTCCGCGACTCCCTGCAGTGGTTGCTGGAAGGCAAGGACTATCGGGTGCGCTGCTTTGATTCGGCGGAATCCTTCCTCTCGCGCTACGACCCCCGCGAAGTCGCCTGCCTCATCGTGGACATCCGCATGGGCGGCATGACCGGCCTGGAACTGCAGGACCGGCTCCTCGAACGCAAGTCCCCCCTGCCCGTCGTCTTCATCACCGGCCACGGCGACGTGCCCATGGCGGTGAACACCATGAAGAAAGGCGCGCTCGATTTCATCCAGAAGCCGTTCAACGAGGAAGAGCTCGTGGGCCTGGTGGACCGCATGCTCGACCGGGCGCGTGAATCGTTCGCCGGCCACCAGCAGGCCGCCAGCCGCGACGCCCTGCTGTCCAAACTGACCGGCCGTGAAGCCCAGGTGCTGGAGCGCATCGTCGCCGGCCGCCTGAACAAGCAGATCGCCGACGACCTGGGCATCAGCATCAAGACCGTGGAGGCGCACCGCGCCAACATCATGGAAAAGCTGAACGCCAACACCGTGGCCGACCTGCTCAAGATCGCCCTCGGCCAGAACGCGCCCAAAGGCTGATTGCTCCTGATTTGATAGCTGCCAGCACAATCAAAACGCCGGCAGGCAGCCGTTTTCATTGCCAACCTGAGTTTCTCGACGAATGACAGCCCAACTGATCGACGGCAACGCCCTCTCCCGTCAACTGCGCACCGAAGTGGCCCAGCGCGCCACTGCCCTGAAAGCGCGCGGCACCGTCCCCGGCCTGGCCGTGGTGCTGGTGGGCGACAACCCTGCCAGCCAGGTCTACGTGCGCAACAAGGTCAAGGCCTGCGAGGACAGCGGGCTGCATTCGGTGCTGGAAAAGTACGATGCCGCGATGAGCGAGGCCGAGCTGCTCGCCCGCGTCGAGGCACTGAACAACGACCCGGCCATCCACGGCATCCTGGTCCAGTTGCCGTTGCCCGCGCACATCGACGCGCAGAAGGTCATCGAGGCGATCTCGCCCGCCAAGGACGTGGACGGCTTTCACATCGCCAGCGCCGGCGCGCTCATGACCGGCATGCCCGGTTTCTGGCCCTGCACGCCCTATGGCTGCATGAAGATGCTCGAATCCATCGGCTACTCGCTGCAGGGCAAGCATGCGGTGGTCATCGGCCGCAGCAACATCGTGGGCAAGCCGATGGCGCTCATGCTGCTGCAAAAGAACGCCACCGTGACCGTGTGCCACAGCGCCACGCAAGATCTGAAGGCGCAGACCCTGCAGGCGGACGTGATCGTGGCCGCCGTGGGCAAGCGCAACGTGCTCACGGCCGACATGGTCAAGCCCGGCGCGGTGGTGATCGACGTGGGCATGAACCGCAACGACGAAGGCAAGCTCTGCGGCGACGTGGACTTTTCCGGCGTGAGCGAGGTGGCCGGCTGGATCACGCCCGTGCCCGGCGGCGTCGGCCCCATGACCATCACCATGCTGCTCGTCAACACGCTCGAAGCTGCGGAGCGCGCAGCCGCCTGACCATTTTTGCTGCCACGGCCGGCTTGAACCTGACCCATCCAACGCCATCTATCCGCGCATGAGCAATCCCCTCCTCGCCCCTTCCGACCTCCCCCTGTTCGACCGCATCCAGCCCAGCGACGTGGCCCCGGCAGTCGATGTGCTGCTGCAACGTGCGAGCGCGGCACTGGAAACCGTCACGGCGCCCGACTTTCCGGCGCGATGGGAATCGATCGCCGAGGTGCTGGATGTCGCGACGGAAGCGCTGGGCCGCTCCTGGGGCGCGGTGAGCCACCTCAACAGCGTGGCCGACACCCCCGAACTGCGCGCGGCCTACAACGAGGCCCTGCCCCGCGTCACCGAGTTCTGGACCCGCCTGGGCGCCGATGAACGCCTGTATGCCAAATACAAGGCCATCGATCCGCAGACGCTGAACACCGAGCAGCGCCAGGCCTTGCGCAACGCCGTGCGCAACTTCGTGCTGTCGGGCGCCGAGCTGCAGGGGGCGGCGCGCGAACGCTTCGCGCAGATCCAGGAACGCCAGGCGGAACTCAGCCAGAAGTTCAGCGAAAACGCGCTCGACGCCACCGACGCCTTCGCCTACTACGCCCGGGAGGACGAGCTCGACGGGTTGCCCGACGACGTGAAGCAGGCCGCACTGGCCGCCGCGCAAGCCGAGGGCAAAGCCGGCTACAAGCTCACCCTCAAGATGCCTTGCTACCTGCCGGTGATGCAGTTCGCCCGCAGCAGCGCCCTGCGCAAAACGCTGTACCGCGCCTATGTCACCCGGGCCTCGGACCAGGCCGAAGGCGATGCCAAACGCTTCGACAACAGCGCCCTCATCCGCGAGATCCTCGCACTGCGCAGGGAAGAGGCGCAACTGCTGGGATACGCCAATTTCGGCGAGGTGTCGGTCGTCGCCAAGATGGCCGACTCGCCCCAGGAGGTGATCGACTTCCTGCGCGACCTGGCCCGCCGTGCCCGGCCCTACGCCGAAAAAGACGTGGCCGACATGCGCGAGTTCGCCGCGAAGGATCTCGGCATTGCCGATCCGCAGGCCTGGGACTGGCCCTACATCTCCGAGAAGCTCAAGGAAGCGCGCTACGCCTTCAGCGAGCAGGAGGTCAAACAGTATTTCACCGCGCCCAAGGCCCTGGCCGGCCTGTTCAAGATCGTCGAGACGCTGTTCGAAGTGGCCATTCGCCGCGACAGCGCGCCCGTCTGGAACCCGGCCGTGGAGTTCTACCGCATCGAGCGTGGCACGGAGCTCGTGGGCCAGTTCTACCTGGACCAGCCGGCGCGCAACGGCAAACGCGGCGGCGCCTGGATGGACGATGTGCGCACCCGCTGGCTGCGCCCCGACACGGGCAAGCTGCAAACGCCTGTGGCGCACTTGGTGTGCAACTTCGCCGAAGGCGTGAACGGCGCGCCGCCGCTGCTGACCCACGACGACGTCATCACGCTGTTCCACGAGTTCGGCCACGGCTTGCACCACATGCTCACCCAGATCAACGAGCGCGATGTCTCGGGCATCAGCGGCGTCGAATGGGATGCGGTCGAGTTGCCCAGCCAGTTCATGGAAAACTTCTGCTGGGAATGGGACGTGCTCAAGCACATGACCGCCCATGTGGAGACTGGCGAGCCGCTGCCGCGCGCGCTGTTCGACAAGATGATCGCGGCGAAGAATTTCCAGAGCGGCATGGGCACGCTGCGGCAGATCGAATTCGCGCTGTTCGACATGCTGCTGCACACCTCGCACGACCCGTCGCAGGACTTCATGCCCTTGCTGGCCCAGGTCCGCAGCGAGGTGTCGGTGCTGACGCCGCCGGCCTTCAGCCGCACCGCCCACACCTTCAGCCACATCTTCGCAGGCGGGTATGCCGCAGGCTACTACAGCTATAAATGGGCCGAAGTGCTCAGCGCAGACGCTTATGCCGCGTTCGAGGAGACGGCCGGCGCGGACGGCCTGCCCAGCGCCGAGACCGGGCGCCGCTACCGCCAGGCCATTCTGGAAGCGGGCGGCAGCCGCCCGGCCATGGAGTCGTTCAAGGCGTTCCGAGGCCGCGCGCCCAGCCTGGATGCGCTGCTGCGCCATCAGGGCATGGCCGGCAACGCTTGAGCCCATCGATACCCGAGACTGTTCCCTTTGGAGTCCTACGACATGAAGCAACCGCTCTTCGCCCTCGCGCTGGCTTCGACCTTCCTGGCCGTGACCGCCCTGCCCGCCCAGGCACAGCAGGTGTACCGCATCGTCGGCCCCGATGGTAAGGTGACCTTCTCGGACCGCGCGCCCGATGCCAAGACCCCACCGGCCCAGGTGGGCGGCGGACGCGCCAGCGGCCCGGCCCTGCCTTATGAACTGCAGCAGGTCGCCAACCGTTTTCCGGTCACGCTCTATACCGGCAACGACTGCACGCCGTGCGTGAGTGCGCGCAACCTGCTGGTGAACCGCGGCGTGCCGTTCACCGAACGCACCGTGAACACCGAAGAAGACGCCGATGCGCTCAAGCGCCTCAGCGGCTCCACCAATCTGCCCTTCGGCACCATCGGCTCGCAGCAGCTCGTGGGCTTTTCGGACAGCGAGTGGGTACAGTACCTCGACGCGGCCGGCTACCCCAAGCAGTCGCAGTTGCCCCCGAACTATCGCCGGGCCCCCGCGGCGCCGATGGTCGCGGCCAAGCCGGCAAGCCCCCCAGCGACGGCAGCACCTGCCGCGCCGGCCGAAGCACCGCGCCCCACCGCACCGAGCGGCAATGGCGGCAGAACGCCAAGCAACCCGGCAGGCATCACGTTCTGACGCGGCATCCGGCATGGCAGGCCGGTTGCGGCGTCACTTGCGCAGATTGCAGCACTGCCTTCAGTCCCATTCGGTACCAGGCCACCAGGCAGGTAACGGCCCGGCCCTGAGGGTTTTCAGTATTGAACGGTGCGTACGCCCTGCGCCGTGCCCAGCAGGCACACATGGGCTTTCTGGTGCGCGAACACGCCCACGGTCACGACGCCCGGCCACTGGTTCACCTCCGACTCGAAAGCCAGCGGATCGGTGATGCGCAGGCCACGCACATCCAGAATGTGCTGCTGGTTGTCCGTCACCAAAGGCGCGCCGTCTTTCTGGCGCAGCGTGGCTTGGCCGCCAAGGGCCGAGAAGCGGCGGGCAATCTGCTGAGCCGCCATGGGAATCACTTCCACGGGCAGCGGAAACTGGCCCAAGGCATCCACCCGCTTCGACTCGTCGGCAATGCACACGAACTGCCGGGCCAGGGCCGCCACGATCTTTTCGCGCGTGAGCGCAGCGCCGCCGCCCTTGACCATGTGGCCCTGCCCGTCGATCTCGTCGGCGCCGTCGATGTAGACCGCCAGGGACTCGACTTCATTCGCATCGAACACTGGAATCCCCAAGGCTTTCAGCCGCTGGGTGCTGGCTTCGGAGCTGGACACGGCGCCCCGGATGCGGTCTTTGATGGTGGCCAGCGCGGTGATGAAATGGTTCACCGTGGAGCCGGTGCCGACGCCGACGATCTCGCCGGGCACGACGTATTGCAGGGCCGCCTGGCCGACCAAGGCCTTGAGTTCTTCTTGGGTGAGGGGTGAAGGTGTCGTCATGGGGGAAAATCGGGAGTAGTTCACCGAATTATCCCCATGTCCTTGATCCCCTACGCCCTCGCCCGCCCTCTTCTTTTCGGCATGGATGCCGAAGCCGCCCACGACATGACCATGGACATGCTGTCGCGCGGCCAACGCACGCCCTTGCAATGGGCCTGGTGCAACGACACCGTGGACGATCCCGTGACGCTGGCCGGCCTGACCTTTCCCAACCGGGTCGGGTTGGCCGCGGGCCTCGACAAGAACGCCCGCTGTATCGACGCACTGGGTGCCATGGGCTTCGGATTCGTCGAGGTCGGCACCGTCACGCCCAAGGGCCAGCCGGGCAACCCCAAACCACGCATGTTCCGGCTGCCGCAGGCCAATGCGCTCATCAACCGCTTGGGGTTCAACAACGAAGGGCTGGACGCTTTCCTGCACAACGTGCAGCAGGCGCGCTTTCGCACCCAGGCGCGCAAACACCCCATGCTGCTGGGATTGAACATCGGGAAGAACGCCACCACGCCGATCGAGAACGCCACTGCGGACTACCTGGCCTGCCTGGACGGCGTCTATCCCCACGCCGACTATGTCACGGTGAACATCAGCTCACCGAACACGCAGAACCTTCGCGCCTTGCAGAGCGATGCAGCCCTGGATGCGCTGCTGGGTGCCATCGCAGAGCGGCGGGAAGCCCTTGCCCAGCGCCATGCCAATGCCCAGGGGACTCCTCGCCGCGTGCCGGTGTTCGTCAAGATCGCCCCCGATCTGGACGCGGCCCAGGTTGAGCTGATTGCGGCCACACTACAGCGCCACGGGATGGACGGCGTCGTGGCCACCAACACCACAATTGCCCGAGATGCCGTCAAGGGAATGCAGCATGCCGAAGAAACCGGGGGGCTCAGCGGCGCGCCGGTGCTGGAAGCCAGCAATCGGGTGATCCGCCAACTTCGGCAGGCATTGGGGTCTCAATTTCCGATCATCGGCGTGGGCGGCATTCTGAGTGCGGACGACGCGGTGAGCAAGATCAAGGCGGGCGCCGATGTGGTGCAGATCTACACCGGCCTCATCTACCAAGGCCCTTCGCTGGTTCCGCAGGCAGCCCGGGCGATCAAGGCCATGCGCTGAAGCCAATGCAAAAAGGACCCAAAAGGGTCCTTTCGTTCCACGCAAGGCTTACTTACGACGCGTGCGAGGCGCAGCCTCAACGCCGCATTTGCATGATCAGCGGCATGGCCAGACTCGCCCACCGAATCAGCCGGGCCGGCCCCGCCACCACCGCCAGTCCGGCCACCACGGCAATGGCGGCGGGATGCGATCGCGCGAAGGCGAGCAGCCGGATGGTCATCGAGGTGTCCGAGTCGGCAGCTTGCCGTTCGTCTTGTGCGGCCTGCACTTGCATGGCCTGGGATCGTGCGGCGCGCCTTGCCCGCAGACGCTGACGCTGCAACGCAATGCGCTCTAGAATTTTTTGTTGTCGATCGCTCAGGGAAACAGAGCCATCTTGTGATCTGGATGTCATGGGCTCAGAGCCTTTCCTTGATGTCGCGCCAGTCCTGCGCCAGTTCTTGCCGCGTCAGCGCAAATGCATTGCCCGCCTGCTTGGCCACGGAGATCAATCCGATCAAGGCCCCGGCCCACAGCACCAGCCAAGTGCCCGCCACCAGCCAGCCCACCATCGTGCGCTGGGGCGAATCCCAGAATTGCACCAAAACAGCGAGTGACGCCAGCACCAGGGTGACGACCGTGAGACCGCCCACGGCAACCACCAGCATGACCATCAAGCCCAAACGCCGCTTCTGCTCGGCCCATTCGAGCCTCACCAGATCCAGCCGGTCTTCCGCAGCAATGGCCCCTTCGATGACAGCAGCGCGCCATCGCGCAACCCAGCCGTCCAATCCCAGAAGTGCCAACCAATTCATGCGAGCCTCTCTTGAGCCATCAGGTCATTGTTTTTAATGGGGATTAACGGCGTGCCAGCAGGAAGCCGACCAGGGCACCTGCTGCCAAGGCAGCGGTGGCCACGCGCCAGGGTTCGTCATGGGCGTATTGGTCAGCAGCGCGTGCGGCTTCCTTGGCTTGGTAGGCCGCATCCTGGGCAGCGCGCACAGCGGAGTCACGCACCGAGTGGATGCCATCGTCCAGGCGCTGGCGCAGTTGCTTGATTTCCGGAACGCTGTCCAGATCCTTGCTGGACAAAAGGCCACGCAAGTCAGAAACCAGCTTTTCCAGTTCGTTTTGCGCGGAAGAAAGCGTGTTGGATGCAGAAGTCATGAAGAAGCCTTTCATAGCATGGAATAAAGGTAATCCGCCCCATACAGCCGGGCTGTAGGCGGATGTCCCATCTTAGTCACACGCTTTACATACGGCCGTAGGCCATGGCCGCTTGGATGAGAAAGTCAGCGGGAGACTTGATCTGCGACATGCTCGCCCAGAGCCAGGGCACTGGTAAGGCCTGGTGACTCGATGCCGAACAGCTGGATGAGCCCACCCATGCCATGCGTTTCAGGGCCTTGGATGCAAAAGTCCGCTGCGGACTCGCCCGGCCCGTGGATCTTGGGCCGAATGCCTGCATAGCCAGGCACCAGGGCGCCATCCCGCAGGCCCGGCCAATACCGGCGCACTTCCGCATAGAACGCCTCGCCGCGCGCAGGATCGACCGACAGGTCGTAGGCGGAGCCCACCCACTCCACGTCGGGACCGAACTTGGCTTGGTGTCCCATGTCCAGTGTCAGGTGCACGCCCAGGCCAGCCGCTTCGGGAACGGGGTAGATCAAGCGGGAAAACGGCGATGCGCCCGTCAGCGTGAAGTAACTGCCCTTTGCGTACTGGGCCGTTGGCACATGGCGCGGATCGAGGCCATGGAACCGCTTGGCCAGATCGGGCGCCTGCAGGCCTGCGGCATTCACCAGCGTGCGGGCACTCAAGCGTGTACCGTCGCTTGCTTTCAAAACGATAGCATCACCCCCTAGTACTGCATGCGCCAGAGGCGAATTCAGTGCCACGATGCCGCCCTGGTGCTCCAGATCGCCTTGGAGCGAGAGCATGAATGCATGGCTGTCCACGATGCCGGTACTGGGCGACAGCAGTGCCGCCACGCATTCCAGCGCGGGCTCCAAGGCCCGGGCCTGTTCCCGCGTCAGCCATTGCAGGTCGGTGACGCCATTGGCATGCGCCTTTTGCTGGATGCTTTCCAGCGATGCCCGCTGCTCGTCCGACGTGGCAACGATCAGCTTGCCGCAGCGCCGGTGCGCGATGCCCCTCGCCTCGCAGTACGCGTAGAGCATGTCGCGGCCCTGCACGCAAAGCCGGGCCTTGAGCGATCCTTGGGGGTAGTAAATCCCCGCATGCACCACTTCGCTGTTGCGGGAGCTGGTGCCCGTGCCAATCGCATTGGCGGCCTCGAGCACCAGCACCTCGCGCCCCCGCAAGGCCAGGGCACGCGCAACGGCCAAGCCCACTACCCCCGCGCCGACGATGACGCAATCCACCGACTCGGTCATGATGGCTGCCGGCCTTGCGCTTCGAACCCATCGATCACGTTCACCGTGTTGAGGCCCAGCTCCGCCGCGGCATAGCCGCCTTCCAGCACGAACACGGTCGGCAGGTTCAGTTGTGCCAGGCGCTGCCCGATCCGAGAAAAGTCCTGGGATGCCAAGGAGAAGCGCGAGATGGGATCCCCCTCGAACGTATCCAAGCCCAGGGAGACCACCACCGCCTGCGGACCGTAAGCCAGGATGGCCTTGCAGGCCTTTTCCAACGCGGCAAACCATGCGTCGAACCCGGTGCCGGCGGGCAGCGGCAGATTCAGGTTGAAGCCCGCTCCGGCACCGTGGCCGGTCTCGTCCGCATGGCCCAAATAAAAAGGGTATTCGGTCATCGGGTCGCCATGGATGCTGATGAACAGCACGTCCGAACGCTCGTAGAAAATGCTTTGGGTGCCATTGCCGTGGTGGTAGTCCACATCCAGCACCGCCACGCGAGGCATGCCGGAGTTGCGCAGCGTCTGGGCTGCGACGGCCGCGTTGTTGAGAAAACAGTAGCCTCCCATGAAGTCCGGCCCCGCATGGTGGCCGGGCGGCCGCGTCACGCAAAAGGAGGCCCCCGCGGCGCCGCTGGCCACCGAGGAAGCGGCACTGGCAGCCGCGTCCGCGCCGGCCTTGGCCGCGGCCCAAGTGCCTTCGGCCAGCGGCGTCCCGTTGTCCATCGAATACAAGCCATAGCGCGCCGTGAAATTCGCGGGTTCGATGTCCGACCGCAACGTGCGAACCGGCCACACCGAGGGAAACGGCTGAACAGTGGCATTCGCCGGGTCTTGCGCCAGCCATTGCGGCCACGCGGTCTGGAGGAAGGACAGGTACCGCTCGGCATGGATTTGCTTCAACACGGCAGCGCTGTCGACATTGGGCGGCAGTAGCGCGTGGCCACACTCTTTCAGACGCTGCTCCACATAATCCTGGCGCGCCGGCTTCTCGAAGCACGGCACCCGTTCGCCACGAAAGAACTCATGCACCGGGGCATGGGCGTTGTGCAGGGGATTGTGAAAAGTGAGCATCGTCTGGCGGCCTCGGAAATCGAAACCATCGATTGTGGCCGAACGCAGCGCGCCAAACCCATTGGCGGCGGGCATCCGGCGAGGCCTCATCCATCACTAAGCAGGCAACAAAAAACCCCTGCAGACAAAGCCTGCAGGGGTTGATGTGGTGGGTGATACATGGATCGAACATGTGACCCCTGCCGTGTGAAGGCAGTGCTCTACCGCTGAGCTAATCACCCATTGAATCAGCCATGCGATGCACTTCTGATTCAAAAAACACTGGTGGGTGATACATGGATCGAACATGTGACCCCTGCCGTGTGAAGGCAGTGCTCTACCGCTGAGCTAATCACCCGTGTTGTCTTGCGACAAGCCCATGATTATTGCACAGCTTTTTCTACCGAAGACTCAATTCGCCAAATTGTTTTTCCACCACTGGCTTTGTCGATGTGGGCCAGCGTCTCCTCGTGCAACGACAGTTCCTGCTCGCTGGCGGTGAGCACCTGCAAAACCAGCGCGCTCAGATCGATCGGCGCCACACGAATGCCGGACTTGGTGTCGCTTTCTTCGTCAGAGATCAGCAACGGGTCCTGCCCGCGCGTCAGGTTGATGTAGACGTCGGCCAACAGTTCCGCATCCAGCAGTGCGCCGTGCAGCGTGCGGCCGGAATTGTCGACGCCGAGCCGGTCGCACAGGGCATCCAGAGAATTGCGCTTGCCAGGGAACATCTCCTTGGCCATCACCAGCGTGTCGGTCACGCTTTCGACGTACGTCTTGAAGCCGGGGCGGCCCGTCAGTTCCAGTTCCTTGTTGAGGAAGCCCACGTCGAAGGCTGCGTTGTGGATGATGATTTCCGCACCCTGCAGGTACTGCAGGATGTCGTCGGCCATCTCCGCAAACTTCGGCTTGTCCCGAAGGAATTCGTTGCTGATGCCGTGCACCTTGAGAGCGTCTTCATGGCTGTCGCGCCCTGGATTGAAGTACAGGTGCAGGTTGTTGCCGGTGAGCTTGCGGTTCAGCAGTTCCACGCATCCCAGTTCGATGATGCGGTCGCCGCCTTCGGCAGACAGGCCGGTGGTTTCCGTGTCCAGAACGATCTGACGCGACATCAGTGGTTCTCCTTGGCGTGGTTGATGGTGTACTTGGGGATCTCCACCGTCACGTCGCTCTGGGCAAGAATCGCCTGGCAACTCAGGCGCGACTGTGGCTCCAGGCCCCAGGCGCGGTCGAGCAGGTCCTCTTCTTCCTCTTCGGCCTCATTGAGGGACGCTCCCCCGGCACGCACGATCACATGGCAGGTCGTGCAGGCACAACTCATGTCGCAGGCATGCTCGATCTTGATGCCGTTGTCGAGCAAGGCTTCGCAGATCGAGGTACCGGAAGGCGCCGTGATGTCGGCGCCCGCAGGGCAGTACTCGGAATGGGGCAGTATTTTGATGACGGGCATGGGGCTGGATCGTCGTTTAAAGGGTTTGCACGTTCTTGCCGCCAAGGGCCTGCTGGATTCCGCGATTCATGCGGTGCGCCGCGAATGCCTCGGTCCCGTGGGCCAGGGCCTGGGTCGCCGCCTCGATCGCTGCCGCGTCGTCCAGTTCACGCGCCTGCTGCAAGGCCAGCATCAGTGCTTCAATGGTTTCGCGTTCGTCGGTTTCGAGCAGATCGGCATCAGAATCCAGCGCACTGCGGGTGGCCATCAACATGCGATCGGCATCCACGCGCGCTTCGACCAGCGACCGCGCCCGCATGTCCTGCGCGGCCGTTGCAAAGCCTTCTTGCAGCATGCGTGCAATGTGGTCGTCCGACAGGCCGTAGGAAGGCTTAACGTCGACGCGCGCTTCGATGCCACTGCCCTGCTCTTTCGCGCTCACGTTGAGCAAGCCATCGGCATCGACGGTGAACGTGACCCGGATCCTGGCCGCGCCTGCGGCCATCGGTGGAATGCCGCGCAGTTCGAACCGCGCCAAGCTCCGGCAATCCGCCACCAAATCGCGTTCGCCTTGCACCACATGAATGGCCAGGGCGGTCTGGCCGTCCTTGTACGTGGTGAAGTCCTGCGCCTTGGCGGTGGGAATGGTTTCGTTGCGAGACACGATGCGCTCGACCAGTCCGCCCATGGTTTCAATGCCGAGCGACAAAGGAATCACGTCCAGCAGCAGCATGTCGCCCGATGGATTGTTGCCCGCCAACTGGTTGGCCTGAAGGGCGGCACCCAGTGCGACGACCTCGTCCGGATTCAGGTTGTTCAGTGGTTCCGTTCCGAAGAACGATTGCACTGCGCGCTGCACTTGCGGCATGCGCGTCGAGCCACCCACCATGACCACGCCTTGCACCTCTTCGGGAGACAGCTGCGCATCGCGAAGGGTCCGGCGCGCCGCCGCAATCGAACGCTGGGTGAGCGCCGCCGTGGCCGCTTCCAGATCGGCACGGTGCACGGGGACGTCGATGCTGGCGCCCGATACCTCGGCGACGAAGGCTGCAGTCTCGGCAGCGCTGAGCGCCTCTTTGCACGCGCGTGCGGCCAGCCGAACGGCGGCCTTCTCCTGGGCCGTGACGGCCACCAAGCCCTGCTGCTGAAGCACCCAATCGGCCAGCGCCGCATCGTAATCGTCGCCCCCCAGAGCGGAGTCTCCCCCCGTGGCAATCACTTCGAACACCCCTTGGGTCAGCCGCAGGATCGACACATCGAACGTGCCACCACCGAGGTCATACACCGCATAGACGCCTTCGCTGGCATTGTCGAGGCCGTAGGCAATGGCGGCGGCGGTCGGCTCGTTGATGAGCCGCAGCAGATTCAAGCCCGCCAAACGCGCTGCGTCCTTGGTGGCTTGGCGCTGCGCATCATCGAAATAAGCCGGGACGGTGATGACCGCACCGAAAATCTCGTCGTCGAAACTGTCTTCGGCACGGAAACGGAGCGTCGCCAGGATCTCCGCGCTGACCTCCACCGCCGACTTGGCGCCGTCGACGGTTTGCAGGGAGACCATGCCACCGCCGCCTTCATCCTGCGCTTCGACAAAGTCGTAGGGGAGCTTTTCGGGATGGGCAATATCCTGCAGGCTGCGCCCCATGAACCGCTTGGCCGACGCGATGGTATTGCCCGCGTCCTGCGCCTGGGCTGCCACCGCTTCGTAGCCGATCTGGCGGCGGCCTTCTGCCAAGTAGCGAACGACAGACGGCAGCAACACGCGGCCCTGGTCGTCGGGCAGGCACTCGGCCACGCAGTTGCGCACAGCCGCCACCAGGGAATGGGTGGTGCCCAAATCGATGCCCACGGCAATGCGCCGCTGGTGCGGGTCAGGAGATTGGCCGGGTTCTGAAATCTGCAAAAGCGCCATGGGGTCTTTTTCTAGGTGGGAGGCGGCATGCACTGGCTGCCGCATCCATTCGATCGATCGATCAATCAATAAAGGCAGGCGCTATTGTCCCAGTGCGTCTCTGCGGCGGTCGATATCGTCGGCAAATCGCGCAATGAACATGAGGGCTCTGACTTCGTTCGCGGCGGCGGCGTAGTCGCGCTGCCCATCCAAAAGCTGCTCGCAACGCTGCAGCGCTGCAGCGCGCGCGTTTCGAACCGCCTGGTCCAGCGCATCGAGCGAAGAGGGATCTGCCGCGTCGTCGAGCGTCTCGCGCCATTCCATCTGCTGCATCAGAAAATCGGTGGGCATGGCCGTGTTGTCTTCGGCCCGGATCGACGCGCCGCCCAGTTCGCACAGATAGGCCGCGCGCTTGAGGGGGTCCTTGATGCGTTGGTATGCCTCGTTGATGCGCACCGACCATTGCATCGCCAGGCGCTGCGCCGAGGGGCCATGCATGGCAAATCGATCAGGATGGGCTTCGCGCTGCAACTCTTTCCAACGGGCATCCAGGGCCGGGCGATCCTGCGCGAATTGGCGCGGCACGCCGAAGAGTTCGAAGTCGTCGGATTGAAGGTTCATGTCAAGAAAAAAACCGCCAGCACGGAACGCGTTGGCGGTTCATTGCAACCAGCGTGGATAGAAAGGTCAAACCCGGAAGCTCTCTCCGCAGCCACACCGGTCTCGCTCGTTGGGATTGTTGAACTTGAAGCCTTCGTTCAACCCCTCGCGCACGAAATCCAGCTGGGTGCCATCGATATAGGCCAAGCTCTTGGGATCGATGAGCACCTTCACACCATGGTCTTCGAACACCATGTCTTCCGGTCCCTGCTCGTCCACATACTCCAGCTTGTAAGCCAAACCGGAGCAACCTGTCGTCTTCACGCCCAGCCGAACCCCGACGCCCTTGCCGCGACGGGAGAGATAGCGGCTCACATGTCGGGCCGCAGCTTCGGTCAATGTGATCGCCATGTCACCTCGCCCCGCTCAGGCAGCGGCCATAGCGGTGTGCTTGGCCTTGTAGTCTTGCACGGCCGCCTTGATCGCGTCTTCCGCCAGGATGGAGCAATGGATCTTGACCGGGGGCAAGGCCAGTTCCTGCGCAATTTCCGCATTCTTGAGGGCAGCTGCCTCGTCCAGCGTCTTGCCTTTCACCCATTCCGTGACCAGGGACGACGATGCAATCGCCGAACCGCAGCCATACGTCTTGAAGCGGGCATCTTCGATCACACCGGTTTCAGGGTTGACCTTGATCTGCAGCTTCATCACGTCGCCGCAGGCCGGTGCGCCTACCATACCGGTGCCCACCGAATCATCGCCCTTGTCGAACGATCCCACGTTGCGGGGGTTCTCGTAATGGTCGATCACTTTGTCTGAATAAGCCATGATGTTTACCTCTTGAATCTGCTGACCGGCGCCATCAATGCGCGGCCCACTGGATGGCGCTGATGTCAACGCCATCCTTGTACATTTCCCACAAAGGGCTCAACTCGCGCAGCTTGGCCACGTTGTGTCGGATGGTGGATACCGCGTAGTCGATCTCTTCTTCGGTGGTGAAGCGGCCGATCGTCATGCGCAGGCTGCTGTGTGCCAGCTCGTCGCTGCGGCCCAGAGCGCGCAGCACGTAGCTGGGTTCCAGGCTGGCGGAAGTGCAGGCAGAGCCCGACGACACGGCCAGGCCCTTGATGCCCATGATCAGAGACTCGCCTTCGACGTAGTTGAAGCTGATGTTCAGGTTGTGCGGCACACGGCGCTCCATGTCGCCGTTCACGAACACTTGCTCGATGTCGTGCAAACCGTCGAGCAGGCGCTTTTGCAGTGCCTTGGCTTTTGCCAGGTCCTGCCCCATCTCTTCGCGGGCGATGCGGAAAGCCTCGCCCATGCCCACGATCTGATGGGTCGGCAATGTGCCGGAACGCATCCCGCGCTCATGCCCGCCGCCATGCATCTGGGCTTCCAGCCGCACGCGAGGTTTGCGCCGCACATACAGCGCGCCAATGCCCTTGGGGCCGTATGTCTTGTGAGACGCCAGGCTCATCAGATCGACAGGCAGCGTCGAAAGATCGATGTCCACCTTGCCCGTGGCTTGCGCAGCATCCACGTGGAAGATGATGCCCTTTTCACGGCACAGGGCACCGATCGCCGGCAGGTCCTGGATCACCCCGATTTCGTTGTTCACGAACATGACGCTCAACAGGATGGTGTCTGGGCGAATGGCCGCCTTGAGCACCTCGAAATCGAGCAGGCCGTTTTCCTGCACGTCCAGGTAGGTGACTTCGAAGCCTTGGCGCTCCATCTCGCGCATGGTGTCCAGCACGGCCTTGTGCTCGGTTTTCACCGTGATCAGGTGCTTGCCCTTACCCTTGTAGAACTGCCCTGCACCCTTGATGGCCAGGTTGTTGGACTCGGTGGCTCCGCTCGTCCAGACGATCTCACGCGGGTCCGCATTGATCAGGCGAGCAACTTCCACACGGGCTTTTTCAACGGCCTCTTCCGCCTCCCAACCCCAGGCGTGGCTCCGTGAGGCCGGGTTGCCGAAATGCTCGCGCAACCACGGAATCATGGCATCCACGACCCTTGGGTCCACTGGCGTGGTGGCACCGTAGTCGAGATAGATGGGAAAGTGGGGGGTCATGTCCATGGCTGGCTCAGTAAGGGGTCTGGCTGGCGAGAGTCAGAAGTCAAAAATCCGGCGTGTGCGACTGCCCGGCCAAAGCCGGGCATCCACTCACGACTTGGCGAACACGTTGCCCAACGCGAAAACCGAGTTGGGTGCATTGACGCGAATCGGCTTCACGACCGGCGTGGTCGAGATAGCGCGGCGCACGACGGGCTTGTCTTCGATCTGAACGCCCTTGGCCAGTTGGTCGTCCACCAGCTTCTGAAGCGTGACCGAATCCAGAAACTCGACCATGCGCTGGTTGAGCGACGCCCACAGCTCATGCGTCATGCAACGGCCGGCTTCGCCCAGACAGTTTTCCTTGCCGCCGCACTGGGTGGCATCGATGGGCTCGTCCACCGAGACGATGATGTCGGCCACGGTGATGTCCGCCGCCTTGCGGGCCAGCGTGTAGCCGCCGCCTGGGCCGCGGGTGGATTCGACCAGTTCGTGCCGGCGCAACTTGCCGAAAAGCTGCTCCAGATAGGAGAGCGAAATTTGTTGCCGCTGGCTGATTGCCGCCAAAGTGACGGGGCCATTGTTCTGGCGCAGGGCCAGATCGATCATGGCGGTGACCGCAAAACGGCCTTTGGTAGTGAGACGCATCGCAAGCTCCTTGTCGTCAGGCTTGTCCGTTATAGAAACGCCCCGAGGCAACATGATTGCCGCCTGAGGCACCGTCTCCGCCCCTAACTCCGTGCACCTCTCGCTTGAAAGCGAAGAGACTTTGGGAGCCCTTCATCGTTGGGCTGTTTTGTTGAGTGTTTCACCCAAGTATAGCACAAATCCCTATTGTTTTTGTCGGGTAACAAAACCCATCAGTCACCTTTTCTCCCCAACCGTCGCCAACTTGGCCGTTACAGCGCCACCTGGTCGCCCCCGGAGGCCCCGAACGCCTGCGATTTCAACTGGCCCAATTGGTCCCGCACACGGGCCGCCTGTTCGAACTCCAGGTTGCGGGCATGCTCCAGCATGAGCTTTTCCAGCCGCTTGATTTCCCGGGCCACGTCCTTTTCGGACATGTCTTCCACCTGGGCGCGGCGCATCGATTCCTGCTCCAGCCGCTCGGCGTCCTTGCCGGCTTTCTCGCTGTACACCCCGTCGATCAGGTCTCTCACCTGCTTGACGATGCTGCGGGGAGTGATTCCCTTTTCCTCGTTGTGTGCGATCTGCTTGATGCGCCGGCGTTCCGTTTCGCCGATGGCTTTTTTCATGGACTCGGTCACCCGATCGGCGTAGAGGATGGCCTTGCCGTTCAGATTGCGCGCGGCGCGCCCGATGGTCTGGATCAGGCTGCGCTCGGCCCGCAGGAAGCCTTCCTTGTCGGCGTCGAGGATCGCCACCAGCGACACCTCGGGAATGTCCAGCCCCTCTCGCAGCAGGTTGATCCCGACCAACACGTCGAACGCGCCCAGCCGCAGGTCGCGGATGATTTCCACGCGCTCGACCGTGTCGATGTCCGAGTGCAGGTAGCGCACCTTCACGCCGTTGTCGCTCAGGTAGTCGGTCAACTGCTCGGCCATCCGCTTGGTCAGCGTGGTGATGAGCACGCGCTCAGCCTTGTCCACGCGGATGCGGATCTCCTGCAGCACGTCGTCCACCTGGTGGGTGGCGGGGCGCACTTCGACCTCGGGATCGATCAGCCCGGTGGGGCGCACCACCTGGTCCACCACCTGGCCGGAATGGGTCTTTTCGTAGTCGGCCGGCGTGGCGGACACGAAGATCACCTGGCGCATGCGCGTCTCGAATTCCTCGAACTTGAGCGGGCGGTTGTCCAGCGCGGACGGCAGCCGGAAGCCGTACTCGACCAGCGTGGTCTTGCGCGAGCGGTCTCCGCTGTACATGGCGTTGAGCTGACCGATCATCTGATGGCTCTCGTCCAGGAACATGAGCGCATCGCTGGGCAGGTAGTCCGTCAGGGTGCTGGGCGGATCGCCCGGCGCAGCGCCCGACAGGTGGCGGGTGTAGTTCTCGATGCCCTTGCAGTGCCCGACTTCGCTGAGCATCTCCAGGTCGAACCGGGTGCGCTGCTCCAGGCGTTGCGCTTCCACCAGCTTGCCTTCGGACACGAACTGCCCCAGGCGCTCGGCCAGTTCGAGCTTGATGGTCTCCACCGCCGTCAGCACCTTGTCGCGCGGGGTCACGTAGTGGCTGCTTGGGTATACCGTGAAGCGCGGGATCTTCTGCTTGACGCGCCCGGTGAGCGGGTCGAACAGCTGCAGGCTCTCGATCTCGTCGTCGAACAGCTCGATGCGGATCGCCAGCTCGGAGTGCTCGGCCGGAAACACGTCGATGGTGTCGCCGCGCACGCGGAACTTGCCGCGGCTGAAGTCCTGCTCGTTGCGCTGGTACTGCATGCGGATCAACTGCCCGATCACGTCACGCTGGCTGAGCTTGTCGCCCACGCGCAGCGTCATCACCATGCGGTGGTAGCTTTCGGGCTCGCCGATGCCGTAGATCGCCGACACGGTGGCCACGATCACCACATCGCGCCGTTCCATCAGGCTCTTGGTGCACGACAGGCGCATCTGCTCGATGTGCTCGTTGATCGCGGAATCCTTCTCGATGAAGAGATCGCGCTGCGGCACATAGGCTTCGGGCTGGTAATAGTCGTAATAGCTCACGAAATATTCCACGGCGTTCTTCGGGAAGAACTCGCGGAACTCGCTGTAGAGCTGGGCGGCCAGGGTCTTGTTGGGCGCGAAAACGATGGCCGGACGCCCCATCCGCGCGATCACGTTGGCCATGGTGAACGTCTTGCCGGAGCCGGTCACCCCCAGCAGGGTCTGAAAGACCTCGCCGTCCTTGATCCCTTCCACGAGCTTTTCGATGGCCTCGGGCTGGTCGCCCGCGGGGGGATAGGGCTGGTACAGCTCGAACGGCGAGTCCGCGAAGCTGACGAACTGGCCGGTCACGGGTTCGGTGATGACTGGGTGCATGGTGTGGGGCGGTTCGCTTGCATGGGCCGCTAAAATCGGCGGTTGACCCGAAAGCCTATCGCAGCTTGGGGCGCAACGTCAGTTTTCCAACCTCCAAGGACTATTCAATGTCTCTGTTCACCGCCGTCGAAATGGCCCCCCGCGACCCGATCCTGGGTCTGAATGAGCAATACAACGCGGACACCAACCCCCACAAGGTCAATCTGGGCGTGGGTGTGTATTTCGACGACAACGGCAAGCTGCCCCTGCTGCAATGTGTCCAGGCGGCCGAAAAGGCCATGATGGAAAAGCCCGCTGCCCGCGGCTACCTGCCCATCGACGGCATCGTGGCCTATGACAACGCGGTCAAGGCCCTGGTGTTCGGTGCGGACAGCGAGCCCGTCACCTCCGGCCGCGTGGCCACGGTGCAGGCCATCGGCGGCACGGGCGGCCTCAAGATCGGCGCCGACTTCCTGAAGAAGGTCAGCCCCGACGCGAAGGTGCTGATTTCCGACCCCAGCTGGGAAAACCACCGCGCGCTGTTCACCAACGCCGGCTTCACGGTCGATACCTACGCCTACTACGACGCGGCCAAGCGCGGCGTCAACTTCGACGGCATGCTCGCCAGCCTGAACGCGGCCGCGGCCGGCACCATCGTCGTGCTGCATGCCTGCTGCCACAACCCCACCGGCTACGACATCACGGCCGAGCAGTGGGACCAGGTGATCGCGGTGGTCAAGGCCAAGGGCCTGACGCCCTTCCTGGACATGGCCTACCAGGGCTTCGGCCACGGCATCGCCGAAGACGGTGCGGTGATCGGCAAATTTGTCGCCGCCGGCCTGAATTTCTTCGTGTCCACCTCGTTCAGCAAGAGCTTCAGCCTGTACGGCGAACGCGTGGGCGGCCTGTCGGTGCTGTGCGCCGACAAGGAAGAAGCCGGCCGCGTGCTGAGCCAGCTCAAGATCGCCATCCGCACCAACTACTCCAACCCGCCCATCCACGGCGGCGCGGTGGTGGCGGCCGTGCTGGGCAACCCCGAGCTGCGCGCGCTGTGGGAAAAGGAACTGGGCGAGATGCGCGTGCGCATCAAGGCCATGCGCCAGAAGCTGGTCGATGGCCTGAAGGCCGCCGGCGTGAAGCAGGACATGTCGTTCATCACGCAGCAGATCGGCATGTTCAGCTACTCCGGCCTGTCCAAGGACCAGATGGTGCGCCTGCGCAGCGAGTTCGGCGTGTACGGCACCGATACCGGCCGCATGTGCGTGGCCGCGCTTAACAGCAAGAACATCGACTACGTCTGCCAGTCGATCGCCAAGGTGGTGTGACCCCCTGCCCCGGCCGCCAATAAAAAACCGCCTTAGGGCGGTTTTTTATTAAGGGTGTTTCAGGCCGCCAGCACAATATCTTCTAGGGCATATCGCTATAAATAATATAGCAATCAACCCCACAGTACCGACCGCATCGAGATCGAGGCCGACTGGTAGCCCGTGTTGAAGAAGCGCGGCATTTCGCGCGCATCGGCCGCGGCGGCGGCATACAGGAGCGGCAGGTAGTGCTCGTGGCTGGGATGGGCCTGCTGCGCGACCGAGCCCAGCCGCTGAAAGTGCGGCAGCGCATCCAGCTCGCCCTGCTTGATCTGGTTCTGCACCACGGTGTCGAACTCCACCGCCCAGTCGTATGCCTCGGTGGGCGCCGTGCCCCGCCGGGTGACGCGCAGGTTGTGCACGATGTTGCCGCTGCCCACGATGAGCACGCCGCGCTCGCGCAGGGCGCGCAGTTGCCGGCCCAACGCGTAGTGCTCGGCCGGCGGGCGGCCGTAGTCCATGCTGAGCTGCAGCACGGGGATGTCCGCCGCCGGGTACATGGGCTCGAGCACCGACCAGGTGCCATGGTCCAGGCCCCACTCGCCCGCATCCACCCCCAGCGGCTGGCCCGTGGCCGGCGACCGCAACTCGCCCGCCAGGCCCGCGGCGACCACCGGTGCGCCCGGCGCGGGGTACTGCTGGTCGAACAGCGCCTGTGGGAACCCACCGAAATCGTGAATGGTGCGCGGGACGGCCATGCCCGTCAGCTGCCACCCGCCCCGGGTGAGCCAGTGCGCCGAGATGCACAGGATCAACTGCGACGGCGTGCCGCGCGTCCGCAACTCGGTGCCCATGGCCTGCCAGGCGCGGCGCCAGGCGTTGTCCTCGATGGCGTTCATCGGACTGCCGTGGCCCACGAACAGCACCGGCATGCGCGGCGAGGGCTTGAGCCGCTCCAGGGCGTTGGCCGTGGCAGCGCTGGACAAGGGCGACATGAGGAAAGCTCCGGGAAGGGTGGCGAAGCCGGCCAGGGCGGCCACGGACGTTCTGCGTTGCATGCGAAAGGGACGATGGAATGGGATTTTGTATAACCGCGGGGACGGAGCGGCGCGGTGGGCCGAAGTTCCGGCCGGCTCGCCACGTTCCACGGCCGGCCCAGGGCCATGCATTGTTCCACCCCGCGCCGCGCTTTCCATTCACCTCGCCTTCCGCCCATGACTGCACCTTCCCTGCTGCCCCTGCGTGGCGTCCGGCTCCTGAGCCTGGCGCTGAACCTGCCCGGCCCCGCCGCCCTGCTGCGCTGCCAGCGCCTGGGCGCCGAATGCACGAAGCTGGAGCCGCCACCGCCCGAGGGCCATTCCAGCGCGGACCCGATGGCGATGTACAGCCCGCCCGCCTACGCGGCGATGCATGCCCAGGTCCGCGTGGTGCACGCCCACCTCAAGACGGATGCAGGCCAGGCCGTGCTGCAGGCGGAACTGGCGCGCACCGATGTGCTCATCACCTCGTTTCGGCCGTCGGCGCTGGCCAAGCTCGGGCTGGGCTGGGACGCGCTGCACGCGCGCCACCCTCGGCTGTCGATGGTGCGCATCGTGGGCGCGCCGGGCAGCCGTGCGGAAGAGCCGGGGCACGATCTCACCTACCTCGCCGATGCGGGGCTGGTCACCGGCACCACGCTGCCGCCCACGCTGTATGCGGACATGGGCGGCGCCCTCATGGCCAGCGAGGCCGTGCTGCAGGTGCAGTTGGCGCGCGCCGCGTCCGGCCAGGGTACGTGCATCGACGTCGCCCTGTCGGACGCCGCCGAGTGGCTGGCCCAGCCGCGCGACTGGGGCCTGACCCTGCCGGATGGCGATGTGGGCGGCGCGCATGCGGGCTACCGGGTCTATCCGTGCGCCGGCGGAGGGGTGGCGGTGGCGGCCCTGGAGCCGCATTTCTTCGCGCGCCTGGCCCGGGCGGCAGGGTTGCCGCCAGAGGCCGATCCCCGGGCGCCCGGCACCCATGCCGCGATCGCAGCGTTCTTGCAGGGGCAGACGCGCGCCGCGCTCGACGCGCTGGCCACGGGAGAGGACATCCCCCTGCACACGCTGGACTGAACGATGCAAAAGCAAGGCACGGTGCTGCGCTGGGACGCCACGCGCGGGTTCGGCTTTCTGCGCAGCGGCGATACGGGCGTGGATGTGTTCTTTCACGTGCGGGACCTGCAGGGCCTATCGGAGCCGCGGCCCGGCCTGGCCGTGGTGTACGAGGAAATCCACGTGGGCGGAAAAGGGCCGCGGGCGATGGCCGTGCGGGCCGCCCACGGGCCGTTTCAGGCGGGTGGAGGGCCTCAGCCGATGGCGCGACGCGGGCCGCGCCCTCCGTCCCCGGCATCGGCCCCGCCCGCCCGGGCTGATCCCGGCCGCGCACCGCCCCGGCAACCCCAACAGCGTGGGCCTGCCGGAGGCGCCCAGGCACGCGCCGCTGCGTCGCCACCGGCCCGGCGGCGCACCCCTTCGCGCGGTGCGCGCTCCGAGAACCATGGCGTGGCCTATTCGTGGATGGTCGCGTGGCTGGCGCTCGTGGCCTGGGGCGTCTGGACGCAGCGAATCTCCACGGGATGGCTGGCGGCCCTGGTGGCCGTCAACGTGGTGACCTTCGCCGTGTATGCCAGCGACAAGGACGCCGCACGCAGCGGGGGATGGCGCACCAGCGAACAGCGACTGCATCTGCTCGCCGTGCTGGGCGGCTGGCCGGCCGCGTGGTGGGCACAGCAGTGGCTGCGGCACAAGTCGAGCAAGGCATCGTTCCGCGCGGTCTACTGGCTCACCGTGGCCGTGCACTGCGCCGGGCTGGCCGCGGTGCTGGCCCATCAATCGGGCATATTGCTACGTTTTTAGTAGCGGTATGCCGGCGATTTCATTGCGCCACAGGCCGTTTCGATGCCGGGTCTGCGCCAGCCCGGCCACGCCCGTCTCGGACGCGTCCCACACGGTGGCCTTGCCCCGCCCTACAGCGCTGGCGTCCGGGCCCGGGCCCAATGGCCGGTGAATCCACAGCGAGAGGAACCCCATGAAGCCCTTCGTCCTCGACCCGGACATGACGTCCTCGGCCGGCACCTTCTACCCCACCGGCCATGTCTTCGCCCTCTTTCCCGACGAGGCCCACGCCCGCGATGCCGCCGAAGCCCTGGGGGCCGATGGCGAACGCACCGACATCTCCCACGCCACGCCCGACGCCATCCTGCAGCACGTGGTGCGCACGCTGGGCAATGCCGACACCCCCCTGCCCTCGGTGGGCGCGGAAGGCACCATCGTTCGCCGCATTTCCGACCTGGCCGCGGCCGGGCACCATGGCCTGCTGGTCAAGGTGGGCGACGACGACGATGCGGAAACCCTGCAGGCCGCGCTGGAGCCGCACGGCGCGCAAGCCGCCTTCTACTACCGCCGGCTCATCATCGAGGACCTGATTCCGCAGCCCGTGCCTTGACAGGCAGGTCAGCGAGCCGAAACGTGACCGGACCGGCGCCTTGGACTTTGGCGCCCCTGCCGATATAGTTCGCCATGGCCTGCCTCCCTGCGTCGTCTGCCCGATGCCTCCCCTTCGCGATGGGAGCGCCGGGCATGGCCTTGCCGCAGGACCTTCGCCGCGCGCCGGCGAACGTCCCCATTTCTTCCTGGTGACTGCATGGACGCGCCGACTCCCCCGCAAGGAAACCGTCGGCGCCCGTGGACGTCCGGCCTCACCGGCCCCTTCATTGCCATTCTGATCCTGCAGGCCGTCGTGGCCTCCGCCAGCCTGTACGTGCTGTCCACCGTGCGCGCGTTCGTCGCGGGCGAAAGCCAATGGACCAAGGGCCAGAAGGATGCCATTCACCACCTGGGCCAATACGTCGTCACCGGCGAGGGCCGCCTGTACGAGCAGTTCCACCAAGCCTTGCAGATTCCCCTGGCCGACCGTGAGGCACGGCTGCTGATCGAGGCCCCCGAACCCGATGTGGCCGGCGCCCGCGAGGCCCTCCTGCGCAGCGGCAACCACCCGAGCGACCTCACGGGGCTGATCTGGATGCTGCGCCTGTTCCGGGACCACGACATCCTGCGCGAGCCCATCCGGCACTGGATGCTAGGCGACGAATACCTGCAGCGGCTGGACGCCCTGTCGCGCGAGATCCGGGCGGGGTACGTGGCCGGCGGCGTGACGCCGGACATGGTGCAGCGCTGGCAGCGCCTGGTCGATGAGATCGACGTCGGCGTCACGCCGGCCGCCACCGACTTCAGCGCAGCGATGGGCGACAGCTCACGGCGCATCATGGGCTGGCTGCTGTGGCTGAACGTGGCCACGGTGCTGGCGCTGATCGCCCTCACCCTGGCCCACACCCGCCAGTTGATGGGACAGCGCCGCCAGGTGGAAGCCATTCTGGAAGCCGAACGCGAACAGGCGCACACCACCCTGGCGGCCATCGGCGATGGCATCGTCACCACCGACCTGCACGGCAACGTGCGCTACATGAATCCCGCGGCGGAAAACCTGCTGGCCCGCTCCGGCCAGGACAGCCTGGGCATGCCGCTGGCGCAGCTGCTGCACACGGGCCCCCACGACGGCGCCAAGGCCACCGGCACCGCGGAGCCACCCGCCCCCCACGGGAGCATCGCCCAACTGCTTGAACGCGCGCTGCACGGCACCGTCGGGCTGCACGACGAACACCCGCACCGCATCGTGCGGCCGGACGCCAGCACCGTCCCCGTCACGTTGGTGGGCTCACCGCTGATGAACCAGGGCCAGTTGGCGGGCGCCGTGCTGGTGCTGCACGACGTGACGCGCGAGCAGCAATACCTGGAGCAGCTCGCCTGGCAGGCCAGCCACGACACGCTCACCGGCCTGGTGAACCGGCGCGAGTTCGAGCGGCGCCTGGGCCAGATGCTGGCGCGGCCACGGCCCTCCGAGGTGGCGGGCGCGCTGCTGTACATCGATCTGGACCAGTTCAAGGTGATCAACGACACCTGCGGCCACCCCGCGGGCGACGAGATGCTGCGCGAGGTCTGCCGCATGCTGCAACGCGGTCTGCGAGAGGGCGACACGCTGGCGCGGCTGGGCGGCGACGAATTCGGCGTGCTGCTGCACGACTGCCCCCAGGAGGTGGCCGAGCGGATCGCCGAGCAGATCCGCCACCACGCGCAGGAGTTGCGCCTGCCCTGGGGCGCCCGCACCCTGCGCACCGGCCTGAGCATCGGCCTGGTGCACCTGACGGCCGACCTCACCAGCCTGCAGGAGGTGCTGCGCGTGGCCGACATGGCCTGCTACGGCGCCAAGGAGCGCGGCCGCAACACGGTCTACGTCTACCAGCCGCAGGACGCGGCCATGTCGCGCCACCTGGACGACATGCACTGGGTGCAGCGCATCCGCCAGGCGCTGGAGCAGGACCGCTTTCAGCTCTACACGCAGGAGATCGCCCCGCTGCGGGCGCCGAACGACGGCGGCGTGCATGTGGAGGTGCTGCTGCGCCTTCAGGGGGAAGGCGGCCAGGCGATCTTCCCCGGCGAATTCGTGCCGGCCGCGGAACGCTTCGGCCTCGCGCAGGCCCTGGACCGCTGGGTGGTCGAGCACACCTTCGCCGCGCTGGCCGAGCGCCGCCGGCAGCCGCAGGAGCGGCCCATCACACTGTGCGCCATCAACCTGTCCGGCACCAGCGTGGGCGACGAAAGCCTGCTGGAGTACCTGCGCGACCAGATGGCCCGCTACGCCGTGCAGGCCAACCAGCTGTGCTTCGAGGTCACCGAGACCGCGGCCATCGCCCACCTGCCCAACGCGATCCGCCTGATCCGCGAGCTCAAGCAGCAGGGCTGCCATTTCGCGCTGGACGACTTCGGCGCCGGCATGTCTTCGTTCACTTACCTGCGGCACCTGCCGGTGGACTACCTCAAGATCGACGGCGCGCTAGTGCGCGACATGCTGGAGGACCCGGCCAACCGGGCGATGGTGGAGATGATCAACCACATCGGCCACGTGATGGGCAAGCAGACGATCGCCGAGTTCGCCGAGACGCCGGCCATCGTGGAGGCGCTGCGCGCCATGGGTGTGGACCATGCGCAAGGCCATGCCATCAGCCGCCCGGAACCGATGCCCCGGGCCGCGGTCCAGGGCGCTGCCCCGGCGGGCGGGCCGGGCGCGGCGCCGCCGGAGGGCTCAGCGCCCCTTGCGGAACGTTTTACCGGAAGGGGTCCCGCCGGCGGGCTTGCCGGCTAGGCCGGCGCGGGGCGGCAGGCCGGTGTGCTGGGTCAGCATGCGGCCGGCCACGGGTTGCTGGGCGGCCTTGTTGAACGCCAAGCCCTTGGCCGGCGGCGCCTTGCGTTGTGCCGCCACCGGGGCCACGGTGCTGTTCTTTCGGCGCGCGCTCTGGTAGCTGCCGTCCGTCATCGGCTGGAAGGTCGGAATCAGGTGGTGCTTGCCGTTGCCGATCAGGTCGGCGCGGCCCATGGTCTTCAGCGCCTCGCGCAGCAGCGGCCAGTTGTTGGGATCGTGGTAGCGCAGGAAGGCCTTGTGCAGGCGCCGGCGCTTTTCGCCGCGCACGATGTCCACTGCCTCGCTGTCGCGGCCGATCTTGCGCAGCGGGTTCTTGCCCGAGTGGTACATGGCCGTGGCCGTGGCCATGGGGCTGGGGTAGAAGGTTTGCACCTGGTCGGCACGAAAGCCGTTCTTCTTGAGCCAGATGGCCAGGTGCATCATGTCCTCGTCGCTCGTGCCCGGGTGCGCGGCGATGAAGTACGGGATCAGGAACTGCTTCTTGCCCGCCTCTTCGCTGAACTGCTCGAACATCTGCTTGAACTTGTCATAGCTGCCGATGCCCGGCTTCATCATCTTGGTGAGCGGGCCCTGCTCGGTGTGCTCGGGCGCGATCTTGAGGTAGCCGCCCACGTGGTGCTGCACCAGCTCCTTCACGTACTCGGGCGACTTCACGGCCAGGTCGTAGCGCAGGCCGGAGCCGATCAGGATCTTCTTGATGCCCTTGAGCGCGCGGCCGCGGCGGTAGATCTTGATGAGCGGGCCGTGGTCGGTCGTGAGGTTCTGGCAGATGCCCGGGTACACGCAGCTGGGCTTGCGGCAGGCGGCCTCGATCTCGGGGCTCTTGCAGCCCAGCCGGTACATGTTGGCCGTGGGGCCCCCTAAGTCGGAGATGGTGCCGGTGAAGCCGCTCACCTTGTCGCGGATGTCCTCGATCTCCTGGATGATCGAATCTTCGGAGCGGCTCTGGATGATGCGGCCCTCGTGCTCGGTGATCGAGCAGAAGGTGCAGCCGCCGAAGCAGCCGCGCATGATGTTCACGCTGAAGCGGATCATCTCCCACGCCGGGATCTTGGTCGCGCCGTCGTGGCTGCCGTTCTCGTCGGCGTAACTCGGGTGCGGGCCGCGCGCGTAGGGCAGATCGAACACGTAGTCCATCTCGGCCGTGGTCAGCGGGATGGGCGGCGGGTTGATCCACACGTCGCGCGCCGTCGGGCCCTCGCCGTGGGCCTGCACCAGGGCGCGGGCGTTGCCGGGGTTGGTCTCCAGATGCAGCACCCGGTTGGCGTGGGCGTAGAGCACCGGATCGCTCTTGACCTGCTCGTAGCTGGGCAGGCGGATCACGCTGCGGTCGCGCGGCGGCACCTTGAGCTTGGCCTTGAGGTTCGGGTTGGCCACGAACAGCATCGGCTGGATGGCGGGGTTGGGCTCGGCGGATTTCGAGCCATTTTGCCCTTGCGCCCTAGTATCCATTGGCATAGATGCTATCGAATCAGGAGCATCCTCCTTGCTGCAGGTGCTGCCTTGGGCGGCGGCCTGCTCGCTGGTCGTCATGTAGGGGTTGACGTGCGCCTCGACGCGGCCGGGCTCGTCCACGCTGGTGGAGTCGATCTCGAACCAGCCCAGGCCGGTTTCATCGTCGGACCGGCGCACGAAGGCGGTGCCGCGCACGTCGGTGATCTGCTCCACGGGCTCGCGCGCGGCCAGGCGGTGGGCCACCTCGACGAGGGCGCGTTCGGCGTTGCCGTACAGCAGCAGATCGCACTTGGCGTCCACCACGACAGAGCGGCGCACCTTGTCGCTCCAGTAGTCGTAGTGGGCGATGCGGCGCAGGCTGCCTTCGATGCCGCCCAGCACGATGGGCACGTCCTTGTAAGCCTCGCGGCAGCGCTGGCTGTACACGATGGCTGCGCGGTCGGGCCGCTTGCCGCCCACGTCACCGGGGGTGTAGGCGTCGTCGCTGCGGATCTTCCGGTCGGCGGTGTACCGGTTGATCATGGAATCCATGTTGCCCGCCGTCACGCCCCAGAACAGGTTGGGGCGGCCCAGCGCCTTGAAGGCCTCGGCGCTCTGCCAGTCGGGCTGCGCGATGATGCCCACGCGAAAGCCCTGCGCCTCCAGCGTGCGGCCGATCACGGCCATGCCGAAGCTGGGGTGGTCGACGTAGGCATCGCCCGTCACCAGGATCACGTCGCAGCTGTCCCAGCCGAGGCGCTCCATCTCGGTGCGGCTCATGGGCAGGAACGGGGCCGTGCCGAAGCGTTTCGCCCAATACGGGCGATAGCTGGTCAGCGGCTTCGCGGCGCGCGCGAAAAAGGAAACGTCAACGGGGGCGTTCATGGAGGGCAAGGCGTGGGGAAGCCGCGATTTTAGGCTTTTGGGCCTTTCCTGTCGAAACCAAAGGCCAAGGCGCGTTCCCGCGCCCTGCGCCGCTGGGGGTTAGCTGCGGGTGGCGAGCGGCCTGGCGGCGGCCTCGGTGCGCGGCGTGGCGGGCCCCGATCGGCCTGTCACCATTCGCCGGAGGCACGCACCCGCTGGTCCAAGTCCGGGGCGGGCGGCTCGCCGTAGGGCGAGTGCAGTTCGGTGGCCCTGGCGGTCCAGGCGGTAGGAATAGCGGCCAAAGCGCCCTCCTCCACGCGGCCCGGCCCGTTGGCGCCGGCCAGGGCAGCGGGAAACACCATGGCGTTCATCACGTGGGTCAGCGCAGCGGCAAGCATGGCGGGTCCTTTTCATGCGGGGTTGCCGCCAGCGTATGGCGGCGGGGTGACTGTTTCGTGTCAACGAAAAAGGGGCCGCTGAAAAGGGCCCCCTCTGTATGCAACCGGCGACAGCACCGGGTGGCGGAAGGTTATTTCGCCAGGGTCAGCGTGCCCTTCATCAGCGCGGAATGGCCGGGAAAGGAGCAGAAATAGGCATAGGACTCGCCGGCCTTGAGCGCCTGGGTGGAGAACGTCACCGAATCGCTCTCGCCGCCGCCCACGATCCTGGTGTGCGCGATCACCCGGGCGTCCGCGTCCTTCACGTAGTTCTTGGCGGCCCCGGCAGCGATGCCGTCCGTGGCCACCGCCTGCAGGTCGGCGGCCTTGCTCAGCACCCAGTTGTGGCCCATGGCGGTCTTGGGAAGCTTGCCCACGTGCTTGAGCTTGACGGTGAATTGCTTGCAGCTTTGCGGCACCGCGAGGGTCGCCTTGTTAAACTGCATCGCATCGTTGCCTTCGATCTCGGCCGTGCAGTCGGCGGCCCAGGTGGGGCCAGCCGCCAATACCAGGGCCAGCGCAGCGAATTTCCAGTGGTTTGCCATGAGGTCTTCCTTCTTCATAAAACAGGTGCTTGCGCCTGGCGTTGCCGGGCTGCTCCATGCAGCCGGGCGACGCAACAGCGCGATGCAGGGAGCGTATGCGCGGGGGCCCTGCAGCGCCTTGAGGTGCATCAAGCCTTGTGCCGAATGCCGTCCATGGACCCGGCATGCAGTTAAGCTCCGCCGCCCATGCCCTACACCGTGCGAACCCCCACCCATAGCGAACTGGTCATCAAGAAAAGCCGGTTCATCGGCTGTGTGCAGCCCATGGCGGACCGCGCGTCGGCCCAGGCCACCGTCGATGCGCTGCGGCAGCAGCACCCCGGTGCCGCGCACGTCTGCTGGGCGCTGCTGGCGGGCGGCCAGTCGGCCGCGGTGGACGATGGCGAACCCGGCAGCACTGCGGGCCGGCCGATGCTGGAGGTGCTGCGCCACCAGGACCTCGAAGGCGTGCTGGCCACCGTGGTGCGCTATTTCGGCGGCGTCAAGCTGGGTGCGGGCGGGCTGGTGCGGGCCTACACCGACACCATCGCGCAGGCGCTGCTGCCGGCTGAGAAGGTGCCGCTGCAGCGCATGGTGGCGCTGCAGTGCGAGGTGCCCTATGCCCTGGAGGGCCTGGTGCGCCGCGAGGTCGAGGCGGCCGGCGCCACGCTGGGCGAGGTGGCCCACGGCTCGCTGGTGGCCGTGCGCATCCAGCTGCCTCAGCCGCAGGAGGCGGCGTTCGTGCAGCGGCTGAACGACGCCTGCCAGGGCCGCATCGGCTGGATCGCGCCGTAGCGCCGCCATCGCCTGCGCCGAAAGTGCCCTGCACCTACAGGCCCCGCCCTGCGGCCCGGGGACACTCAGCCATTCGCCACCCCTGAGGAGATCGACCCATGAGCCCACCCCTGGACGCCATCATCATCGGCGCGGGATCGGCAGGCCTTGCCGCGTTGCGCGAGGTTCGCAAACGCACCGACCGCGTGCGGATCGTCAACGATGGCCCCTGGGGGACCACCTGCGCACGGGTGGGCTGCATGCCCTCCAAGATGCTGATCGAAGCGGCCAACGCCTACCACCGGCGCCACGCATTCGACACCTTCGGCCTGCGCGGCGGGGACGGCCTCTCCGTCGACATGCCTGCCGTGCTGGAGCGCGTGCGCGCCCTGCGCGACGAGTTCGTGGCGGGCACCGAGAAGGCATCGGCGGTCGGCGACCAGGGCATTTCGGGCCACGCGCGGCTGCGCGGCCCGGGCACGGTGGAAGTGGGCGGGCAGACTTACCACGCCCGCAGCGTCATCATCGCCACCGGCTCGCGCCCCATCATTCCCGAGGAATGGCTCGCGTTCGGCGACCGCATCCTGACCACCGACACCCTCTTCGAGCAGCCCACCCTGGGACCGCGCATGGCGGTCATCGGGCTGGGACCGCTGGGCGCGGAACTGGCGCAGGCCCTGTCTCGGCTGGGCGTGGAAGTGGCGGCGTTCTCGACCGGGCCATCGCTGGCCGGGCTGTCCGACCCCGACATCCTCGGCGCGCTGAAGGCCGTGCTGAAAGACGAATTCGTGGTCAGCGTGGGCGAGGAGGCCCGCTTGCGCGAAGTGCCGGGCGGGATCGAGGTCAGCAACGGCAGCACCACGGTGGTGGTGGACCAAGTGCTGGCGGCCATGGGTCGGCGGCCGAACATCGAACACCTCGGCCTCGATACCCTGGGCATCCCCCTGGACCCGCACGGCAAGCCGCCTGTGGATGCGCGCACCATGCAGATCGCGGACCTGCCCGTGTTCATGGCCGGCGATGCCGACGACCGCCGGCCGCTGCTGCATGAGGCCTCCGACGAGGGCCACATAGCCGCCCTGAACGCCATGGCACCCGAGCCGCAGTGCTTTCGCCGGCGCACGCCGCTGTCCATCGTGTTCACCCAGCCCAACGCGGCGGTGATCGGCCAGGCCTGGAAGGACCTGAAAGAGGGCGAATTCGTGACGGGCTCGGTGGATTTCTCCCGCCAGGGCCGCGCACGCGCGGCGCAGCACAACCAGGGCCGCCTGAACGTGTATGCGGAGCGCGAAAGCGGCCGCATCCTGGGCTCGGAGCTGTGCGCCCCCAGCGGAGAGCACCTAGCGCATCTGCTGGCGCTGGCCATCGACCGGTCGCTCACGGTGCAGGACCTGCTGCGCATGCCGTTCTACCACCCGGTCCTGGAGGAAGGCCTGCGCACCGCGCTGCGCGATGCGGCTTCGCACCTGCCCAGCGGCAGCGCGTCGGACCTGTCGGCCTGCTCCGCCTATGGGGCCAGCGCGCTCGATTGAATATTCCGCCCCCGCCTGGGCTTCAGTTCCAGGCGGGGGTGCCGAAAAGGGAGGGGTCTTTGCCTTCGCCTCGCCCCGAGGCCCCAACAGGAGCACCCCATGGATGTCGCGCTTTCCCAATCGGTCGTCAACACCGCAACGGCCATGGCCAGCCAGAAGAATTCCGATGCCCTGAACATCCGGGTGCTGAAAAAGGCGCTGGACACCCAGGAGGCCTCCGCCACCTTGCTGATCGAGTCGATGAAGCAATCGATGCCCCAACCGGCACTGGCCACCTCCGGCGCGCTGGGCACCCAGGTCAACACGTTCGCCTGAGCCGGTGGCCCCGAGGGGCCGCCCAGTCCAGGGAGCGGTCTCATGGCGACAGCCCCGGTCTAATTCACCCAAACGACCAAAAGATGAAACTTAGAATACTCTTTTAGCTAAAAAAGAGTATAAACAGGATCATGACCAACGATCTGATCCACAGCCTGACCGTGGCACGCAAGGCCAGCCAGCTCACGCAGGCCGAGTTGGCTGAACGGGCCGGCCTCTCGCGGATGACGGTGCAGCGCACCGAAGGGGGCGACCTCGATCCCCGCTATTCCACACTGACGGAAATGGCCCGCGTGCTGGGGATGGACATCATCGCCGTGCCCAGCACCCTTCGGCCGAGCCTGCAGGCCTTCATCCAGTCGGGCGGCAAATTCCTGGGTCAGCCCCAGGGCGTGGATGCCCCGCCTTCGGTGATCGACAGCCTGCGCAAAGAAGGCTGAGCGCGGCCGGCTGACCCGCCATGAGCACCTCCATCCGCTACCTGCGCCTGTACCTGCACCGCCCGGCCGGCCAGGGTGCCGGCCGCACGGCGATCGGCTACCTCTCGCAGTACGGCGACATCCTGCGCGTGTCGTTCGATGCCAGCTACATCAACGACCCCGGCCGCCCCACCCTGTCGCTCAGCTTTCAGGGCGAGACCGAGGCCGCCACGCAGCAGATCCTGGCTTCGGCGCGCGACGCCCGGCTGGTGCGCACCGATGGCCGCTGGCCGGTGTACTTCCAGAACCTGCTGCCCGAAGGCCACAACCGCGAGCGCCTCGCACGCGAACGCGGCTGCGCGCCCGACGACGAGTTCGAGCTGCTGGCCGCCGCAGGCCACGACCTGATGGGCGCGCTGGAGGTAGAGCCCGTGCCCGCACAGGACGGCGTGCCCGACGTGGTTCGCCACTGGCACACCACCCAGGGCCTGGACGTGCTGGAGCCGGGCTTCGTCGAATACCCCGTGGAGGACGCTGCCTCGCTGCCCGGCGTGGTCACCAAGTTCAGCGCGGTGCAGGAAGGGCGGCGCTACACCGTGCACCGCAAGGGCGCGGCCGGCAGCGTGATCCTGAAGCTGCCCACCACCGCCCACCCCGACTTGGTGGCCAACGAACACGCCGGCTACCAGCTGTGCCGGGCGCTCGGCCTGGACTGCGCCCAGGCGGATGTCATCACCCGCGCCGAGGCCGACCTGCCCGACGCTGTGCCCTTCGACGAGATCCTGGCCGTGCAGCGGTTCGACCATCTGCCCGGCGGCCAGCGGGTGCACATGGAAGAGTTCAACCAGGTGCTGGGCTACACGCCGCGACAGAAGTACGGCAAGGGCATCCTGCAGGACTACGCCACCATGCTGCGCGTGCTGGACCGCCTGAGCCACCAGCCCGTGCACGACACCCGCGAGTTCCTCGCCCGCATGGTCGCCTTCATCCTCATGGGCAACACCGATGCGCACCTCAAGAACTGGGCGCTGGTCTACCCTGACGGGCGCGCGCCGCAGTTGTCGCCGCTGTACGACCCGGTGTGCGTCGCCGCGTTCTTCGAGGGCGTGCCCGAAAGCCAGTACACGGTGAACCGGGCCATCGACAAAACCCTGCGCGCCTTTTCATGGGACGACATGGAAGGGCTGATCAAGGCCGCCGGCCTGCTGCGGGCGCCGCGCCATCTTGCGCTGCTGCGCGATTCGGTGCGCCTGGCCCAGCAGACATGGCCCGAGCGCATCGCCGACGCGCCACCCGCGATGCGCCGATCGGTCGCGGAGCGCCTGGCAGGCGGTGTCGCGCTCACACGGAACTGAAAGCACAACTCCCAGCATGATCACCCCATCACTGAAACCAGCCGATCCCCTTTGCCCGCCCGGCGAGCGCGGCGCCTTGCAAGTGCCCTACCTCAAGCGCTGCTGGTCGCGCTGGATGACGGCGCGCCAAGGCCTGCCCACGGGCGAGAACGCGGAATCCCATCGCACACAGATCGTGCTCGCGGCACTGGGCCTGGGCCTGGAGCAGACCATGCAGCACGTGCTGTGGCATGCGCCGGAGTTCGCGGACTTCGAGGACTGGATCGTGCGCACCGCCGGGGCGCCCGATGCCGCCACCATCGCCCGCATCCAGGCGCTGGTGGACGGCGGGCCAGCGCCCGACGCCGTGGCCCGGCTGCACGCCCAGGTCGACGCCATGCCGCCCGTGCTGGATGCCGACGACCTGGCGCACTGGGACGAGCACGGCTACGTGATCGTGCGGCAGGCCGTGACGCCCGACGACAGCGCCGCCGCGGCGCAAGTGGTGTGGGAGGCGGTGGGCGCCACGCCGGACGATGTCGAGTCGTGGTACCGCAACGCCCCGCGCAACATCATGGTGCAGCTGTTCCAGCACCCCGCGTTCGACGCGAACCGCCGGGCGCTGCGCATCCACAAGGCGTTCGCGCAACTGTGGGGCACCGCCGACCTGTGGCGCAGCACGGACCGCTGCGGTTTCAATGTGCCGGAGCGCCCTGGCCACCCTTACCAGGCGCAGGGGCTGCACTGGGACGTGAGCCTGCACCCCCCCATCCCGTTTTGCACCCAGGGCATCCTGTACCTCACGGACACGCCGCCCGAACAGGGTGCGCTCACCGTGGTGCCGGGCTTTCACCGCCAGGTGGAAGGGTGGCTGGCCGGACTGCCGCCGGACGCCGATCCGCGCAGGCAGGATTTCCAGGCGTTGGGCGCCCGGCCCATCGGCGCGGGGGCCGGCGATCTGGTGATCTGGCAACAGGCCCTGCCCCATGGAGCCAGCCCCAACCGCGGCGCGCGGCCCCGACTGGTGCAGTACATCAACATGATGCCCGCCGAGGTGCCGATTCAGGCCATCTGGCGCTGACCAGCCTCTACCGATCCCCTATCGGGGCGTGCCCGAAACCCGCCAGATGGCGTTTCCCACGTCATCGGCCACCAGCAGCCCGCCGCGCGCATCCAGCGCCACGCCGACGGGACGGCCATAGGCATCGCCTTCGGGGCTGAGGAACCCGGTCAGCACGTCAATCGGCTGGCCCTTGGGCTGGCCGTTTTCGAAGGGCACGAAGACCACCTTGTAGCCACTGCGCGGCTTGCGGTTCCACGAGCCGTGCAGGCCCACGAAGGCCCCCTGGGCCAGCTGCCGCGGCAATCCGTTGCCCGCCGATGGCGGGCCCGAGAAGGCCAGCCCCAGGGGCGCCACGTGGCTGCCCAGCGCATAGTCGGGTGCGATGGCTTTGGCGACCTGGTCCGGCTGGGGTGGTTTCACCCGCACATCCACATGCTGGCCGTAGTAGCTGTAGGGCCACCCGTAGAACGCGCCCTCCTTCACCGAGGTGAGGTAGTCGGGCACGAGGTCGCTGCCGATCTCGTCGCGTTCGTTCACCACCGTCCACAGCGCGCCGCTGCCGGGGGCCCAGCCCAGGCCGTTCGGATTGCGCAGGCCGCTGGCGAAGATGCGGTGGGCGCCGCTGGTGCGGTCCACCTCCCAGATGGCGGCGCGGCCTTGCTCGGCCTCAATGCCGTTCTCGGCCACGTTGCTGTTGGAGCCCACCGTCACATAAAGCTTGCTGCCGTCCGGGCTGGCGATGAGGTTCTTGGTCCAGTGGTGGTTGAACGGCAGGCCGGGAAGGTCCACCACCTTGGTGGCCGGTGCCGTGATGGTGGTCTGGCCCGCCGTGTACGGAAAGCGCACCACCGCATCGGTGTTGGCGACGTAGAAATCGCCCCCCACCAGCGCCATGCCGAACGGGGAATGCAGGCCCTGCAGGAACACGCTGCGGGTTTCCGCGACGCCGTCGCCGTCGGTGTCGCGCAGCAAGGTGATGCGGTCGGCCGATGGCGCGCCCGAGCCCGCGCGGCCCATGACCTTGCCCATGACCCAGTTGCGCACGTTCTTCACCAGCCCCTGGTCTTCCTTGGGCTTGGCCGGCGTGTTGCTCTCCGCGACCAGCACGTCGCCGTTGGGCAGCACGTACACCCAGCGCGGATGGTCCAGCCCCTTAGCCAGCGCGGTGACCTGCATGCCCGCCATGGGCGTGGGCTGCATGCCGTCGGGCCAACCCTTGGCGGGTGCGATGTGAACGGTGGGGATCAGGGTCTTGTGGGGTTCGGGCAGCGTGGGCGACGGGCCCACGCCGGCCTCGGGCGGCAGCCGTGCCGTATCGCCGCAGCCGGCCAGGGCCCCGGCCAGCGCGCAGCCCAGGACGGCGACAGGCCAGCGGGCGGTTGAAAACGGGGGGAGATGGGAGCGTTGCGCGTGCATGGGGGAACCTGCCTTCTGTGCTGTTGGGGTGCCGATCGCGGCAGATGCGCCGCGATGCGGGCCAGTGTGCCGCGCCGGTACTACCGCCCCTGTCAGCCATGGGCGCGAACGCGCCAGACAGGTCTCCCATCCCCTCCCCGGCATGCAGCGGGCCCGGGCGCCAGGGCGCCAGGGCACCGGGCCGGGTCACGTCACAGCGCGGCGTCAGTCCACCTTGATGTTGGCGGCCTTGATCACCTGCGCCCACTTGGCAACTTCGGCCTTCTGGAAGGTGGCGATCTGCGCGGTCGTCATGTCGGCCGGCTCCATGCCGAAGCTCTTGAGGCGGGTCTGCATGTCCGGCTGCGCGAGGATCTTGCGGATCTCAGTGTGCAGGCGGGTCACGACCGGCTCGGGCGTACCGGCGGGCACGAAGATGGCCTGCCACGACTGCACCTCGAAATCGGCCAGGCCCTTCAAGCCGGATTCGGCCACGGTGGGTACATCAGGCATCGAGCCCAGGCGCTTGGCCGAGGTGACGGCAATGGCGCGCAGCTTGCCGCTCTGGATGTGCGGCGCGGCCACGACGGTGGTGTCAAACATCATGTCCACCTGCCCCCCGATCACGTCCTGGATGGCCGGGCCGCTGCCCTTGTACGGTACGTGGGTGAACTTCACGCCCGACTTGTAGGCCAGCAGCTCCAGCGCCAGATGCTGCGAGGTGCCGGTGCCGGCGGAGGCCGACGACAGGCCGCCCGACTTGCCGCGGGCAGCGTCCAGCACGTCCTTCAGCGTTTTGTAGGGGCTGCTGGCCGCCACCACCAGCACCACCGGGTTGGTGCCGATGAGCGTGACGGGCGCGAATGACTTCACCGGGTCGTAGCCCAGCTTCGGGTACAGGCTCACGTTGATGGCGTGTGAGCTGATGGTGCCGCCCAGAAGCGTGTAGCCGTCCGGTGCCGCGCGGGCCGCGATTTCCGAGCCGACGCTGCCGCCCGCCCCACCCTTGTTGTCCACCACCACGGTCGTGCCCAGGGCAGTGCCCAGCTGCTGGCTGATCAGCCGGCCCAGCGTGTCGGTGGTGCCGCCCGCCGCGAACGGTACGAGGTAGGTGATGGTCTTGCCGGTGGGCCAGGTGCCCTGCGCGAAGGCTGGCAGGCCGATGAAGCTGCCGGCGGCGGCCGCAGCGGCCGCGGCGGCGATGAAGGTTCTGCGTTGCATGTGCGTTGTCTCCTGGTTTTGAAAAATCAGACCGCTCCGCGCGTTTCCACGTAGAGCGAATAAATCGAGTGGCTGCTGGCCATGAAGAGGCGGTTTTTCTTGGGGCCGCCGAAGACGAGGTTCGGGCAGCGCTCGGGCAGGCGGATATGGCCGATGGCCTTGCCAGACGGGTTGAACACCATCACGCCGTCCAGGTCCGCGGCGACCGAGTCGGCCGCGCCCGTGCTGCCCCAGCCGCACCACAGGTTGCCGTCTTCATCGACCTTGAATCCGTCCAGCGCGCCCGCCCCGCCCTCGATCAGCACGGTCGGGTTGGCCAGCCCCTGGCGGGCGGTGACGTCGTAGCGCACGATCTGGCGGCGGTTGTCGGCCGTGCGCGCCACGAGGTAGAGCTGCTTTTCGTCCGGCGTGAATGCCAGCCCGTTGGGAAAGCGCGCCTCCAGCACGCGGTCCAGCCGGCCGGACGGATCGATGCGGTACAGCGCATGCGGGAGCTCGGAGACGGCCTTGTCGCCCTCCCAGTGGCCGCCGATGCCGAACGGCGGGTCGGTGAACCAGACCGAGCCGTCGCTCGGGCAGACGATGTCGTTGGGTGAATTCAGGCGCTTGCCCTCGAAGCGGTCGGCCAGCACGGTGATGCTGCCGTCGTACTCGGTGCGGGTCACGCGGCGGGTCAGGTGCTCACACGCCAGCAGCCGGCCCTGGCGGTCGCGGCCCAGGCCGTTAGAGAAGTTGGAGGGCTGGCGGAACACGCCGGTCTGCCCCGTGGCCTCGTCCCAGCGCACGATGCGGTTGTTGGGGATGTCGGAAAACAGCAGGTAGCGCCCATCGCCGAACCACACCGGGCCTTCGACCCAGCGAAAGCCCGTGGCGATCTGCTCCACGCTGCTGCTGAACAGGCGGTACTTGGCGAACGACGGATCCAGGATCTGCACCGAGGGATCGGGGTAGCGCTGCTGCGGCTTGAAGTCGAACGCCTGGGCCTGCGCGAGGCCCGTGGCCGTGGCGGCCAGCGCGCCGGCCATGAAACGGCGGCGTGATGGCGGGGTCTGGGGGGCGGCGTCTTGTGTCGCTCTTTGCATGGGTTTTGTCTCCGGTCGTGTTTTCAGGAAGCGCGGCGGGCCACATGCCCCGAGGCCGCGCGGGCGGGCAGGCGCATGCGTGCCCACGCACCAAGGCGTCAATGCCTCAAGGCAGATCGACGATCTCGACCCAGTTGGGGTTCTTGCCCGCCGCCACGCGCGTGGGCGTGCCCGGCACCCCGGTGGCTGGATCGATGGGGTGCAGCGACACGCTGTGCGAGTCCTGCCCCGCCGCGATCAGGAAGCGCCCCGAGGAATCGACGGCAAAGCCGCGCGGCGACTTCTCGGTGGGCACCTGGCCGAGCGGCTCGAGCTGCCCGGTGGCCGCATCGACGCGGAAGGTGGACAGCGTGCTCGACGTGCGCTCGGACGCATACAGCGTGCGCCCATCGGGCGACAGGTGCAGGTCGGCCGCCCAGGGCTTGCCGGTGAAGCCCGGGGGCAAGGTGGTGGTGCGCTGCACCTCGCGCAGCGTGCCGCGCTCGGCGTCGTATGCCATCACGTGCAGGGCCGCGTCCAGCTCGTCCACCACGTACATGTACCGCTGCGCCTTGTCCCAGACGAAGTGGCGCGGGCCGGCCTTTTCCGGGGCCACCGCGGTCAGCGCCGGCTCGTTGGCGGTCAGCTTTCCGGTGGCGGCGTCGAAGCGCCAGCTCGACAGATGGTCACCGCCCAGGCTGGTGGCGAACACGTAGCGGTTGGCCGCGTCGGCATGGATGGCGTGCGCGTTGGGCGCCGTGGGAATGAGCTGCTGCACCGCGCCCACCAGCCCGTCCTTGTCGATGCTGTTGACGGTGATCTTGTGGCCCGGGTAGGACGCGGCGAACAGCCAGCGGCCGGTGGCATCGGTGTCGATGTTGGCCATGCTGTCCGCCAGGGCGGCCTCGCCCTGCTTCTTCAGGCGGCCGCTGGCCGGATCGATGGCCAGCGTCACCACGCGGAAAGGCTGCGAGCGCAGCGCCACGTACAGCTGGCGCTTGTTGGGCGAGACCGCCATGGGCATGGCCTGGCCGCCCACGGGCACGGTCTCCACCGGCTGGAGTTTGCCGGCGGCGCGGTCCAGCTCGTACACCGACACGTCCTGGCTGTCGGCGTTCGACACATAGACCCAGGTGGCGGCCGAGGCCGCGCCGCTGGCCGCCATCAGCGTGGCGGCGGCCACGGGGGCCAACGCCACCGCGCGCAGAAAGGAAGAAGAAATCGCCATGGATCGCTCTCTTTCCGGGGTCACTTGACCACCATGAACATGCTGGGCAGCCAGGTCGAGAAGGCCGGCACGAAGGTCACGAGGGCCAGCGCGAAGATCAGCGCGCCGTAGAAAGGCCAGATCGTGCGCATCACCGTGCCCACCGACACGCCGCCGATCGCGCAGCCCACGAACTGGGTGGTGCCCACGGGCGGCGTGTTCAGGCCCAGCGCGCAGTTGATCAGCATGACGATGCCGAACTGCACCGAGCTCATGCCGTAGTGCTGGGCGATGGGCAGGAAGATCGGCGTGCACAGCAAGATGGTGGCCGCCATATCCAGGAAGGTGCCCAGCACGAACAGGATGATGTTGATCAGCAGGAAGATCACCCATGGCGTGCTGGTCACCTGCGACAGCATCTGGCCCGTGAGTTCGGCCACGCCGTACAGGCTGATGAGGTAGCCGAAGGTGCTGGAGATGCCGATCAGCAGCAGGATCACGCCCGTGGTGCGCACCGCCTTCGAGGCCGCCTTGATGAAGTGCTCCCACTTCAGCGTGCGGTACAGGAACACGGTCAGGCCCAGCGCATACAGCACGGCCACGGCCGCCGATTCGGTGGCGGTGAAGATGCCCGAAAGAATGCCCCCCAGGATCAGCACGACGATGAACAGCCCCGGCAGCGCGGCGGCGAACGAACGCCCGACGATCTGCCAGCCCGGGAACGTGCCCGCGGGGTAGCCGCGCTTGACGGCCACAAGGTAGGCCGCGGCCAGGTTGCTGATGGTGAGCACCAGCGCGGGAATCAGCGCCGCGAGGATCAGCGCCGCGATGGACACCTTGCCGCCGGCCGCCAGCGAATAGATGATGAGGTTGTGGCTGGTGGGCATGAGCGCCCCCACCAGCGCCGCGTGCGTCGTCACGTTGACGGCGTAGTCGGCGTGGTAGCCCTCCTTCTTCATCATCGGGATCATCACGGCGCCCATGGCCGACACGTCCGCCACCGGCGAGCCCGAGACGCCGCCGAACAGCGTGCAGGCCACCACGTTGGACATGCCCAGCCCGCCGCGCACGTGGCCCACCAGGTTGCGCGCGAAGTTGACGATGCGGTCGGCGATGCCGCCGTACAGCATCAGTTCGCCCGCGAAGATGAAGAACGGAATCGCCAGGAACGAGAAGATGCCCATGCCCGAGGTCATCTGCTGGAAGCCGACCTCCAGGGGCAGGCCTTCGTACAGCAGGGTGGCCAGGGCCGACAGGCCGATGGAAAACGCCACGGGCACGCCCAGCAGCAGGAACAGCGTGAACGACACGCTCAGGATCAAAAGTGGCACGGTCATGGTTTTTCTCAGCCCCAGGCGGGTTCGACTTCGCGGCCCTGGGCCAGCGCGATGATGTGTTCGATCGAGAACATCACGATCAGGACGCCGGCGATCGCGGCCGGCACGTATTTCCAACCTTCGGAGATCCACAGCGTGGGCAGCCGGTAGTCCCACACCGACTGCGCGAGCGACGCGCAGCTGTAGGCCATCACGGCGCCGAACACGAGCACCAGCGCGTGGATGAGGTATTCCATCTTCAGGCGCAGCCAGTCGGGCGCCAGCACCAGGAACGATTCGAGCCCGATGTGGCCGGCATCGCGCACGCCCACGGCCACGCCGAACATGGTGACGTAGATCACCAGCAGCAGGGCCAGGCTTTCCGCCCAGGTGGGCGTGTTGTTGAGCACATAGCGTCCGAACACCTGCCAGCTCACGGCGCAGATCACTGCGACCAGGCCGAGGATGCCCAGCCACATGCAGACGCGGGCGAGCGTGCGGCAAATTTGGGTATACATGTTGTTATGAGTAAAAAAGGCCCCCGGCACAATATTCACTAGGGCACCATGCTATTGATTTAAGAGCAAAAAAAGCCCACTTCAGGAAGTGGGCAGAAAGGGACTTACTGGGTGTCCTGAACGCGCTTGACCAGGTCCTTGAGCTTGGCGTCCGGGATGAACTTGTCGTACACCGGCTTCATGGCGGCCTGGAACGGGGCCTTGTCGATTTCGATGATCTCGGCACCGCCGGCCTTTACCGTCGCCAGCGACTTGATCTCGCGTTCGGCCCATTGCTTGCGCATGTAGGGCACCGACTCCTTGGCGGCCTGGCGGATCCAGCCCTGCTCTTCGGGCGACAGGCGGTCCCAGGCGCGCTTGGAGAACAGCAGCATCTCGGGGGCCATGGAGTGCTCGGTCTTGGTGTAGTACTTGGCCACCTCGAACGAACGCGAGCTCTCGTACGTGGGATAGTTGTTCTCGGCCGCGTCGATCAGGCCGGTCTTGAGGCCCGTGTACACCTCGCCCATGGGCATGGGGGTGGCGTTGGCGCCCATCGCCTCCAGCATCGACACCCACAGGTCGGACTGCTGCACGCGCACTTTCAGGCCCTTCATGTCGGCGAAGCTGCGCACGGGCTTCTTGGCGGTGAACATCGAGCGGGCGCCGCTGTCGTAGTAGGCCAGGCCCACGAAGCCCTGCTTTTCGCAGGCCTTGAGGATTTCCTCGCCGATCGGGCCGTCCAGCACCTTGTGCAGATGCTCGACCGAGCGGAACAGGAACGGCATCGTGGGCACCACGGTCTCGGGGCAGATGTTGTTCATCGCGCCGATGTTGATGCGCACCAGTTGCAGGGCGCCGATCTTGGCCTGCTCGATGGTGTCCTTCTCGCTGCCCAGGGCGCCGTTGTTGAACACCTTGATGGTGTGCTTGCCGCCCGACAGGGCTTTCAGGCGCTCGCCCATGAACTTGACCGCCGTCACGGTCGGGTAGTCGTCAGGGTGGATGTCCGCGGAGCGCAGCTCGGTGGCCTGCGCGGCGCCGAAGCCCAATGTGAGTGCGGCCAGGGTGGCCAGGGTGGTCTTCAGGAATTTCATTTGTCTGCCTCGTCTCTTTTGCTGTTGGAAATACGTTTTGGGGGAGAAATCGGTAGAGGGACCCAGGCCCCGTTCAGACAGGGGCGGTGAATTCTGGCTCCGGCACGCCCTGCGTACCCGGGCGCAATGCGAAGACACCGCCGGCCAACGGCTGGTCCGACAGGTCCACGCCTGCGGGGCGGATGGAGGTGACGTACAGCGTGTCGAGCTGCGGGCCGCCGAAGGCGCACATGGCGGGCTTTTTCACCGGCACGGCCAGGGACCGGTCGAGCCGGCCATCGGGGGTGAAGCGGTGCACCAGGCCCGCGTCGTTGCCGCAGATCCAGTAGCCACCGTCCACATCGATCGCCGCGCCATCGGGGCGCCCGGGCAGCGGATTCATGTCGGCGAACAGGCGCCGGCGGCTCGGCGTGCCGGTCTCGGTGTCGTAGTCGAAGGCCCAGATCGCCTGCACCTGGGGGTGCGAATCGGACAGGTACATCGTGCGCCCGTCGGGACTGAAAGCGATGCCGTTGGGCACGATCAAATCGCCCAGCGCCAAGTCGGTGCCCGCGCCGGCCGCCATCTCCTGCGCACCGAACCGGTACACCTTGCCCACGCGGGCGGCGGCGCCCATGTCCTGCAGCATGGTGCCGGCGATGAACCGTCCCTGGCGGTCACAGCGGCCGTCGTTGAAGCGCATGCCCGCCCGGGCGTGGTCGGCCGTGGCCAGGCGCTGCGCCTGCAGCGTGCCGGATGCGGCACCGCCCTGTGGCAGGTCGAGCTGGAACCAGCCGCTTTCCAAACCGGCAAGCCATCGGCCGGGCTGCCAGCCCCAGGGTGCGATGCAGGCGACCATCTCGGGTGCCTTCCACTGCGCCTGCTCGCCGGTCTGTGCGGACCAGCGGTGCAGCACGCCCTGGGGAATGTCGGCCCAGTACAGCGCCTGCTCGGCCGCGCGCCACACCGGGCTCTCGCCCGTCGCGCAGCGCGCATCCAGCACCAGTTCCGCGCTGGCGTTCACGGCAGTCATCCTTCGAACGGGCCCTGGGCCGTGAAGGCCCCGCCCTGGTAGATGGCGGCCGGGTCGGTCGGCGCGGGTGCGGGCTGGGCCTCGACCTGGGCACGAAAGGGTTCGGAGCTGTCCTTGGGCGTGAATCCCAGGTGCGCTGCCGCATGGTTGTCCCACCACAGATCGCGGTTGGCGGAGGCGCCATACACCACGGTGTGGCCCACGTCCGGGGTGAACAGGGCCTTTTCGACGAGCTGGGTGAGGTCGTCGTAGCTCAGCCAGGAACTCATCATGCGGCGGTCGCGCGGCGCAGGGAAAGAGGAGCCGATGCGCAGGCTCACCGTCTCGATGCCGTAGCGGTCGAAATAGAAGCTCGCCATGTCTTCGCCGAACGACTTGGACAGGCCGTAATAGCCGTCGGGCCGGCGACGGGCGTTGGCGTCGATGCGCTCGTCCTGGCGGTAAAAGCCCGTCACATGGTTGGAGCTGGCGAACACCACGCGGCGCACGCCGTGGCGACGCGCGCCTTCGTAGATGTGGAACACGCCCTTGATGTTGGCTTCCAGGATCTGCTCGAAAGGCCGCTCGACCGATACCCCGCCCAGGTGCACGATGGCGTCGCAGCCAGCCACCAGCGCGTCCACCGCAGCCTTGTCGGCCAGATCGCAGGGCACTACTTCTTCATCGGGGCCGCGCGACGGGGCCAGGGTGGAGATGTCGGACAGCCGCAGCACCTCGGCATACGGGCGCAATCTTTCGCGCAAGACCTGGCCCAGGCCGCCTGCGGCGCCGGTCAAAAGAAGACGGGGTAAACGGGACGGCTGGCTCATGAAGCTCCTCTGGCTAGTATTTGTCATATGTTGTCATACAACGTTCAGCGATTATCATCACCGCCATGGCCGCACCGATAAAGGGATTACCCGCATACCCCGCCCCCACCGAATCAACGGCCCCGAACCTGTCCCCGGCCCCGGTCCGGCGCGCTCGCGGACTGGCCAACGCCGTGGTCGAAGACTTCTCTGGAAAGATCCGCGACCGGCTGCTGACGCCGGGCGACAAGCTGCCCACCGAATCGGAAATCATGCGCGCCCACGACGTGAGCCGCACCGTGGTGCGCGAGGCCCTGTCCAAGCTGCAGGCCGCCGGCCTCGTGGAAACGCGGCACGGCATCGGCACCTTCGTGCTGCCCCCGCGTGCCGGCGGCGTGTTCCGGCTGGACCCGTCCGAACTCACGGCGTCGGTGGACGTTCTGGCCGTGCTGGAGCTGCGCATCAGCCTGGAAACCGAATCGGCCGGCCTCGCGGCCATGCGCCGCAGCGAAACGCACCTGCAGGCCATGCGCCAGGCGCTGGACGACTTCGAGCGCAACGTGGCCATGGGCGGCGACACGGTGGGGCACGACTTCCGCTTCCACCTGCAGATCGCCGAGGCGACGGGCAACCCGTACTTCGCCGACATCATGAACCACCTGGGCACCACGCTGATTCCGCGCACCCGCATCTCGGGCATCCGCAACGCGGTCCGGGGCCACGAATACCTGAGCCGGGTGAACCGCGAGCACGAAGAGATCTATTCGGCCATCGCTCGCAAGGACCCCGAGTCGGCGCGCGCGGCCATGCGCATCCACCTCACCAACAGCCGCGAGCGCCTGCGCCTCGCGCAGGAGGCGGCCAAGAGCCCGCCGGCTCCGGTGCAAGCCCCCGCCGCCACACCCGAAGCCTGAAACCCAGCCACCGGTCCAAAGGCCGGGCAGCGCGGGTCATCGTTAACCCGAAGAGCCGCGGAAAAGCATCCTCCGGCGCTTGTGCCTTGCTATTTTTAAGTTGTATGATGACGTACAACAAAAAATGATCCAACCCAAGCAAGGAGACATGCAATGACTTTGAACCGCCGCCACGCCATGGTCTATGGTGCCGCCGCCCTGGCCAGCACCACGGCCATGGGCCAGACCGCCAATTGGCCCACCAAAACGTTGCGACTCATCGTGCCCTACCCGCCCGGCGGCAGTTCGGACATCATTGCGCGCGCCATCAGCCAGCCGCTGTCGGACCTGCTCAAGCAGAACGTCATCGTGGAAAACAAGCCCGGCGCCAACGGAAACCTGGGCGCCGACTTCGTCGCCAAGGCGCAGCCCGACGGCTACACCATGCTGCTGTGCGACGTGGGGGCGCTGGCCATCAGCCCCTCGGTCTATACCAAGCTGCCATTCAACCCCTCCAAGGACCTGCGTGGCGCGACCATGCTGGCCTACTCGCCGCACATGCTGGTGGTGCACCCGTCCGTGCCCGCCAACAACCTGAAGGAACTGATCGCCCTGTCCAAGACGGCCGACCTGAATTTCGCCGTCACCGCCACGGGCAGCGCACCGCACCTGGCCGGCGTGGCGCTGGAGCGCGCCAGTGGCGCCCGCTGGCAATATGTGCCTTACAAGGGCGGAGTGACCGCCATCCAGGACACGATGGCCGGCCAGACCCAGGTGCTGATGAACGGCATGCTCGCCACCCTGCCCCACGTGCAGAGCGGCAAGCTCAAGGTGCTGGCGCTGTCCAAGGCTACGCGCATGCCGCTGCTGGCCGATGTGCCCACCATCGCCGAGCAGGGCATCCCCGGCTTCGAGTCCGGCACCTGGCAAGGCATCCTCGTGCCGCGCGGCACGCCCGATCCGATCGTGCAGCGCCTGAACACGGCCCTCATCTCCGTCATCCGCACGCCGGAAATCCGCTCTCGCCTCGCGGGCCAGGGCGCCGAGGTCGTGACCATGGCCGCCGCCGAGCAGGACAAGTTCTTCGAGAAGGAGCGCGCACGCTGGGCCAGTGTGGTGTCGGCGGCGCAGATCCGGCTCGACTGATTTTTCACTTTTCCCTTTTTCCACCCACTACCCCGTACCGCCATGCAACCTCAAGAACTCAAGACCATCATGGGCTCCGGCCTCCTGTCGTTCCCGCTCACGGACTTCGACGCCCAGGGCCAATTCAACGCCAAGGGCTACGCGGAGCGCCTGGAATGGCTGGCCCCCTACGGTGCCAGCGCTTTGTTCGCGGCAGGCGGCACAGGTGAGTTCTTCTCGCTCACGGCGGACGAGTACCCCGGCATCATCAAGACCGCCGTGGACACCTGCCGCGGCAAGGTGCCGATCATCGCCGGCGCCGGCGGCCCCACCCGCTTTGCCATCCAGTGCGCCCAGGCGGCCGAGAAGGCCGGCGCCCACGGCATCCTGCTGCTGCCGCACTACCTCACGGAAGCCGGCCAGGAAGGCCTGGCCGCGCACGTCGAAGAGGTGTGCAAGAACGTGAAGTTCGGCGTGATCGTCTACAACCGCGGCCAGAGCCGCTTCACTCCCGAAACGCTGGCACGCCTGGCCGAACGAAACGCCAACCTGGTGGGCTTCAAGGACGGCGTGGGCGACATCGAGCTGATGAACTCCATCTACATGAAGATGGGCGACCGCTTCGCCTACCTGGGCGGCCTGCCGACCGCCGAGGTATATGCCGCGGCCTACAAGGCACTGGGCACGCCGGTGTACTCGTCGGCCGTGTTCAACTTCATCCCCAAGACGGCGATGGACTTCTACAAGGCCGTGGCGAACGACGATCTGGCGACGCAGCACCACCTGCTGCGCGAGTTCTTCATGCCTTACCTCGAACTGCGCAACCGCATGGCCGGCTATGCCGTCAGCATTGTCAAGGCCGGCGCGAAGATCGTCGGCCACGACGCCGGCCCCGTGCGCGCCCCGCTCACGGACCTCAAGCCCGGCGAAATGCAGGAACTCAAGGCACTCATCGACAAGCTCGGCCCGCAATAAGGCGCCGCGGCTGAAGATCCGGCGCCCGGCCGTGCACGGGCGCCGGTGGGTCAAGCCATCCGCACGGGGCATCCATAAAACCACACCACAACGGAGACAAGAGATGTACAAGAAACTGTTCCTGGCCGCGGCCACGGCCGTCACCCTGCTGGCCCTGGGCGGCTGCGCCACGGCACCGGCCGGCGCGGGCACCGATGCGCCGCAGTCGGTCGCCACCGCGGCCGAGCGCCTGCGGATCGCCATGATCGACCCGTCCCCCGCCGCACTGAACCAGCTCGTCGCAGACGACCTGAGCTATGGCCACTCGGGAGGCCGGGTGGACACCAAGGCCAGCTTCATCAGCGACCTGCTCGACGGCAAGTCCGACTTCGTCACCATCGTCATCAGCGACCAGACCATCAAGGTGGTTGGCGACGTGGCCATCGTCCGCCACACCCTGACGGCCGATACCAACGATTCGGGCAAGCCCGGCAAGGTGCAGATCAAGATCCTGGGCGTCTGGCAAAAGCAAGGCGCCGACTGGAAGCTGCTGGCCCGCCAGGCCGTCCGCGCAGCGCCCTGAGCCCCCCCACGAGAAGGCCGTTTGTGCGGCTTTCTTCTGGGGCTTCGATCCTTTTTGCTCCCTGCGACCGCTTTCACACCGGCCTGCAACCCGAGGCCCTGGATGCGGCGCCGTACCATCCCCGCCCATGAGCACCACACCCCGGCCCCGCCTTCTGCAAATCGCCCGCCTGCCCTTGCCGGCGCTCGAAGCCGACCTGGCTGCGCAGTTCGACATCGTTTGCCTGTCCGACCAACCCGATCCCGCCGCTTTCCTTGCCGAACGCGGCGCTGATTTCACCGGCGTGGTCACCTCCGCATCCATTGGACTGAAACGCGAAGTGATCGACGCCTTGCCGCGTTTGCAGGTCATCAGCAGCTTCGGCGTGGGCTTCGACGCGCTGGACATCGCGGCCGCCAGCGCGCGGGGGATCCAGGTGGGCTACACCCCCGGCGTGCTGAACGATTGCGTGGCCGACCTGGCCTTTGCCCTGCTGCTGGATGTGTCGCGCGGCGTCAGCGCCAGCGACCGCTTCGTGCGGCGCGGCGACTGGACCACCGCCCGGTTCGCGCCCCAGACCCGGGTGTCCGGCAAGCGGTTGGGGCTCGTCGGCATGGGCCGCATCGGACAGGCCGTGGCCGAACGGGCCTCGGGCTTTTGCATGGAGGTCGGCTACCACAACCGCCGGCCCAGCGCCCAGTCCGCCCTGCCCTATTTCGACTCGTTGCTGGAACTGGCCCGATGGGCCGACTACCTGGTGCTGACCGTGGCCGGAGGGGCGGAAACCCGCCATCTGGTCGATCGGGCCGTGCTGGAGGCCCTCGGCCCCCGCGGTTTTCTGATCAACGTGGCACGGGGCAGCGTGATCGATGAGGCCGCCCTGATCGACGCTCTGGCAGAACGCCGCATCGCGGGTGCGGGCCTCGACGTATTCGAAAACGAACCATCGGTACCAGCCGCGCTTCTGGCGCTGGACAACGTGGTGCTGACACCGCACACCGCCAGCGCCACCCATGAAACCCGCCGCGCCATGGCCGACATGGTGCTGGACAACCTGCACGCCTTCTATGCCACAGGTGCTGTCCGCGCCCCGGTGCCCGGCACCGGCACAGCTTGAACCCACTTCGCTCCGCCACTCTCCGAAGCCTACACCCATGCCCACTGCCATGCACACCCCTACCGTCACCGAAGTCCGCGTCATTCCGGTCGCCGGGCGCGACGGCATGCTGCTCAACCTGAGCGGCGCGCACGCCCCGTTCTTCACCCGCAACCTGTTCATCCTCACCGACAGTGCCGGGCGCACCGGAGTGGGCGAAGTGCCGGGTGGCGAAAAGATCCGGCAGGCCCTGGAAGATGTCCGGCCCCTGCTCGTCGGGCAGCCGGTGGGCAACCATCTGGCGCTGCTGCAGCGGGTGCAGGCCGCCCTCGCAGGGCGCGACAGCGGCGGACGCGGCCTGCAGACGTTCGACCTGCGCATCGCCATCCACGCCGTCACCGCCGTGGAGTCGGCCTTGCTCGACTTGCTGGGCCAGCACCTGGGCGTGCCGGTGGCCGCACTGCTCGGAGAAGGCCAGCAGCGCGACCGCGTGGAAATGCTCGGCTACCTGTTCTTCGTGGGCGATGCCGGCCAAACCGATCTGCCCTACGTGCGCGCCCAGGATGTGGATGCCACCGAGAGCGATTGGAGCCGCGTGCGCCATCTGCAGGCCCTCACGCCCGAGACCATCGTGCGCCAGGCCGAGGCCGCGCACGCACGCTATGGTTTCAACGACTTCAAGCTCAAGGGGGGCGTGCTGCGCGGCGAGGACGAAGTCCTGGCCATTCGGGCGCTGCATGAGCGCTTTCCCAAGGCGCGCGTTACCCTCGACCCCAACGGCGGCTGGCTGCTCAAGGACGCCGTTCGCCTGTGCCGGGACCTGCACGGCGTGCTCGCCTATGCGGAAGACCCCTGCGGTGCCGAAGACGGCTTTTCGGGCCGCGAGATCATGGCCGAGTTCCGCCGCGCCACCGGGTTGCCCACGGCCACCAACATGGTGGCCACCGACTGGCGCCAGATGGTGCATGCGCTCTCGCTCCAGTCGGTCGACATTCCACTGGCCGACCCGCACTTCTGGACCATGGCCGGCTCGGTGCGCGTGGCCCAGACCTGCCGAGACTGGGGCCTGACCTGGGGTTCGCACTCCAACAACCATTTCGACGTGTCGCTGGCCATGTTCACGCATGTGGCGGCTGCGGCCCCGGGCAAGGTCACGGCCATCGACACCCACTGGATCTGGCAGGATGGCCAGGGCCTGACACAATCGCCGCTGCAGATCGTGGACGGGCATGTGACCGTGCCGACCACCCCGGGCCTGGGCGTTCAGCTCGACATGGCGGCCGTGGAGCGCGCGCACCAGCTCTATCTCCAGCATGGGCTGGGCGCACGCGACGACAGCATCGCGATGCAGTACCTTCACGCCGGCTGGAAGTTCGATCCCAAGCGTCCTTGCCTCGTTCGCTGACCCGCAAGGCTGGCCTAAACTGCTGTCATGCCTTTTTCACACGCATGGCCTGACAACACCGCCCGAAGCCTGCTGCCCTGGATCTTTTTGGGAGCAACAGCCGGCTGCGGCGCGCAGACCCGTGATGTCACCGGTGAAATCGCCGTCAGCAGTGACCTCACCGAACGGGGTTTCCAGACGCCCATCAAGCGCCCCATCGTCCAGGGGCTGCTCACGCTCTACGATGCGACGGGATGGTCGGCCGGCGCCGTGCTGGGAATGCAGACCAACGGCCGCCGCTACGGCCGGGCGATCGTCCGCCTCGCCTACGACGGTGTGCTGTCCAATGACTGGCAGTACCAAGCCGTCACCCAGTACTACGCCTATCCGGACAACCCCACCGCCCAGTTGCTGGACCGGCTGGAAACGGCCCTGAGCTTCAGCTATCGCGATCTGATCACGGCAGGTGCGTCGGTATTTCGATATCCCCACACCCGGGATGCCGCCCGTCCCATGCGGTGGGCCGTGGATCTGGGCGGTCGTCTACCGATCGACGAGCAATTTTCCTTGACGGGCACCATCGGGCTGGCCGAGGTCCGCCCGCGAGACCGTCATGCGTATGGCAGCGTTGGCGCCGCCTGGCGCCAAGGCCCCTGGCGCGCCTCACTCAGCTATTTGGCCACCGACAGTCGGGCCCGCCCGTTGTCCCCCGGCAACACCGCAGGCCACTGGTCGTTCATGTGGGCCCGTTCTTTTTGAAGCATCCGCAACCTTTTGGTGCATTGCAGGCACACACGTCGCAAGATTCAACCCTCCCAGACGTCCATCCGCCCGCTTCTACGCCATGGCTGCCCTCTCCTTTCCTGACGATTCAGCCGATCTCGAACTGCTGCATGGCATCGCGTCCGGCGATCGCGCGGCGCTAGCAGCGTTGTACCGGGCATACCACCGCCGGCTCTGCCAGTTTCTGACCCGCCTGACCCGCCGGTCCGACCTGATCGAAGAGATCGTTAACGATTGCTTCTGGATCGTCTGGCAGAAAGCGGGCAGTTTCCGTGAAGAGTCGAAAGTCTCTACCTGGATCATGGGCATCGCCTATCGCTGCGGGCTCAAGGCCCTGCGGCAGGACGGAGGGGCGGACATGCCGTCCGTTGCGGACGATGACCCGGAAGTCCAGCCCGATCTGGCCACCGACCCTGGCGAGGCAAGGGAGTTGCGCAACTGGCTCGACAAGGGCATGGAGCGGCTTTCGGTAGACCAGCGTTTGGTGCTGGAGCTGGCCTATACGGGCGGGCATTCGCTGGAAGAAATCGCCGTCATCACCCAGTCACCCGTCGGAACGGTCAAAGCGCGCATGTTCCACGCGCGCGTGAAGCTGCGCAACTTGCTGCCGGCCTTGGCCACCCGCAGCATCGCTCAATAGGATTGCACCATGCCCTCCCGTTTCCCAGATTCCCCGAGCCAGGACCGCTCCCATTTGCTCACCCAGGAGGCCCTGCCCTGGATCGTCAACGGCCGTACCAGCGATGAACAGCGCGCAGAAGTGGAAAAGCACCTGGCCCAGTGCGCCGACTGCCGGGACGAACTCCAGACACAGCAGCAGGTGCAGGCCGCCATGGCATTGCCCCCCACACGCGTGCCCGATGAACAGGCGGGCCTGGACAAGCTGCTGACGCGCATCGAGCTGGATGCCCTTTGCGATCAACCGCTGCCCAAAACCGCCGCAGTTGCACGCCGGCAGGGTGGCCGGCTCACCTATGCCTTGGCCACCTTCGCCGTCTTCCAAGCCGTTGCCTTGGCCTTCATGGGGCATCGCTTGTCCGAACAGGAACCATCGGCGTTCCAGACATTGAGCAGCCCTCCCGCCCCGGGCGCTGCGGCCGTTGGTCAGCCAAACGCCATCCGTGTCGTTCCCGATGGACGCATCACCCTGGCAGACTGGAAGGCGTTGCTGGATTCGTTGAACCTGCAAGTGGTCAGTGGCCCCAACGCGATGGGGGCCTATGCGGTGTCCGCGAAAGACATGCGCCAATCGAATACCCAGGCCCTGGAGCGGCTGCGCAGCACCCCGGGAATGCAGATGGTCGAACCCATCGGAGGCCCGCCATGACCACCCGTCTTCTGACTGCGGCCTTGCTGCTGGCATGCACACTGGCTGGTTGCAGCAGCGTACCGGCGGAACTCCCTCCTGACGCCACGACGCTGCAGCCCTCCGGCGAGGCGGGCATGCGTGCCGACAGCACCCGCTACATCATCGTGGCAGTTCCCAATCCGCTGGAACATGTGCCTGGCCGCGCGGGCACCAGCCTGTCCAGCTATGGCGCCCCACCGCGCTACACCATGGGCAATCGTGCGGCAAGGACAGTCCAGGCCATCGCCGTGGACTACGGCCTGCGGGAAGTGACTGCCTGGCCGATCCCGCCGATGAATGCGCACTGCGTGGTGTTCGAGATCAGCGCCACCGCGTCCCGCGACGCGCTGCTGCACGCGCTTTCGCGCGATGCCCGCGTGCAACTGGCGCAGCCCCTGCAGGACTTTTCGGTCAACGCAGGCCCGGAGCCGGAGGCTTCGTCCGTGGCCTACAACGACCCCTACATGCCCTTGCAACAGGGCTTTGTGGACATGCAGGTGGCACGGGCGCACAAGCTCAGCACAGGCAAAGGAGCGCACATTGCCGTGATCGACACGGGCGCTCAGACGGAGCATCCGGAGTTGCGCGGGCAGATCGATGCCGCCTACAACCTCGTCGATGAAAATGCCGCGGGCTTTCAGCAAGATCAGCACGGGACCCAGGTCGCGGGCATCATCGCCGCGGTGGGGAACAACCTGCAGGGCATCGTCGGTGTCGCGCCCGAGGCGAAGGTAAGCCTCTACAAAGCCTGCTGGTATCCGGCGCATCAGCCAGCAGCCGGTGCACGCTGCAACTCCTTCACCCTGGCCAAGGCGCTCGTGGCCGTGATGTCGTCCGATGCGCGCACCATCAACATGAGCCTGGGCGGCCCGGAGGACCCGTTGCTCAGCACGCTGCTGGGCCAACTGGTCAAACAAGGCCGTGCGGTGGTCGCAGCGCTTCCGTCCAGCGGAGAGCGCACGGGTTTTCCCGCCGGAGTGCCGGGTGTGATCGTCGTGGGAATGGCCGACAACGCCAATCTGGCGGCCAAGGGGGTTCTGGCCGCCCCCGGAAAAGACGTGCTCACGCTGCAACCCCAGGGGCGCTACGACTTCGCCACAGGCTCTTCGATGGCCGCGGCCCACGTGAGCGGGATGATTGCATTGCTCCAATCCAGTGCCCCGCAACTCGACATCACGACGATCAAGAACCTCCTGCTGGACAGCGAAAAAAGTGTGGGCAAGCCATGGATGGTCAATGCCGAGCGGGCGCTGGAATCCCTGCCGAACCAGGGCCAGCGGCTGGCCAAACGCTGACCGGCCACCGACCAGCCATCCATCTGCCAGAAACGCGCCCTAGCCAAAAAGAAAACCCTCCAAGTCCGGATAGGACTTCGAGGGTTTTGCACCAGCCAGCCGATGCCTCCCGGCACCCGCTGACGTGATTACATGTTGTCGATCATGACCTGGCCAAAGCCAGAGCAGCTCACTTGCGTCGCGCCTTCCATCAGTCGGGCGAAGTCATAGGTGACCTTCTTGCTGGCGATCGATTTCTCGATGGACCGGATGATCAGGTCCGCGGCTTCCGTCCAACCCATGTGGCGCAGCATCATTTCTGCCGAAAGGATTTCAGAGCCGGGGTTCACATAGTCCTTGCCGGCATACTTCGGCGCGGTGCCGTGCGTGGCTTCGAACATCGCCACCGTGTCGGACAGATTGGCGCCAGGAGCGATGCCAATGCCCCCCACCTGGGCCGCCAGAGCGTCCGAGATGTAGTCGCCGTTCAGGTTGAGCGTGGCCACCACGCTGTACTCGGCGGGGCGCAGCAGGATCTGCTGCAGGAAGGCGTCCGCAATGCTGTCCTTGATGGTGATGTCCTTGCCCGTCTTGGGGTTCTTGAACTTCATCCAGGGGCCACCGTCGATCAACTCGGCACCGAACTCCTTCGCAGCCAGCGCGTAGGCCCAGTCACGGAAGCCGCCCTCGGTGAACTTCATGATGTTGCCCTTGTGCACGATGGTCACGCTGGGCTTGTCATTGTCGATGGCGTACTGGATCGCCTTGCGCACCAGGCGCTCGGTGCCTTGGCGGGACACGGGCTTGACGCCAATGCCGGAAGTGTCGGGAAAGCGGATCTTCTTGACGCCGAATTCTTCCTGCAGGATCTTGATGAGTTTCTTGGCCTTTTCGGACTCCGCCTCAAACTCGATCCCGGCATAGATGTCTTCCGAGTTCTCGCGGAAGATCACCATGTTGGTCTTTTCGGGTTCCTTGACCGGCGAGGGCACGCCCTTGAAGTACTGGATGGGGCGCAGGCAGACATACAGGTCCAGCTCCTGGCGCAGCGCCACGTTCAGCGAACGGATGCCACCGCCCACGGGGGTGGTCAATGGGCCCTTGATGGAAACCACGTAGTCGCGCACGGCGTGCAGCGTTTCTTCCGGCAGCCACACGTCGGGGCCGTAGACCTTGGTCGACTTTTCGCCAGCGAACACTTCCATCCAGTGAATCTTCTTCTTGCCACCATAGGCCTTCGCCACCGCAGCGTCCACGACCTTCAGCATCACAGGGGTGATATCGAAACCAGTGCCGTCGCCCTCGATGTACGGGATGATGGGCTGATCCGGCACGTTCAACGACATGTCGGCGTTGACGGTGATTTTCTGGCCTTCGGCGGGCACCTTGATGTGCTGGTAGCTGGTCATTGAGCGGGTCTCTCCGGTGAAACGATGAAGGGGCTTCAGCTGGTTGGGCAAACGCGGTACAGCCGGCGATTCTAAGCCTTTAAAAAATCACATATTTCCTGTCAACGGCCTCCGTGACGACGCCGTTGTGGAGGTGCTTCGCGGCACTTCGCGCGGCTCCCATCCGAACCTCTTCAAGGAATTGGCATATATGAAAAAACTCCTCGCTGTCCTGGTTGCTGGTCTGTTCGCCGCTGGTGCTTTTGCACAAGGCGCAACGCCAGCCGCACCGGCAACCCCCGCCGTGACTTCCGCCCCCAGCGCCGAGCCAGCCGCCACCGCCCCCAAGGCGCACGCCAAGGCCAAGGCCAAGAAGCCTGCAGCCCACAAGGTCGCCCACAAGAAGGCCACCAAGAAGCACGCCAAGACGGCTGCCTAAACAATAAGCACCATCGTCGGCAAGGCCTTCAGCCCGCGCCGACGCCCTCCAAAAAAGCCCGCCTCCGCGGGCTTTTTTGCCTTTGGCTGCTACCCTTTCAATTCCCATTGCATTTATGGAAAGCCGGATGATGAAATCCTTTCTCGTGCGCACGGCGAACGGCTCTCAAGAAGCCCTTGCCCCGCTTTTGGCTGCGCTCGTCCTCTCCGTCTGTACGGCGGCAGGCGCCCAGGAATCACCCCAGATGAACCTGCAGCGCGTTGAACTGGGTGCCGGCATGCACCGCATCGACGCACAGGTCGCGGCGTCTCCGCAAGAGCGGCAGATCGGCCTCATGCATCGCAAGGAGATGCCCCAGCAGGAAGGCATGCTGTTCGTGTTCGAAGCGCCTGCCGTCCAGTGCTTCTGGATGAAAAACACGATCCTGCCCTTGACCGCCGCTTTCGTCGCGGACGACGGCACCATCGTCAATCTGGCGGACATGAAGCCGCAGACCGAAGATTCACACTGCTCGGAAAAGCCGGTGCGTTACGTGCTGGAAATGAACCAGGGCTGGTTCTCGAAAAAGGGGATCAAGGCGGGCTTCAAACTGTCCGGCACGCCCTTCGCCCGCCGCTGACCGGCTGAGCAGGTCCACAAGCCCTCCATTAGAGACAGAGGGCATGCCAAAAACAAAAACGGCCCAAAGGGCCGTTTTTGATTGGGCGCGGAACGCTCAGGCGAAGTTGCTTTCAGCAAACTTCCAGTTCACCAGTTTGTCGAAGAAGGTTTCGACGAACTTGGGGCGCAGGTTGCGGTAATCGATGTAGTACGCGTGCTCCCACACGTCGACCGTCAGCAGGGCCTTGTCGGCCGTGGTCAACGGGGTGCCGGCCGCGCCGGTGTTCACGATATCGACGCTGCCGTCGGCCTTCTTCACGAGCCACGTCCAGCCGGAGCCGAAGTTGCCCACGGCACTCTTCACAAAAGCCTCCTTGAAGGCGGCATAGCTGCCCCACTTGGCGTTGATGGCATTGGCCAGTGCGCCGGACGGCTCGCCGCCGCCGCTGGGAGCCATGCAATTCCAGAAGAAGGTGTGATTCCAGATCTGGGCTGCATTGTTGTAGATACCGCCACTGGACTTCTTCACGATTTCCTCGAGCGTCATGCTCTCGAATTCCGTGCCCTTTTGCAGGTTGTTCAGGTTCACCACGTAGGCGTTGTGGTGCTTGCCGTGGTGGTATTCCAGGGTTTCCTGGCTGTAGTGAGGCGCCAGTGCGTCGATCGCATAGGGCAACGGTGGCAGGGTATGTTCCATGGTGCAGTCCTTCGTGGGTTGAAATTCTTGGAATGGGACCGCTGCCCTTCAAGGGCCGGAGCGATCCGAACGGGCATTGTAGAAAGTAATAGCAGCGCCTGCTGTAGGCGAGGGCCAATGGCAGAAAAAGCGCCGCAGCCGCTCCCATTCACAGCAAGCGGCGTGGAGACACCTGCAGATCGATCTCACCGTCGGTCACCGCCGCCCAGACAGCGTCGCCTGGTCGGACCTGGGCCACCTTCGTCACCGGCTGGCCTTGCGCATCGGTGAGCAGTGCATAGCCCCGCTGCAGGACGAGATGCGGGTCCAGCAACTGCAGGCGCAGCGCCGCACGATCCAAGCGTTCGGACTGGCGGGCCATCCGTCTCTGCAGCATCTGCGGCATTTCTGCCTCCAGCGCTCGCTGGTCCTGGGCCAGGCGCTGCATTTTCAATAGCACGCTGTGGCGCATGCGCTCCGCCAGCCGTGCCAGGCGCGTCTGCTGGCGCACCACCAAGCCGGAAGGCCGGCCCAGGCGCTGGGCCACCAGGTCCAGGCGTTGATGGCGCACGTCGAATTGCGCCTGAACGCCGTCCGACAATCGATCGGCCAACAGGTCGATGGCGCCCAGCCAGACGGCCCGTGGCTGGGAGATGAGTTCAGCGGCGGCGGTCGGCGTCGGTGCGCGCAGATCGGCGCAAAAATCGGCAATCGTGAAGTCGGTTTCGTGCCCCACACCGCAAACCAACGGCACCGGACTCTGGACGATGGTGCGAGCCAACTGCTCGTCATTGAATGCCCACAGGTCCTCCATGGACCCGCCGCCCCGCACCAGAAGGATGACATCGATGGTGCACGGGGGCTGGCGGGACGCCGTGCCCTGCGCCCCGTTGCCCGCGTCTACCAGTGCGTAGAGCTTGGACAGCGCGGCACGCATCGACGCGGGGGCATTGGCACCTTGCACCAGCGCTGGCACCAGCGTGACCGGAATGTGCGGCACGCGCCGGCGCAAGGCGGTCACGACGTCATGCAGGGCAGCCGCCCCCGGGGAGGTGACCAGGCCGATGCCACGCGGTATCAGGGGCAAGGGCCGCTTTCGCGCGTTGTCGAAGAGCCCTTCGGCCTCCAGTTGCGACTTCAGCCGAAGGAATTGCTCGAACAAGGCCCCCTGGCCGGCCCGCTGCATGCTTTCGACGATGAGCTGCAGATCGCCGCGCGCCTCGTACACCCCCAGGCGGCCGCGCAGCTCGACCAGTTCCCCGTCCCGCGGGGCGAAGTCGAGCAACAGGGCGGCACGGCGGAACATGGCGCAGCGGATCTGGCCCTGGCCGTCCTTGATCGTGAAATAGCAATGCCCGCTGGACGCGCGCGAAAAGCCCGTGATCTCGCCCTGCACGGCCACGGGATTGAAGCGGGCCTCCAGGGTGTCAGCAATGGCGCGGCATAGCGCCCCAACCTGCCAGATACGTGGCGCCGTTGCGAGGTTCATGCCGTCAGACACCGATGGCGCAAGGGGTTGCAGGCCATTGCCAAGTGGCACTAGTCCACAGCGCGTGAGGATGGCCAATTTGCCTGGCATCCACGCACACATCCCCGCGCATCGCTAGCAGATACGTGCAACCCATTGATTTCAAACGTTTTTTCGGTGCGTTATTTTTCATCAATCTGTCAAATTCACGGGCTGGTGCCGCTTGGCGGGCCATCGCAGCCCGGTTGCCCACAAAGTTATCCACAGAAAATGTGGGTGACGGCAGGGGATGGGAAGGCGCAGAACGGGCCGGGCCGGCCGGCCGTTTTTCGGCACGGACCCCCGCATCAACTGGGCCATAATCGCGGATTGCTTCCATCTGCGCGGAGAGAGAATTGCTGTCGATCATACAAGCCGCAGGCTGGCCGATCTGGCCCTTGATAGCCTGCTCCGTCCTGGCGCTGGCACTCGTCGTGGAGCGCTTCATCGCCCTCAAAACCGCGCGGGTCGCACCTCCCAAGCTGCTGGATGAAGCGATCACCGTGTCTTCCCGCTCCGTTCCCACACCCGATGTGGTGAACCAGCTGGCGCAGAACTCCGCCTTGGGTGAGGTGCTGGCCAGCGGCCTGCGCACGCTCAACAGCAATCCGCAAAGCACCGAAGCCGACGTGCGCGCTGCGATGGAGAGTTCCGGCCGGGCCGTGGCCCACCGCCTCGAAAAATACCTCAGTGCGCTCGCCACCATCGCGTCCGCCGCCCCGTTGCTCGGCCTGCTGGGCACGGTGATCGGCATGATCGAGATTTTCGGCTCCCAGGCGGGTGCTGGGCAGTCCGGCGGCGGCAACCCGGCTCAGTTGGCGCAGGGCATTTCCATTGCGCTGTACAACACGGCGTTCGGCCTGATCGTGGCCATTCCGGCGCTGATCTTCTGGCGGTACTTCCGCAGCCGCGTGGACGCCTATCTGCTGACCCTCGAATTGGCCTCCGAGCAGTTCGTGCGGCACATCAGCCGGCTGCGCAAATAAATCATGGCCCACCTCCCATCGGCTGAACGGACATGAACTTTCGCTCCCGCCCCACCGAAGCGCCGGAAATCAACCTGATTCCGTTCATCGACGTGCTGCTCGTGGTGCTCATCTTCCTGATGCTGTCCACCACCTACAGCAAGTTCACCGAGCTGCAACTGACGCTGCCCGTGGCCGATGCCGAGCAGCAGCGCGATCACCCCAAGGAAGTGATCGTGGCCGTCGCCGCAGATGGCCGCTATGCCATCAACAAGCTGGCGGTCGAGGGCAAGAGCGTGGACGTGGTGGCCCAGGCATTGGCCACAGCGGCCAGCGCCGGCAAGGACAGCGTCGTCATCATCAGTGCCGACGCCAATTCGCCGCACCAGGCGGTGGTCACCGTCATGGAAGCCGCGCGCCGCGTGGGCCTGTCGCAGATCACCTTCGCCACCCAGTCCACGGCCAGCGCCGGCAAGTAGCCGCGATGGCTGCCGCCGGGCCGCAGCCGCCCTCTGCACCCTCTTCCACCGCCCCCCATACCCAGGCATCCACCCTGCAAGCGGCCTGGAAACGGCGTGGACCGCTGGCTTGGGCGCTGTGGCCGCTGTCCTGCCTGTATCGGACCGCTGTGGCCATCCGGCGAGCGCTTTATCGGCTGGGCGTCCTGCGCGCCGAGCGCATGGCGGTGCCGGTGATCGTGGTGGGCAACGTGATCGCCGGAGGGGCCGGCAAGACCCCGGTCACGCAGGCCATCGTGCGGCATCTCGTGGCGCGCGGATGGCAGCCTGGCGTGGTGTCGCGCGGCTACGGGCGGTCCACCGACGACTGCCGCGAAGTGTTCGCGGACAGCCGCGCGACCGAAGTGGGCGACGAGCCGTTGCTGATCGCGAAGCGCACGGGCGTTCCCGTGTTCGTGGCGCGGCACCGGGCAAAGGCGGGGCGCGCACTGCTGGCGCAGCATCCCCGCACCGATGTGATCGTTTGCGACGACGGCCTGCAGCATCTGGCACTTGCCCGCGACATCGAGGTCTGCGTGTTCAACGACGACGGCGTGGGCAACGGATTCCTCTTGCCCGCCGGCCCGCTGCGCGAACCCTGGCCCCGCCGTGTCGACTGCGTGCTTCATGCGGGAGGAGCGCCGGCCGGCGCATCCCCGGCGTTCTCCCTGAGACGCTCGCTCGGGCCGGACGCCATGCGTGCGGACGGCAGTGCCGCGCCGCTGGCGCAGTGGCGCCACCAGCCCTTGCACGCCGTGGCCGCCATCGCGAGGCCACAGGAATTCTTTGCCATGCTGCGGGCAAAAGGGCTCACGCTGCAGCAGACCACCGCCTTGCCGGATCACTATGATTTTGATAGCTGGAAAGGCAATCAACCCGCCGGCATGACGCTCGTTTGCACCGAAAAAGACGCCACCAAACTGTGGCGACTCCACCCCGAAGCGCTGGCCGTGCCGCTGCACCTGGAAATCGACAGCGCTTTTTTCTCCCTGCTGGACGAGCGTTTGCGGGCCGCCACGCGCCGCTCGCTATCATCGCCCTCCGAATGACCCCGAAGCCACTACCGCCATGGATCCCAAACTGCTCGAACTGCTGGTCTGCCCCGTCACCAAGGGCTCGCTCACTTTCAACCGGGAGCGGCAGGAACTGGTGTCGCGCAGCGCCCGCCTGGCCTACCCGGTGCGCGACGGCATTCCGGTGCTGCTCGAAAACGAAGCACGCACCCTGACGGACGAGGAGCTGGAGGCGTGACCGCGCCTGCCACGCCCTTCACCATCCTGATACCGGCGCGGCTGGCCTCCACGCGGCTGCCCGACAAGCCGCTGGCCGACATCGCCGGGCTGCCCATGGTGGTGCGCGTGGCGCAACGCGCGGCGCAAAGCCAGGCCACCCGCGTGGTCGTGGCCACGGACGATGCCCGCATCCTTGCAGCCTGCCAGGCGCATGGCGTGCAGGCCCTGCTCACGCGGCCCGACCATCCGAGCGGCAGCGACCGCCTGGCTGAGGCCTGCGAACAACTGGGCCTGGCAGGCGACGACATCGTGGTGAACGTGCAGGGCGACGAACCGCTGATCGATCCCGCGCTGATCAATGCCGTGGCCGCCCTGCTTCCGGCCCGCACGGACGCCAGCATGGGGACCGCCGCCCATGCCATCGGCACGCTGGCCGACTACACCAACCCCAATGTCGTGAAGGTCGTGCTCGATGCGCGCGGTCTGGCGCACTACTTCAGCCGGGCGCCCATTCCGCATGCACGCGACCATGCCGGCGCTGCCTGGTGGACGCAGGGGCCCGATGGCGCGGCCCCCGGCGTGCCGCCAGGGTATACGCCGCTGCGCCACATCGGCCTCTACAGCTATCGCGCCGCATTCCTTCGGCAGTTTCCGGCCCTGCCGCCTGCGCCCACTGAAGCGGTCGAGGCACTGGAGCAGTTGCGGGCGCTGTGGCACGGCCACCGCATCGCCGTGCATGTGACCGCTTCGGCACCTGGCCCCGGCGTGGACACCCCCCAGGATCTGGAACGCGTGCGAGCGCTGTTTTCCTAGCGTTTTCAAAGTCCCCGCCGTGTCAGGAAAGCGCGTGGACCCGCGTGCTATCCTTGCCCGCGATCAGAGCGCCGCATCCCGGGCCGGAGGCAAGCCCGTGGCCAGTGGCGCCAGCCGAATTCAACACTTAGAGGACATCCATGAGACTGATTCTTTTGGGCGCACCCGGCGCCGGAAAGGGCACGCAGGCCGCATTCATTTGCCAGAAATACGGTATTCCGCAAATCTCCACCGGTGACATGCTGCGCGCCGCCGTCAAGGCGGGCACGCCGCTGGGGCAGCAGGCCAAGGCCGTCATGGATGCGGGGGCGCTGGTCAGCGACGACCTCATCATCAATCTCGTGAAAGAGCGCATTGCACAGCCCGACTGCACGTCCGGCTTCCTGTTCGACGGATTTCCCCGCACCATCCCGCAGGCCGACGCCATGAAGGCCGCGGGCGTCAAGCTCGACTATGTGCTCGAGATCGACGTGCCCTTCGATGCCATCATCGAACGCATGAGCGGCCGCCGCTCCCACCCGGCCAGCGGTCGCACGTACCACGTCAAGTTCAACCCGCCCAAGGTGGAAGGCAAGGACGACGTGACCGGCGAAGACCTCATCCAGCGCGAAGACGACAAGGAGGCCACCGTCAAGAAGCGCCTGGATGTGTACAGCGCCCAGACCCGTCCGCTGGTGGAGTACTACTCCAGCTGGGCCAAGTCCGATCCGGCCGGCGCGCCCAAATACCGCGCCATCAGCGGCACGGGCAGCGTGGAAGAGATCACCCAGCGCGCGCTGGCCGCACTGGCTGGTTGATTTCTGACTGAACCCACACGGCACCTCGGCCGTGCCTGAAACGCCCCGCTCTGCGGGGCGTTGCCGTTTCAGGGGCGCCGAGGCCGGGCCAGCAGATCGAGCAGCAGGCTGATGCGGGCCTTCACCGGGCTCAACCCCTCCGAATGGGGCAAGGCGTCCCCCGGCTTGGGCAGCACCCGGCCCAGCGGGCAGCGGGTGGCCACGCGCACTTCCACTCCGCTCTCGTGCGCGCGCTCCAGGGCTTTGCCCAGGGCGTGGTGCAGCGTGCCGTTGCCCGTCGCCGCTACCACAAGGCCGTCCACGCCGTCGAGTACCAGCAGGTCGACGATGCGGCCGTCGGCGCCGACATGGTTCATGAGCACCTCCACCCGCGGCCAAAGGTAGGTATTGGCGATGTGGTGAAGCGCATCCGATCTCGGAACCGAAGGGGCTGGCCAGCCATTGGTCAGGCGAACCGCGCCCTCCTCCACCCAGCCCAGCGGCCCGGCGTCCCCTGAACTGAAGGCATCCACGCGATAGGGGTGCACTTTCTGCACGTTGCGCGCGGTGTGGATCGTGCCCGCCACCACGGCCAGCACCCCGCGCGCCCCGGGCGTGGCCGCCAGTGCCACCGCATCGAGCAGGTTCTGCGGGCCGTCCGGGGCGATCGCCGTCGCCGGCCGCATGGCGCAGGCCAGCACCACGGGGCGTTGGGTAGTGTCCAGGACCGAATCCAGGAACCATGCCGTCTCCTCCAGCGTGTCGGTGCCGTGCGTGACCACGATCCCGCGCACGTCGGGGTCCGCCAGCAGCTGCGTGCAGCGGTGGGCCAGTTGCCGCCATACGGCGAAATCCATGTCCTTGCTGTCGATCTGTGCGATCTGCTCGGCCTCGATCCGGCCACGGGCCGCCTGCGCCAACCCGGGAATCGCCTCCAGCAGCTGCCCCACGCCCACCTGACCGGCGGTATAGCCGATGTTGTCTCCGGCCTCGGCGGCCTTGCCCGCGATGGTTCCGCCGGTGCCCAGCACCACGATTTTTCCTGTGCCCACTTGCACGCTCCAAAAAACTGGTTAAAAATACAGTGACTGGATTAAAAAACAGGCCTCTCTCTGCCTATCCGTTCAGCACCGGAGTCACTCATGTTCGACAGTCCCAAGCTCACCGCCCGCCAGCAGCAGATCCTCGATCTGATCCAGACCGCCATCTCCCGCACCGGCGCGCCCCCCACCCGGGCGGAAATTGCCGCCGAGTTCGGCTTCAAATCCGCCAACGCGGCAGAAGAGCACTTGCAGGCCCTGGCCCGCAAGGGCGTCATCGAACTGGTCAGCGGCACGTCGCGCGGCATCCGGCTGCGCAGCGACACGGTGCGCTCCATCAATGCCGCCCGCGGCACCCAGTTCAACCTGCCCATCCCGGGTCTTTCGCAGCTGTCGCTTCCCCTGGTGGGGCGGGTGGCGGCAGGGTCGCCCATTCTCGCGCAGGAACATGTCGACCAGACCTACAGCGTGGAGGGCAGCCTGTTCCAGCACAAGCCGGATTACCTGCTCAAGGTGCGCGGCATGTCCATGCGCGATGCGGGCATCATGGACGGCGACCTGCTCGCCGTGCAATCCACCCGCGAGGCGCGCAACGGCCAGATCATCGTGGCCCGGCTGGGCGATGACGTCACCGTCAAGCGCCTGCGCCGCACGGCCACGGCCATCGAGCTGCTGCCCGAAAACCCCGACTACCCCGTCATCACCGTGCATCCGGGCGAGCCTTTCGAAATCGAAGGGCTCGCCGTGGGCCTGATCCGCAACACCATGCTGATGTAGCCCAGCGCACACCGCCGCAGGTGGCGGGCGTCTGGCGGCCAGGGGCATGAAGCCCTGGCCAGCCAACCCTGCGGCAGTGTGTTTTTCCTCGGCAATCCTGCCTGTGTTCAACCCCCTCGCACTTCGCTGGAGTTTTCACATGGGATTTGCCCTGCTCGCTTTTTCTTCCTTTTCGCAACCGCTGAATGCGTTGGCGCGGTGGCTGCGTGCCCCTGCCTGCCGCCCTCCGCAGCAGGACCGCAGGGCCGCCGCAGGCCAGCCGGGCGGCGGCGCCAGCGGCAGAGGCACGGTGCATGCCGTTGCCCCGGGCCTCCATGCCGACGCCATCGGCCCGTCCGCCACGCGGCGGGCAGCCATCGAACCGCTGCCATGCACCGCCTTGGAAAGTGCGGCGGCAGAGGGCCTGCCGTGTCCTCCAGCGCTTGCTCCGCTGCCCCGGCGCTTCGTGGTGGTTCGGCCGCGGCAGGTACCGCCCGACCAGCCCGTTTCAGCATGGCCTCCCACGCCGGCGGCCACCCCGTCTGCACGGGCATGGTCCAGTACCAGCGCCAATGACAGTGCGGCATTTGCGGGTTGCAGCCGCCCCCGGCCCGCTGTGCGCCCGCTGCGGGTGCTGGATCGCCGCGGTCCCGGTGCGGCGGCGCGCGTGCTGATCTCCGGCCGCATGGCCGATGTCTGCGCGGAACTGGACCGCCTCGTGCGGGCCGAGGCGGCCTTGCAGGCGCCCCATTGAGGCCGCACATCCCGGCCGCACCGAAAGCCCGGCAGCGCTGAAGCACCCGGAGGTGCTTGGTGGGTGCTCAGGAGAAGCCGCTCCGCGATGAATGGGGACAAGCAGCATTGGGCGAGTCATCCACCATGGGTCCCGTGCCCCGCCGCCCACCGTACCGGTGTCGATGCGAAGCGCCGCGCGGCACAGCCTGGCTGCCCGCCTCAGCTGTTGAGTTGCGCCCAGAGCTTGTCCAGCCGCTTCACGCTCACCGGCTGCGGGGTTCGCAACTCCTGGGCGAAAAAGCTCACCCGCAACTCTTCCAGCAGCCAGCGCAGTTCCTGCATGCGCGCATCCACCGCGCCCTTGCGTTCGGCCACCAGGCGCCAGTAGCGCTGCTCCTGCGGGCGCAGTTCGGCAAGCTTGGCGGCGTCGCGCGCCGGATCGGCGCGGTATTTGTCCAGCCGCAGCGTGATCGCCTTGAGGTAGCGGGCAAAGTGCGCCAGTTGCGCCCACGGTGCCGCGGCCAGGAACGCCTTGGGCATGAGGCGCTGCAACTGCTGCTGCGCGTCCTGCACGGCTTCGGGTGCGTTCTTGGTGTCCTTGATCTTGCGGGCTGCGGCAGCGTACTCCAGCAAGATCGTGCCGGCGAGCCGAGCGACCTCGTTGGCGATCAGGGTGAGCCGGCCGCGCCCCTCGTCCACCCGGCGCTTGAATGCGGCTTCATCGGTGGGCAACGGATCGAGCAGGAAGGCCCGGTCCAGCGCCACGTCGATGATCTGGCTGCGCAGTTCTTCCTGCGTGCCCAGCGGCATGTAGGCCACGGCCATCTTCTGCAGGTCGGGAATGTTCTTTTCCAGGTACTTGAGCGCGTCCTTGATCTGCAGCGCGAACAGGCGGCGCAGGCCCGCACGGTGCCGGGCGGCGGCCAGCTCGGGCTCGTCGAACACCTCGATCGTGACGGCATCGCCGCCGTCGATGAGCGCGGGAAAGCCGATCAGCGTCTGGCCGCCCTTGCGGATCTCCATCAGCTCGGGCAGCTCGCCAAAGGTCCATGCGGTGTGGCGCTGACCGGCGGGCGCCTGCCGGGCCGCAGCGGCGGCTGGCGCGAAAGCGGCCGGAGCCGTCACCGCCGCAGCGCTGCGGCGCCCCGCTGCATCGGGAGATGCTTCACTTTTGATAGCAGCATGCCCTAGTACTTCTTGCGCTGGAGCCTGTTTTTCTTCAAAACCCTTGGCATCGCCACCCAGCTTGAGCCCTGCCAGGGCCTGGAAGGCGCCGCGCGCCTTCGCACCCCATTCGGCCTTGAGGGCGCCCAGGTTGCGCCCATGGCCGAGCTGGCGCCCGTGTTCGTCCACCACGCGGAAGTTCATGAACAGGTGCGGGCTCAGCATGTCGAGCTTGAAATCGGCCCGCTTGACGTCGAGCGAGGTCTCATCGCGCACCTGCTTGAGCAGCACCTCGACCAGGCCGCCGTGGCCGAAGCGTTCGGGCGTGCCGAGCAGCCCGGCCAGCCGGGCGGCGCTGTCGGGCAACGGCACGAACCGGCTGCGGGGGCGCTGCGGCAGGCTCTTGAGCAGGGCCTGGATCTTGGGCTGCAGCATGCCGGGCACCAGCCATTCGCAGCGCTCGTCGCTCACCTGGTTGAGCACGAACAGCGGCACGGTGACCGTGATGCCGTCGCGCGCATCGCCCGGCTCGTGCAGGTAGCTCGCGGCGCAATCCACGCCGCCCAGCCGCACCGTGCGCGGGAAGGCATTGCCGGTGATGCCCGCGGCCTCGTGGCGCATGAGTTCTTCGCGCGTCAGCTTGAGCAGGTCGGGGTTCGACGCGCTCGCCTCGCGGTACCACGCCTCAAAGCTGTGCCCGCTGCACACGTCGGCCGGCAACTGCTGGTCGTAGAAGGCATAGATCAGTTCGTCGTCCACCAGCACGTCCTGTCGGCGCGACTTGTGTTCGAGCTCTTCGACCTTGGCGATGAGCTTGTGGTTGGCAGCCAGAAAAGGCAGACGGGTTTCCCACTGCCCGCCGATCAGCGCCTCGCGAATGAAGATGTCGCGCGCTGCATAAGGGTCCACCTTGCCGAAGTTCACCCGCCGGTTGTTGTAGATGACGATGCCGTACAGCGTGGCGCGCTCCAGCGCGTTGACCTCGGCCGCCTTCTTTTCCCAATGCGGGTCGAGCAGCTGCTTCTTGAGCAGGTGCCCGCCCAGTTGCTCGATCCACTGCGGCTCGATGGCCGCGATGCCCCGGCCGAAGAGGCGCGTGGTCTCCACCAGCTCGGCCGCGACGATCCAGCGCCCGGGCTTCTTGGACAGGTGCGCGCCCGGGTGCTTGTAGAACTTGATGCCGCGTGCGCCCAGGTACCAGTCGTCCTCGTCGCTCTTGACGCCGATGTTGCCCAACAACCCGGCCAGCATGGACAGGTGGATCTGCTCGTAGCTGGCAGGGCGGTCGTTGATGCGCCAGCGGTGTTCGGTCACCACGGTCAGCAACTGCGTGTGGATGTCGCGCCACTCGCGCAGTCGGCGCACGCTGATGAAGTTCTGGCGCAGCAGCGATTCGTACTGGCGGTTGCTGAGCTTGTGGGTGGGCGCAGCCGCTGCGGCCTCGGTGGCCGCTGGCGGCATCACGGCCGCCGCGGCCATGCGCTGTGCCACGGGCAGCACGGCCTGCGAGGGTGCGCCCTTGCGTGCGGCCTGCTTCTGCATGCGCGCCGACGGCAGGGTGGTCGCGCCACCCCGCGCTTCGTTGATCCATTTCCACAGCTTGAGGTAGCCGCTGAACTCGCTCTTTTCGTCGTCGAACTTGGCGTGGGCCTGGTCGGCCTGCTGCTGCGCATCCATGGGGCGGTCGCGCACGTCCTGCACGCTCAGGGCGCTGGCGATGATGAGCACCTCGTCCAGCGCCTGGCGCTCCCTCGCCTCCAGGATCATGCGGCCCACGCGCGGGTCGAGCGGCAGGCGCGACAGCTCCTGGCCCATCGGCGTGAGTTCGTTGGATTCGTCCACCGCGCCCAGTTCGCCCAGCAACTGGTAGCCGTCGGCGATCGCGCGGCCCGAAGGCGCCTCGATGAAAGGGAACTGCGCCACGTCGCCCAGGTGCAGCGACTTCATGCGCAGGATGACGCCGGCCAGCGAGGACCGCAAAATTTCTGGGTCGGTGAACCGGGGCCGGCCGTTGAAGTCGGCCTCGTCGTAGAGCCGGATGCAGATGCCGTTGGCCACTCGGCCGCAACGGCCCGCGCGCTGGTTGGCGGCGGCCTGGCTGACGGGCTCGACCATCAGCTGTTCCACCTTGCTGCGGAAGCTGTAGCGCTTGACGCGCGCGGTGCCGGCATCGATCACGTAGCGGACGCCAGGCACGGTGAGCGAGGTCTCGGCCACGTTGGTGGCCAGCACGATGCGCCGGCCCGTGTGCCCGTCGAAGATGCGGTCCTGCTCGGCCTGCGACAGCCGCGCGAACAGGGGCAGCACCTCGGCATTGCGCATCACCGGCTGGTGCGCCAGGTGCTTGCGCAGATGGTCGGCCGCCTCGCGGATCTCGCGCTCGCCGGGCAGGAAGACGAGGATGTCGCCGCCCGCGTTGCCGGCCCACAGCTCGTCCACGCCGTCGGCGATGGCTTCGTTCAGGCCGTAGTCGCGCGACTCTTCGAACGGGCGCCAGCGCTGCTCGACCGGAAAGGTCCGGCCCGACACGTAGATGATGGGCGCCGGAATCAGCTCCGCGCCCTGCGGCCCTGCGGTGTGGGGCGCATCGCCTGGTTTGGAGCGGCCCGGCAGGCGCCGCGGCAAGGCGAAATGTTTGGCAAAGCGGTCGGCATCGATGGTGGCCGACGTGACGATCACCTTCAGGTCGGGCCGGCGCGGCAGGATTTGCCGCAGGTAGCCCAACAGGAAATCGATGTTCAGGCTGCGCTCGTGCGCCTCGTCGATGATGAGCGTGTCGTAGGCCTTGAGCAGCGGGTCGGTCTGGGTCTCCGCCAGCAGGATGCCGTCCGTCATGAGCTTGACCGAGGCGTCGCGCGACAGCCGGTCCTGGAACCGCACCTTGTAGCCCACCACGTCGCCCAGCGGGGTCTGCAGCTCTTCGGCGATGCGCTTGGCCACGCTGCTGGCAGCGATGCGCCGCGGCTGCGTGTGGCCGATGAGCTGGCCTTTCTGTCCCGGCGCGGCGTTGCATTTGCCGCGCCCCAATGCCAGCGCGATCTTGGGCAGTTGCGTGGTCTTGCCCGAGCCGGTCTCCCCGCACACGATGATGACCTGGTGCTCCCGCATCGCCGCCATGATTTCGTCGCGCCGCGCCGAGACGGGCAGCGACGGCGGGAAGGTGATGCGCAACGGCGCGTTGGGCGCCCCGGGGGTGGAGGAAGAAGGGGAAGAAGAGGAAGGCGCGGATTCGGTCATGAAGGGCTGCATTATCCGAGCCCGCCGTTGGCCCTGCACAACAAGGGCCGCCAGGGGCCACGGCAGGCCTTGCCACGCCCGCGAAGCCGCTTCGATAATCGCGCCTTCGCTTCACCAGCGCAGCAACGAGCACCCTTGCTGCGCACCTTTCAGGAGCTGTCTTTCCATGCCTCATTTGTTCAACACCCCCCACTGAACACGGTTCCTCGCCCCGGCTGAACCGTGTCGCTCACACACCGTTCAGCCAAGGCTGCTGCGCTCCCCCGCCCATTCGAATGGGGGTGCGCCGCACGAAAGCCCTGGCTTGCTCAGCCGGGGCTTTTTGCTTTTCAGGAATCGCACATGAGTGCTCAGAAACGTTCCCGCGCCTTCCAGCAAGGCCGGGTCAAGGCCTTGCGCCGCATGAAGCAGCCGATGGTGCTGCACCTCGAAGCCAGCGCAGCGCCGCGCAACCCGGTGGCCCGCGCGCTGGCGGCGCGCGGCACCAGCGCCGCGGCGGGCAAGCACATCCGCAGCCAGGGCGCGCAGCGCCGCGCCGACCGAGTGGCGCTGCAGCGTGCCGTGCGCCGCGGCGCGGACGGCTGATCCGCCGGTGCTCACCGGGCACCAGGCCGGCAGGGCACCGTGGACCGGACCCTTCCGTGGAAAAATGACACGATCGGGTCCGGCCCACACCCCCTCTTCTCCTCGCTGCCCTGCGCAGCCGCACACATGCCCGCCACAGCCTCCGCCACTCCCGCCCTTGCCGAACACGCCACCCAGGCCAGGGCGGCCGGGCCCGCCGACCGGCGCCGGCACGTCGTGGTGATCGGGGCCGGCATCGTAGGCACGGTGTGCGCGATCGAGATGCTGCGCTCCGGCCGCCAGGTCACGCTGCTCAACCCCCATGCCCCCGCCGGCGAAGAAGCCACCAGCTACGGCAATGCGGGCTGGCTGTCTTCCCACTCCATTCTTCCGCCCGCAGGGCCCGGCATGTGGAAGCAGGTGCCTGGCTACCTGCTGGACCCGCAGGGCCCGCTCACCGTGCGCTGGGGCTACCTGCCCCGCGCCCTGCCGTGGCTGTGGCGCTTCTTGCGCTCGGGCCGCACGCCCGCGCACGTGGCCCGCACCGCGCATGCCCTGCGCCAATTGCTGCGCGATGCGCCGGCGCTGCATGCCCGGCTGGCCAGCGAAGCCGGCGTCCCGCATCTGGTGGCCCAGCGCGGCCTGCTGCACGCCTACCGCTCGCGGGCGGACTTCGAGGCAGATGCGCTGGGCTGGCGGCTTCGCGGCGAGGAAGGCATCGCGTTCGAGACGGTGGAAGGCGCCAGCCTGCGCGCGCAGGAGCCCGACCTGGCCTCGGCTTACGGCTTCGGCGTGCGCGTGGCCGAAGCCGGCCACTGCGCCAACCCCGGCGCCTACCTCGCTGCCCTGGTGGCCCATGCGCAATCCCTCGGCGCGCGCTGGGTCACGGGCCAGGCCACCGGGCTGCACATCGAGGCAGGCCGTCTGCACGCCGTGCGGACCGACCAGGGCGACCTGCCCTGCCAGGGTGCGGTCATCGCGGCGGGCGCCTATTCGCGGCCGCTGGCCCGAGCCGCCGGCGACCGTGTGTGGCTGGACACCGAGCGCGGGTACCATGCGATGCTGGACGTGCAGGCCCGCGCCGGGGAGCGCCCGCCCGCCGGCCCCCGTACCTCCACGATGGTGATGGACCGCAAACTCATCGTGCACCAGATGGCGCACGGCCTGCGGGTGGCGGGCCAGGTGGAGATCGCCGGCCTGCACGCCGCACCCGACTGGCGCCGCGCCCGCATCCTGCTGGGACACCTATTCGATCTGTACCCTTCGCTGCCCCGCGCCGCACTGGAGGACGGCGCCCGCTTCTGGATGGGTCGGCGTCCGAGCACCAGCGACGGACTGCCCTGCATCGGCCCCGCCAGCGCCTGTGCTGACGTCATCCATGCCTATGGCCACGGCCATGTAGGCCTGGGCGCTTCGGCCCGCACGGGACGGGTGGTGGCGCAGTGCATGGACGGGCAGCCTCCCGAGATCGACCTGGCGCCGTTCCGTCCGCAGCGATGGCGACGATAATTCGGCCGCAGCGGAAAACGCCCCGCCCTCCCCACGCAACCTGCGCCGCTCCGCAGGGTGCAGTCCCCGCTCTCTTCACCTTTCGCCATGTCCGCCGTCTTCAACTTCACCTTCGTCCCCTGGTTCCGCTCGGTTGCGCCGTACATCCACAAGTTCCGCCACCAGACCTTCGTGATCGGGCTCACGGGCGAGGCCATCGCGGCCGGCAAGCTCCAGGCCATCGCGCAGGACCTGGCCATGATCCAGGCGATGGGCGTGAAGATCGTGCTCGTGCACGGCTTTCGCCCGCAGGTGAACGAGCAGCTCGCGGCCAAGGGGCATGCCGAGAAGTATTCGCACGGCATCCGCGTCACCGATTCGGTGGCGCTCGACTGCGCGCAGGAGGCCGCGGGCCAGTTGCGCTACGAGATCGAGGCCGCCTTCAGCCAGGGCCTGCCCAACACGCCGATGGCGGGCTCCACGGTGCGCGTGATCTCCGGCAACTTTCTGACGGCCCGGCCCGTGGGCATCGTGGACGGGGTGGATTTCCAGCATTCGGGCCTGGTCCGCAAGGTGGATGTGGCGGGCATCCGGCGCTCGCTCGACATGGATGCGCTGGTGCTGCTGTCGCCCTTCGGCTTCTCGCCCACCGGCGAGGCCTTCAACCTGACGATGGAAGAGGTCGCGACCTCGGTGGCGATCGCGCTCAAGGCCGACAAGCTGGTCTTCGTGTGCGAGGTGCCCGGCATCCGCATGAACCCCGACGAACCCGAAAGCGACGACAACCCCATCGACACGGAACTGCCGCTGGCCCAGGCCCGGCAGATGCTGGCCCGCGTGCCGCCCAGCCAGCGGCCGACCGACACCGCGTTCTATCTGCAGCACTGCGTGAAGGCCTGCCAGAACGGCGTGGAGCGCAGCCACATCATTCCTTTCGCGGTGGACGGTGCGCTGCTGCTGGAGATCTACGTGCACGACGGCATCGGCACCATGGTGGTCGATGAAAAACTGGAAGAACTGCGCGAGGCGACGCCGGACGACGTGGGCGGCATCCTGCAGCTGATCGAGCCGTTCGAGAAGGACGGCACGCTCGTCAAGCGCGACCGCACCGAGATCGAACGCGACATCGCCAACTACACCATCATCGAACACGACGGCGTGATCTTCGGCTGCGCGGCGCTCTACCCCTATCCGGAGGGCCGCACGGCCGAGATGGCGGCCGTGACCGTGTCGCCGCACAGCCAGGGCACGGGCGATGGCGAAAAGCTGCTCAAGCGCATCGAGCAGCGGGCGCGGGGGATGGGGCTGACCAGCCTGTTCGTGCTGACGACACGCACCATGCACTGGTTCATCAAGCGCGGCTTCCAGCCCGTGGACCCCGAGTGGCTGCCCGAAGCCCGCAAGCGCAAGTACAACTGGGACCGCCGCAGCCAGGTGCTCGTCAAGAAACTGTAGGCGGCGGCCCGGCCTGCGGCCACACCGCTCAGGCAGCGACCGCCCGGGCCACCTGGCGCGCCACCTCGGCGATGGTGGCATCGCGCTTTTCAGGTGCCGCCGTGGTCTGGGTCATGTAGCAGGTGACCACGATGGGGGCGCCGCCGCCGGGCGGCCACAGCACGCCGATGTCGTTGGAAGAACCCTGGTTGCCCGTGCCTGTCTTGTCGCCCACCTGCCAGCCCGGCACGCCGGCACGCAGCCGCTTGTCGCCCGTCTTCGTGGCCACGATCCATTCGACCAGCTGGGCGCGCGAGGCCGGGCTCAGTGCATCGCCCAACGCCACCTTGCGCAGCGACTGCAGCATGGCCTGCGGCGTGGTGGTGTCGCGCGGATCGCCCGCGATGGCCTCGTTCAGCGTGGGCTCGGTGCGGTCCAGCCGCGTCACCGTGTCGCCCAGGCTCCGCGCGAAGGCGGTGAAGCCCTGCGGGCCGCCGTGGCGCGACAGCAGCAGGTTGGCCGCGGTGTTGTCGCTCAGCGTGACGGTGCCTTCGCACAGCTCGCCGACCGTGATGCCGACGTCGCCCACGCGCTTTTCCGTCACCGGCGAATAGGCCACGAGCGCCGACCCGTCGAAATGCACCCGGCGGTCCAACGCCTCCTGGCCCCGGTCGACCCGCTCCAGCATCCACGCGGCCAGCAGCAGCTTGAAGGTGCTGGCCATGGGAAAGCGCTCGTCCTGGCGCCAGCCCAGCGACAGCCCGGAGCCCGTGTCGAGCATGGCGACCCCGAGCCGCGCCTTGGGGTGGCCGTCCAGTGCCGATTCAAGCTGCCGCATGGCGGCCTGCCAGGCCACCTCCCGCGCGTTGCGCTGGCCCGCTGGCGCGGCGGCATGGGCCGGGCCGGCCCACAAGGCGGCCGTCGAAGCGGCGGCCACGGCGGCGAAGAGATCAAAGGAAAACTGGCGTCTTTGCATGGAATGAACCTGTCGTTGGAAGCAAGAAGACCCGAACGATAGAGACATGTCGGCCAGAGCACCATCGACAATAATCGGGAAGAGCCCCAAGAAAAACTACTTGCTACTTGCCTGCCTGATTCCGACGCCATGCACCTGCCCCTCAATGCCCTGCGCGCCTTCGAGGTCTCGGCGCGCCACCTCAACCTCACCCGTGCAGCCCAGGAGCTGTGCGTGACCCAGACCGCGGTCAGCCAGCACATCCGCAACCTCGAAGAGCGCCTGGGCAAACCGCTGTTTCGGCGCCTGCCGCGTGGACTGGCACTGACGGACGAAGGCCTGGCTCTGCTGCCGGTGCTGGCCGACGCGTTCGGCCGCATTGCCGGTGCCCTGGAACAGTTCAGCGACACCCGCCCCCGCGAAGTGCTCACCGTCGGCGCCGTGGGCACCTTCGCCGTGGGGTGGCTGCTGCCGCGGCTGCGCGAGTTCCAGCAGGCGTGCCCCTTCGTGGACCTGCGCCTGCTGACGCACAACAACCGGGTGGACATCGCGGGCGAGGGACTGGACTGCGCCATCCGGTTCGGGGACGGCGCCTGGCATGGCACCGAGGCCGACCGCCTGCTGGAAGCGCCGCTGTCCGCCATGTGCGCGCCCTCCATCGCACCCCGGCTGCGGGCGCCGGCCGACCTGGCGCACGAATCGCTGCTGCGTTCTTACCGCGCGGACGAGTGGGCCGCCTGGTTCAGCGCCGCCGGTGTGCCCTGCCCGCTCGTGCGGGGCACGGTGTTCGACTCCTCCCTGGCCTTGGCCGAGGCCGCCGCGCAGGGCGCGGGCGTGGCGCTGCTGCCGGTGCGGCTTTTTCAAAGGGAGTTGCAACAGGGGCGGCTCGTGCAGCCCTTCGGCACGCGCATCGCATTGGGTGCCTACTGGCTCACGCGCTTGAAATCCCGCCCGCCCAGTGCTGCGCTGCAGGCCTTTCGCGGCTGGCTGCTGGCCGGCTGCGGCAGCCTGCCGGGAGAACCGGCCTGATCGCCCCTCACACGCTCCGCTCGTTCCAGACGCGCCGCTATCATCGCCACCCCATGCCCGAGATCCTCACCGCCGCCCTCTACCATTTCGTCGATCTGCCCGACTGCGCCGCACTGCAGCCACCGCTGCAATCCGTGTGCGAGACCCATGGCGTGCGGGGCCTGCTGCTGCTGGCGCCCGAGGGGATCAACGGCACGATCGCAGGGGAGCCCGCAGACGTGCGGGCCGTGCTGGCCTGGCTTCGCGCCGATGGGCGGCTGGCCGGCCTGCGCCACAAGGAGGCGCTGGGCGACCGCATGCCGTTCTACCGCATGCGGGTGCGGCTCAAGCGCGAGATCGTCACCCTGGGCGTGACCGGACTGGACCCGGCGCGCAATGCCGGCACGCACGTGCCGCCGGCGCAATGGAACGCCCTGATCGACGACCCCGAGGTGGTGGTGATCGACGTGCGCAACGACTATGAAGTGGGCATCGGAAGCTTCGCCCGGGCGATCAACCCGCGCACGCGCAGCTTCACGGAGTTTCCGGCCTGGGTGGAGCAGCAGCGCGCGCCGGGCGGCGTGCTGGCACACCGGCCCAAGGTGGCCATGTTCTGCACGGGCGGCATCCGGTGCGAGAAGTCCACCGCCCTGCTCAAGTCGCAGGGCTTCGACGAGGTGTTCCACCTGGACGGCGGCATCCTGCAATATCTGGAAGACGTGCCCGCCGAAGACAGCCGCTGGCACGGCGATTGTTTCGTGTTCGATGAACGCGTGTCGGTCGGCCACGGCCTGTCCACAGGCCGGCACCAGCTGTGCCGGTCCTGCCGCATGCCGCTGGGCGAGGCCGAGCTCGCATCGCCCCAGTACCGCCCCGGCGTGAGCTGCCCCTATTGCCATGGCACGCGCACGCCCGAGCAGGAGCGCGCCCTGGCCGAGCGCGAGCAACAGATGGTGCTCGCGCGGCAGCGCGGGCAGGACCACATCGGTGCGCGCCTGGGTTCCTCAGATGCGGCGCAGTCCGATGGTCAGCCCTCAGACGCGCCCAGCGGCCTGCCCGTGCTGTATTCCTTTCGCCGCTGCCCCTACGCCATGCGGGCCCGCATGGCGATCGCAGCCAGCGGGCAGGCCTGTGAATTGCGCGAGGTGGTATTGCGCGACAAGCCGCAAGCCTTGCGGGACGCATCGCCCAAAGCCACGGTGCCCGTGCTGGTGCTGCCCGATGGCCAGGTGCTGGAACAAAGCCTGGAGATCATGCGCTGGGCGCTCGCTCGCCACGACCCGCAGGGCTGGATGGCCGAAGATGCCGCAACGGCCCGGGACGCCGATGCGCTCATCGCGGCCTGCGACGGCACCTTCAAACAGGCCCTGGACCGCTGCAAGTACCCGAACCGCTATCCGCAGCAAACCGGCACGGGGGACGGCGTGGAGGACGCGCCAACGCCCCAGGCCACCGCCACCGCGTTCCTGACCCAGTGGGACGAGCGGCTGGCGCAACACGCCTTCCTGTGCGGCCCGCGGCCCACGCTGGCCGACGTGGCCATCATGCCGTTCGTGCGCCAGTTTGCAGGCATCGACGCCACTGACTGGCAGGTGGGCCCCTGGCCCCATGTGCGAAAGTGGCTGGCAGCATGGGAGGCCAGCACGGCGTTCACGCAGGTGATGGACAAGATGGCGCCCTGGGTGCCCGGAACCCGGGGCCCTGTGTTTCCCGCCCAGGATCCCATGGCAACGCCGGCACCGATCTGACAGATTTGCAACGCCCAAAAAAAGGCGCCTGTTCAGGGCGCCTTTTTCATTCAACGGAGTGCAGTCGGGTTTCAAGCCGCAGCCAGCCGGCGGCGGTTGGCGCCCCCTCGCCCGCCGCGGGCCAGCAGCACCAGCAGCACGACGGCCATGAGCACGAAGCAGATGAACGACCAGTTGGCGATGGAGCCGCCGAGGAAGGTCCAGTCCACCGCAGCGCAGTCGCCTGAACCGCGGAAGATCATGGGGATCGCGCGGCCGATGGGGAAGTGCTCGATCATTCCGTAGAAGTCGCGACCGCAGGTGGCGATCTCGGGCGGGTACCACTGCAGCCAGCACTGCCGGGCCGCCACGAAGGCGCCGAATCCCGACGACAGCAGCGCCAGGAAGGCCCACGACATCCACCAGCCCCGGGTGCCCCGGGCGCTGGCCAGGGCCGCAAACACGGCGACCCCGATGAGCGCATAGCGCTGCACGATGCACATCGGGCAGGGCTCGAGCCCCACGACATGCTGCAGGTACATGCCAAAAGCCAGCATGGCCACGCAGGCCGCCGCGATGAGGCCCAGCACGCGGCGGGGCGCGGCATCCAACCAGTTCAACACCATTGTTCTTGTCCTTGAAGGCCGCGGTCGGCAGCCCTCGAAGGCTGCATCAGATACCGGCGGCGTGGTCCAGAAAAACGCGGGCGCGGCGCGGTGTGACCACCAGCGTTTCACCCTCCCTGAAACCCATCTCCCGGTACTGCTGCGCAGGAATCTGCGCTTCGATCACCGAGTCGGGGCTCGCATTGTCCGCTGGTTTGTGGTCGGCATCGGGAATAAGTTCCAGGCGCGCGATCGGCCCCACGACGATGGCACGGCTGAGCTGCGCGACGATGCCGCGCGGGCGCCCATCGGCGTCAACGCCCTCGCCGGGCGAGTAGCGCTGCACGTCCAGGTCGTGCGGACGCACATAGGCAAAGGCGCTGGCGTTCTGGGCGCCCGCATGCTCGGGCGAATCGATGGCCATGCCCTCCACGTGCACCAGCCCTTCGTGGGCGCGGCCGCGAAACAGGTTCACGTCGCCCAGGAAACCATAGACGAACGGGCTGGCCGGCTGTTCCCACACCTCCTGGGGCGAGCCGCTCTGCTCGATCCGGCCCTGGTTGATGACCACCACGCGGTCGGCCACTTCCAGGGCTTCCTCTTGGTCGTGGGTCACGAAGATGCTGGTCACGTGCAGTTCGTCGTGCAGGCGGCGCAGCCACCGGCGCAGTTCTTTGCGCACCTTGGCATCGAGCGCGCCGAAGGGCTCGTCCAGCAGCAGCACCTTGGGCTCCACCGCCAGGGCGCGCGCAAGGGCGATGCGCTGGCGCTGGCCGCCGGACAATTGCGACGGATAGCGGTCGGCCAGCCAGTCGAGCTGCACGAGCTTGAGCAGGTCGGTCACCTTCTGCTTGATCTGCGCATCGCTCGGGCGCTCGCCGCGCGGCTTCACGCGCAGGCCGAAGGCGACGTTCTCGAACACCGTCATGTGCCGGAACAGCGCATAGTGCTGGAAGACGAAGCCCACGCCGCGGTCGCGCACGTGCACGTCGGTCGTGTCCTCGCCCGAGAAGTGGATGGTGCCGACGTCGGGCGTCTCCAGCCCCGCGATGATGCGCAGCAGGGTGGTCTTGCCGCAGCCCGAGGGGCCGAGCAGCGCGATCAGTTCGCCGGACTGGATGTCCAGGCTCACGTCGCGCAGTGCCTGGAAGCTGCCGAACTGCTTGCTGATGTTGCGGATTTCAATGCTCATGGTGTGCTTTCGTTCAGCGCGCGCCCACGGCGGCGGGTGCGGGGCGCTCGGGCGGCAGCGCGGCCGCGGCCTTGCGCTCCTGCTCGTTGCGCCATTCGGCAATGGACTTGGTGACCAGCGTGACCAGTGCCAGCAGGGCCAGCAGCGAGGCCGCAGCGAACGCCGCCACGGACTGGTATTCGTTGTAGAGAATCTCCACGTGCAGCGGAATGGTGTTGGTCTGCCCGCGGATGTGGCCCGAGACGACCGACACCGCGCCGAACTCGCCCATGGCGCGCGCATTGCACAGGATCACGCCGTACAGCAGGCCCCACTTGATGTTGGGCAGCGTCACGTACCAGAAGGTCTGCCAGCCGCTCGCGCCCAGCACGATGGCCGCCTGCTCCTCGTCGCTGCCCTGGGCCTGCATGAGCGGAATCAGCTCGCGCGCGATGAACGGGAAGGTCACGAAGATCGTCGCCAGCACGATGCCCGGCACGGCGAAGATGATCTTGACGTCGTGCGCCGCCAGCCAGGGGCCGAACCAGCCGTTGGCGCCGAACATCAGCACGTACACCAGGCCGGCCACCACGGGCGAGACGGAAAACGGCAGGTCCACCAGCGTGGTCAGGAACGCCTTGCCCCGGAACTCGTACTTGGCGATGGCCCACGCCGCCGCCACGCCGAACACCAGGTTCAACGGCACCGCGATGGCCGCGGTGATGAGGGTCAGCCGGATGGCGGCCCAGGCATCGGGCTCCTTGAGCGCCGCCACGTAGGCGCCGAAGCCCTTGCGCAGCGCCTCGGTGAACACGGCGGCCAGCGGCAGCACGAGGAACAGCAGCAGGAACGCGAGCGCGATGCCGATCAGCGTCCAGCGCACCCAGAGGGCCTCGGTCGTGCCGGCCTGGGCGCGGCGCACCACGTTGCGCCCGCCGGAGTTGGAAGCGGTGGAAGTCATGCCGGGGCTCCTGCGTGGCGGCGCTGCCAGGCCTGCAATGCGTTGATGACGAGCAGCAGCGCGAAGGAGATCACCAGCATCACCACCGCGACCGCCGTGGCGCCCGCGTAGTCGTACTGCTCCAGCTTGCCGATGATGATGAGGGGCGTGATCTCGGAGATCATGGGCATGTTGCCCGCGATGAAGATGACCGAGCCGTATTCACCCACCGCCCGCGCGAACGCCATGGCAAAGCCCGTGAGCAGCGCCGGGGTGATCGCGGGCAGGATGACGCGCGTGAAGATCTGCCAGCGCGTGGCGCCCAGGCTGGTGGCGGCTTCTTCCAGTTCCTTCTCGGCGTCTTCCAGCACCGGCTGCACCGTACGCACCACGAAGGGCAGCCCGATGAAGATCAGCGCGATCACCACGCCGGCGGGCTTGAACGCCAACTGGATGCCCAACGGCTCCAGGTACTGCCCGACCCAGCCGTTGCCGGCCAGCAAGGCGGTGAGCGAAATGCCCGCCACCGCCGTGGGCAGCGCGAACGGCAGGTCTACCAGGGCATCGACGATCTTCTTGCCCGGAAAGCGGTAGCGCACCAGCACCCAGGCGATCAGCAGGCCGAACACGAGGTTGACCACCGCCGCGATGAACGACGCGCCGAAGGTGAGCCGGTAGGACGCCAGCACGCGCGGTGCGCTGATGGCGGTCCAGAACTGGTCCCAGGTCAGCGTGAAGGTCTTGAAGACCAGCGCCGACAGCGGGATGAGCACGATGATGCTCAGGTAAAAGATGGTGTAGCCCAGCGTCAGGCCGAAGCCGGGCAGAACCCGCTTCGGGCTGCGCCGGGCCCCGCCCGTGGACGCCACGGCGGCGCCGGGCAAGGCAGAGGTCGCAGCGTTCATGTCTTACTTGGCGCCGGGGGTGTAGAGCTTGTCGAACTGGCCGCCGTCGTTGAAGTGCACCTTCTGTGCCTCGCCGAGCGAGCCGAAGTACTTGGCCACGGTGAACAGCTTGACGGGCTTGAACAGGTCGGCGTGCTTTTTCAGCACCGCTTCGGAACGCGGACGCAGCGCGTGGCGGGCCGCGATCTCCTGCGCCTCATCGGAGTAGAGGTAGTCCAGATAGGCCTTGGCCAGTTCGCCCGTGCCCTTCTTGGCGACGGTGCGCTCGACCACCGCGACGGGGTTTTCGGCCAGCACGCTGCTGGAGGGGTACACCGCATCGACCTTGCCCTTGCCGAATTCGCGCTCGATGGACAGCACCTCGGATTCGAACGTGATCAGCACATCGCCGGTGTTGCGCTGCAGGAAGATGCTGGTGGCATCGCGCCCGCCCTTGCCCAGCACGGGGACGTTCTTGAACACCTGGCCCACGAACTCAGCGGCCTGGGCGTCGGTGCCGCCCTTCTCGCGCACGCTGCCCCAGGCCGCCAGGTAGGCGTAGCGGCCGTTGCCGCCGGTCTTGGGGTTCACCACGACGACCTGCACGCCGGGCTTGGCGAGGTCGTCCCAGTCCTTGATGTTCTTGGGGTTGCCCTTGCGCACCAGGAACAGCATGGTCGAGGTGGTGGGCGATGCATCGTTGGGGAAGCGCTTGGCCCAGTCCTTGGCGACCACGCCGTTGGTGGCAAGGAAGTCGATGTCGGTCGTGGTGTTCATCGTGACCACGTCGGCGTCGAGGCCGTCGTTCACCGCGCGGGCCTGGGCGCTGGAGCCGCCATGGGCCTGGTCGATCTTCACGTCCTTGCCGGTGGTCTTCTTGTAGTGGGCGGCGAAGGCGGGGTTGTAGTCCTTGTAGAACTCACGGGCCACGTCGTAGGAAGCGTTCAGCAGCGTGGACGTCTGTGCCGACGCGACGCCGCCAGCCACCAAGGCCACCACGGCCAGGAAAGTCTTGAGTTTTGTCCGGGAAGTCATGTCTGCGCCCTCGTTACTGAAAAAGTGAAACCGATTGTGGGCGGCAGCGCTTAAAACTCAAAAGAATATATTTTTGTTAATTAATCGACTTCCAGAATATAGAACACCGGCAAAAACAAGGGGCGGTGTAGCAGGTTTGAGCAAAAAATGCCCCCAGTGCAATGGATACTAGGGCGTATAGCTACAAAAACAATAGCAACCTCATCAGGCGGCGGAACGGCTTTCCGTGGCACCATGGCCGAGGCCCCACTCCGCGCCATCGACCAGCGAATGCAGCAGTGCCCAGCCCAGGGGCCATTCGCCATGGCCCGAGTCCACGTTCACATGCCCCGCCTGCGGCAGGCGAACGAACTCGCTGCCCCAGGCCCTCGCGTAGGCGCCGGCCAGGCGGATGGGGCAGTAGGGATCGTTGCTGCTCGCCACCAGGATGCTGCGGTACGGCAGCGGCGCGTAAGGCACGGGGGCGAAGTCGCTCAGCACCGCCCGGCGCTCCGGATCGGCCGGGGCGACCAGCAAGGCGCCCTGCACCCGGGCCGCGGCCGGTTCGCCCATGTGCGTCGCGGTGATGCAGCCCAGGCTGTGCGCCACCAGCACGACGGGGTGCGGCGCCTCCAGCACGGTGCGCTCCAGCGCCGCCACCCAGGGCGCCCGCGCGGGCGTGACCCAGTCGTCCTGCACCACGCGCCGTGCGCCGGGCAGCCGCTCCGCCCACAGGCTTTGCCAGTGGCCAGGTCCGGAATCGCGCCAGCCCGGGACGATGACCACCGAGACCGGGCCGCCCGCAGCGGTGCGTGCGGACGGGGCCGCCTGCGGCGCTGCGCCGTCGAGCCGGCCGACCGGCCGCCCGGATGCGGACAAAGGCGTGGGTGCGCTGCTGCTCATGGCCGGCAGGGCACGGTGGCCAGGGCATGGAACAAGGGAAAGATTCGAACCCCACGGGAGGTGCGGAACGACAGTGCAGTGGCCATGGAACAGGCTCCTCAACGGTGGATGCGGCCCATTCTGCGATTCCGCCCTTAAAACCCAAACGAATATATTCTTTTGAATTAATCGCGAATTGATCTTAAGAAGCGACCGACGCCGCGCTGCCGAGGCCCTCGGTCTCGGATGCCGGCACCGCCGTTGTCGCGCCTTGCAGCGTCTCGCCCAGAAAGTCCAGAAACCGCCGGACCGCGGGCGTCAGGCCGCGTCGGGAGGGGAACACCGCGTGCATCACCCCACGCTCCGGGGCCCATTCGGGCAGCAGGTGCACCAGCCGGCCGCTGCGCAATTCGTCCTGGCACATGTAGTCGGGCAGCCAGCAGATGCCCACGCCGCCCTGCGCGGCCAACTTGAGAGTGAGCAGGTCGTCGGCCACATAGCGCGGGCTGTGCTGCCACACCGCCTCCTGCCCTCCGGGGCCGACCAGCCGCAGCGAAGCACGGCCGTCGGCGGCCGACATGGCGATGCTGTCCATGCGTGACAGTTCCTCCAGGGTGTGCGGCGTGCCCTGGCGCGCCAGTTGGGTAGGGCTGGCGACCAGCAGCAGGTCGCCCTCGCTCAGCCGCTTGATGACCATGCTGCCGCTGTCGTCCAGCTTGGCCCGCACGCGCAGCGCCACATCGACGCCCTCCTCCACCAGGTTGACCACGCGGTTGCTCACCTGGATCTCCACCCGCACGAGGGGGTAGCGCGCCATGAACACCGGCATCATCTCGCCCAGCAGGGTCTGCGCGATCGTGACGGGGCACACCACGCGGATCGTGCCGCGCGGCTCAGCCTGGACGTGGGCCACCGTGTCGGCCGCCGCCTGCGCGGACTCGCGCATGGCCTGGCAGTGGCGCAGATAGGCCTCGCCCACCTCGGTGAGCGACAGCTTGCGCGTGGTGCGCTGCAGCAGCCGCACGCCCAGTTGTGCCTCCAGATCGGAGACGCGGCGCGACAGGCGCGACTTGGGGATGCCGAGCGCCCGGCCCGCAGCGGCAAACCCTCCGCGCTCGACAACCTCGGCGAAATACAGCATGTCGTTGAGATCTTGCACAGTCATCCCTTGCAGATTGTTCCACCTATAGAACAATCTATCGCAAACCGGCCGGCTTATCAATCAATGCACTCATCTGCACAATCTATCCAACGCTGCACACCGGGTGCGGCCCCATCCTGAGGAGAACCTTCCATGCAACTGCTGCACATCGATTCCGCCATCACCGGCGAACAGTCCGTCTCGCGCCAACTCACCGCCCGCGCCGTGGCGGCGTGGGTCAAAGCCCATCCCGGCACGCAAGTGCAGCACCTGGACCTGGTCGCCCAGGCACCGGCCCATTTCACGATGGAGGCCATGGCGCCGCGCACCGGCCAAACTGAAGGCCTGAGTGAAACACAGCGCCGTGAAAACGCCGTGTCCGAACAACTGGTGAGCCAGTTCCTGGCGGCCGATGTGATCGTGGTCGGCGCGCCGCTCTACAACTTCGGTGTTCCCACGCAGCTCAAGGCCTGGATCGACCGCATCGCCCAGCCGGGCCGCACGTTCACCTACACCGCCACGGGCCCACAGGGCCTGGCCAAGGGCAAGACGGTGATCGTCGCCTCCAGCCGCGGCGGTGTGTATTCGACGAGCGATGCCGGCCGCGCCATGGAACACCAGGAGAGCTACCTGCAGACCGTGTTCGCCTTCTTCGGCATCACCGACGTGCGCTTCGTGCGCGCCGAAGGCGTGGCCATGGGACCGGACGCCAAGTCCAAGGCCCTGGACAGCGCGGATTCCGACATCCGGGCACACGTGGCGCAATCCCGCCAGGAAGCCGTGGCCGAAGCCGCCTGATCCACCGGACAACTGCGCAGTCACCAGGAAGCCGGCCTTGCGCCGGCTTTTTTGCGTGCGCCGCAAGGCGCCTACAGCGCACGCGTCCAGGTCTCGCCCACCAGGGACTGGCCGTAGGCGGTGTAGGGTTCCGAGGCCACGAGCGTGAAGCCGCGCTGCGCATACAGGTGGCGGGCAGCGGCCAGGCAGCTGTTGGTCCACAGCGTCATCTCCGCGTAGCCCTGGCCCCGCGCGAAGGCGATGCACTCATCCACCAACCGGCCGCCCAGTCCCATGCCCCGCGCCTGGGGCGCCAGGATCAGCATGCGCAGCCGGGCGGTGGTGTCAGACTCGCGCACCACGAAGGCCGCCCCCATGCGCTCGCCATCCACCTCGGCGATCCAGCACCGGTCGAACCCGGGCTGGAATTCGCGCACGAACCGCGCGGCGATCTCGGCCACCATGGCCTCGAACGCCTGGTTCCAGCCGTATTCGCGCCAGTAGATTTCGCCATGCATCTGCACCACCCAGCCCATGTCACCGGGCACCGGGTCGCGCAGCACCACAAGGCGGGGGCGGCTGGGCGGTTCGGAAGACAACAGCGTCTCCAGGCGCTGCATGGCGGCCAGCGCGTCGGCCTGCTGCGCGGGCGACAAGCGCGCCAGGATGGCTGCCGCCTCATCGCGCGAGCGCTGCTGCAGCGGGGCGAATGCGGTGTGTCCGGCGTCGGTCAGGCGCAGCAGGCTCTGGCGCGCATCCTTTGCGCCCGGGCGGCGCTCCAGCCAGCCGGCCTTCTCGAACCGGCGCAGGATGCGGCTCAGATAGCCGGCGTCCAGGCCCAGGTCCCTGGCGATGTCGGTGGCGACGGGCTCGGTGCGGTGGGCCAGCTCGTAGAGCACGCGCACGTCGGTCAGGGACAGGTCGCTGCCCAGATAGGCGTCGAGCACGCCGATGCGGCGCGTGAAGAACCGGTTGAACTGCCGAAGCGCCTTGACCGCGGCCGCGGGGACGGGCGCAGGCGCGGGAGCGACCTGGGGATCTGACGCCATTTTCATTTGCCTTCATCAAACAATTGGTTGACTTTAGCAACCAATAACGCGAATGGCAAATAAAAAGTCCGGCCACCCATCACAGGACGGCCGGACTGGAGGCGCTGAAAACCAGCGGCCGGTCAGAGCTTGGCGTGCTGCTTGACCCAGGCCACGTACTTCTCGACCCAGCCCTGCAGGAACTGGCGGCTGGCCTCGCCGATGTTGCCGTCCTCATCGAACAGGCCATCCTTGGCCTGAACGAAGGCTTCGGGCTGGCCCAGCGTGGGCACGTCGAGGTAGGCCAGCACGTTGCGCAGGTGCTGCTGGGCCATGGCCGTGCCGATGGCGCCGATCGACACCCCGATCACGCCAGCCGGCTTGCCGCCCCAGGCGCTCTGCCCATAGGGGCGGGAGGCGTGGTCCAGCGCGTTCTTGAGCACGCCGGGAATCGAACGGTTGTATTCGGGCGTGACGAACAGCAGGCCCTGCGACTGGGCGATCTCGGTCTTCAGGCGCAGCACGGCGGGAGCCGGATGGGCATCGTCGTCCTGGTTGTACAGCGGCAGGTCGTCGATGCGCAGCTGCGTGAAGTGAAAGTCCGGCGGCGCGAGCCGGGCCAGGGCCGTGGCCAGCTTGCGGTTGAACGAGTCCTTGCGGAGACTGCCGACGATGACGGCGATCTGGTATTGGTCCATGAGCACTCCTTGTGAAACAGCCAAAAAGACGGAACGGCGCGGGGCCGCAACGGGCCATGATAGACACGGCCTGCGGCGTTCCAGCGCTGCGCGAGGCGCCTTCAGGGCCCGCTTTCGAGGAACGCCAAAGCGTCATTTGCTATTATTTTTGTAGCTATATGCCCTAGTATTGATTGCGCTGGCGCCCTTTTCAAGCAAAACACCCCCGGCGCTGCAGCGCAGCATCCGGGGGTGCGGGGTCATGGCGCAAACGCGCGCTTGTCCTACCCGGCGCGGCGCTGGCCGGCGAGGCGGCGCACCACATGCACCAGCCGGTCGATCTCATCGAACGTGTTGTAGAACGCGAGCGACGGCCGCACGGTGGTCTCCACGCCGAATCGCCGCAGGATGGGCTGCGCGCAGTGGTGCCCGGTGCGCACGGCGATGCCTTCGTCGTTCAGCGCCTTGCCCACTTCCTCGGTCGAGTAGCCGGCCAGCACGAACGACATCACGCTGGCCTTGTCATCGGCCGTGCCGATCAGCCGCACGCCCGGGATGGCGCGCAGCTGCTGCATGCCGTACACCAGCAGCTCGTGCTCGTAGCGCGCGATGTTCTCGATCCCCACGCGGTTCACGTAGTCGATCGCCGCGCCCAGGCCCACCGCGTCGGCGATGTTGCCCGTGCCGGCCTCGAACTTGTTCGGGATCGGCTGGAACACGGTCTTCTCGAACGTCACGTCGGCAATCATGTTGCCGCCGCCCTGCCATGGGGGCATGTCTTCGAGCACTTCGCGCCTGCCCCAGACCACGCCGATGCCGGTCGGCCCGAACACCTTGTGGCCCGAGAACACGAAGAAGTCCGCGCCGATGTCCTGCACGTCCACCCGCATGTGCGAGACCGACTGCGCGCCATCGACCAGCGCCTTCGCGCCCGCACGGTGGGCCAGCGCCACGATCTCCTTGACCGGCACCACGGTGCCCAGCGCGTTGGAGACCTGCGTGACGGCGACGATCTTGGTGCGGTCGTTCAGGAGCTTCTGGTATTCATCGAGCAGCACCTGGCCCGAGTCGTCCACCGGAATCACGCGCAGCCTCGCCCCCTTGGCGGCAGCGAGCTGCTGCCAGGGCACGATGTTGGCGTGGTGCTCCAGATGGCTGACGATGATCTCGTCGCCCTCGCCCACGTGCTGGCCGCCCCAGCTCTTGGCCACCAGGTTGATGGCCTCGGTGGTGCCGCGCACGAAGATCACCTCGTTCACATCGGGTGCGTTGATGAACGTCTTCACGCGCTGGCGGGCGCCTTCGTAGGCATCCGTGGCGCGGGCGGCAAGTTCATGCGCCGCGCGGTGGATGTTCGAGTTCTCGTGCGCGTAGAAGTGGCTGATGCGGTCGATCACCGCCTTCGGTTTGTGCGTGGTAGCCGCATTGTCGAACCACACCAGCTGGCGGCAGTTCACGCGCTCGGACAGCACGGGAAAGTCGCGCCGGATGGCGTGCACGTCGAACGGCGGGTGCTGCCCCTGGCCCGCCAGCGGCACCGTACCGTGCGGCGCGGGCTTGGCCGGGGTGACGTAGCCGCTGGGCAGCACCACCGCGTCCACGAAGTAGAACTTCGGATCGGACGACGGCGCAGCCGCCAGGCTGGCCGGTGCGGCCGGGGCCTGGCCCGCATGCGCTGCCTGCGGCTGCGCGAACGGCAGGCGCGCCAGCGCATCCAGCCGGTCGCCGGACGGCGGCGTGGGCACCGGCGCGCCCCGGGGCGATGGCTGCGCCTGGCGCTCGCCGACGAAGTAGTACGGCGAGGCCGGAGAGGCAGGCGCTGCCGGATGGGCCGCCGCCTGCGATGCGCTCGCGCCCGAGGCCTCGGGCACACCCAGCACCCCGCTGCCAAGGCGCGGCTCGTAGGCCGGAAGCGTGCTCACCACCGTGTCGGGCAGGCCGTTGGCCGCCGTGGCGTGCGGCAGCAGCGCGGGGGCGCGGTGGCCGAGCGACAGCACCTGCGTGGGCGAAGCCGGCAGCAGGTTGGTGCCGGGCACCTGGCCCTGCGGGATCGGCGTGCCGGGCACGCTGGGCCCGAAGCCGGCGGGGCTGGCCAGGGGCGAGCCGGGCGGCGCGATGTTGGCCGGCGCCTGCACGCCCGGCGGCACGGCGCCCAGGCCGGGCACGGACGAAGGCGGCACCGAAGGCAGGCCGCCTGCGGAGTGCACGCCCGCAGGCGATGCCGCCTCGCCCGGCAGCGCCGAGAACAGGGCATTGGCCATGCGCGCGATCAGCGCCGGGTCGATGGGGGCGCCGGACGCGTCGGCGCCCGGCGAGAAGGAAGCGAGGGTCATGGCCGCTCCTTGCGCTTCACTTGTAGGTGTCCGGGTAGTCGTGGTACTTGTTCACCTCGACATCGTCCAGCACGGCCAGCGCATCGCTGGTGAGCACGGCCAGCGAGCAGTACTGCGAGATCAGGTAGGACGCGATGGCGTGGTTGTTGATGCCCATGAAGCGCACCGACAGGCCCGGCCCCTGCTCGCCCGCCAGGCCCGGCTGGAACAGGCCCACCACACCCTGGCGCTTGTCGCCCACGCGCAGCAGCAGGATCTTGCTCTTGCCGTCGGCCACCGGCACCTTGTCGGACGGAATGAGCGGAATGCCGCGCCACGTGATGAACTGCGAGCCGAACAGGCTCACCGTGGGCGGCGGCGTGCCGCGGCGCGTGGCTTCGCGGCCGAAGGCGGCAATGGCGAGCGGGTGGGTGAGGAAGAAGGCGGGCTCCTTCCACACCTTGGTGAGCAGCTCGTCCAGGTCGTCCGGCGTGGGGGCCCCGGTGAGCGGGAAGATGCGCTGCGCGTCGGTCACCTGGGCCAGCAGGCCGTAGTCGGGGTTGTTGATGAGCTCGCTTTCCTGGTTTTCCTTGATCGTCTCGATCGTCAGGCGCAGTTGCTCCTTGATCTGGTCGTGTGGGCTGCTGTACAGGTCCGACACGCGGGTGTGCACGTCCAGTACCGTGCTCACGGCGTTCAGGAAGAATTCGCGCGGGTTTTCTTCGTAGTCGACGAAGGTGCGCGGCAGCTGGTTTTCTTCTTCCTTGGCCGTGCAGGTGACGCGGATGGATTCCGGGTTCTTGACCTTGTTCAGGCGGTAGATGCCCGCCTCCACCGGCACCCATTGCAGCAGGTGCGTGAGCCAGCGGGGGCTGATGGTTTCGAGTTGGGGGACCGTCTTGGTCGCGTTGGCCAATTGCCGTGCGGCGTTGTCACCCAAGGCGGTCGTACCGCCCACAGTTGCAGACATGGAGAACTCCGTGCGTTGTTGAAGAAAGCCTGGGCAGTGTCAAAGCTTCCAGCGCATCGCTCAACAGGCTATAGCCGTCAATTGCAGTCCCCGCACGAGATTCGCATCGCCGATCGACTCGCCCCGCGTGACCAGCGCCGAGGGCCGCACGCCCAAGGCGCCGGCCAGCTTTTCCACCGTGAGCAGCGAGGCGATGGCGGCGCCCCGCTCGATCTCCCCGACGTAGGAGCGGTTCAGGTCCGAATGCTCGGCCAGCCGCTCCTGCGACCAGCCTTGCGCCTCGCGCGACTGGCGCACCGCGACCCCGAAGTTCTTGATCAGTACAGACATGCGTTTCCCTGTTTCTTTTTGCTGATACTTTTACAGCGCTGCGCCCTGCTTTCGGGGGCTGCGCCGCACCTACCCTTCTCGCGACACCGCCTGCGTGACGTTGCCGCCCGGCGGCACATCGTGAGTGACCCACACGTTGCCGCCGATGACTGCCCCACGCCCCAGAGTGACCCGGCCCAGCACGGTCGCGCCCGCATAGATGACCACGTCGTCCTCGACGATCGGATGGCGCGGCAAACCTTTCTGCAAGTGACCGTCGGCATCCGTGGGAAAGCGCTTGGCGCCCAGCGTGACGGCCTGGTACAGGCGCACGCGCTCGCCGATTACCGCCGTCTCGCCGATCACGACGCCCGTGCCGTGGTCGATGAAAAAACCCGCGCCGATCTGCGCGCCCGGATGGATGTCGATGCCGGTCTGGCCGTGCGCCAGTTCGGCCACGATGCGCGCCAGCAACGGCAGGCCCAGCGTGTAGAGGCGGTGCGCGATCCGGTGGTGGATCATGGCCAGCACGCCTGGATAGCACAGCAGCACCTCGTCCACGCTGCGCGCGGCGGGGTCGCCCTGGTAGGCGGCGAGCACGTCGCTGTCCAGCAGCCGGCGGATGTCCGGCAGCGATGCGGCGAACGCCTGCGCGGCCTCCAGCGCCTGCGGCTCGATGGCCGTGCCGTCGCCCGAGCCCTGCTGGCGCGCGACGTAGCGCAGCTCCAGCCGGATCTGCGCCAGCAAGGTGTGCAGCGCCAGGTCGAGCGTGTGGCCCACGTACCAGTCCTCGCTTTCCTGGCGCAGGTCGTGCGGCCCCAGACGCATGGGAAAGAGCGCGCCCTTCAGTTGCTCCAGCGCCTGTGCCAGCGCATCGCGCGACGGAAATTCGCGCCCGCCGGGTTCCTGGGAGCGCTTTTGGGAATCGCGCCATTCGCGGCGGACGGCGTGCAGCGACTGCACGATGTGATCGATCTCGAAGACAGCCATCAAGGCCTCCTGCCTGGGATGAAAAAATGGCGGCCCTCGGCGGGCCGCCGGTGGGGCCGCGAGGCCGCCGTCAGTCCTGCACCCAGGGCAGGCGGTGATGGCGCCAGCCGTCCGACGCGCCGCGCTGCTGGCGGTCGTCGATCTCGCCTTCGAAGCCCTCGGTCACATTGAAGACATTCTGCAGGCCCGCCTTGGCCGCGGCCTCGGCCGCCAGCACCGAGCGCTTGCCGCTGCGGCACAGCAGCAGCACGGGGGCATCGCGCGTGGCGGCCTTGGTGATGGCGGCCTCCAGTTCGCGCACGAAGCGGGGGTTGCGGGTGAGCGCCGTGCCCGTGGCCCAGGCCACGTGCAGGCTGCCCGGCACATGGCCGACGAACTTGCGTTCCTCGCCTGATCGCACATCCACCAGCAGGGCCTGGCCCGAGGTGAACAGGTCCCACGCAACCGTGGGCGGCACGCCGCCGGCGTGGGCCAGGCCCAAGGCCTGGGCGTCGTTGTGGGCGGCTTGCAGTGCGGGGGGCAGTTCGGTGTCTTGCACAGCGGTGGACATGGATCGTTCCTTTGAATCTGTGTGAATGGGTGGCTGCAGCCGTCCGTTTGGCGGGGCCTGGCCGTCCAAAGCCAATGTAGAACCGCTCCGGCGCGAATCCAACGAATAAAAAATCGGTTTCTCCATCGAAAAACATCTAAGCAACTCGTTGACTCTCTTTACGGCCCACCTCGGCGTCCCGCACCCATGAAAAAAGCCGCCAGCACCCGGGAAGGCGCTGGCGGCTTGATCGAACGCGGGCCGATCAGAAGCCCGGCAGCACGGCGCCCTTGAATTCCGTCTGGATGTACTGGCGGATTTCTTCCGACTGGTAGGCCTTCACGAGCTTGGCGACCCAGGGCTTGTCCTTGTCGGCCTCGCGCACGGCGATCAGGTTGACGTAGGGACTCTTGGCGCTTTCCTGCGCGATGGCGTCCTTGGCGGGGTTCAGGCCGGCGGACAGCGCGAAGTTGGTGTTGACCGCGGCGGCGTCCAGATCGTCCAGCGAGCGGGCCAGTTGCGCGGCATCGAGTTCGACGAACTTCAGCTTCTTGGGGTTGGAGACGACGTCCAGCGGCGTGGCCTTCAGGCCGGCGCCTTCCTTGAGCTTGATGAGCCCCTTGTCCTGCAGCACCAGCAGCACGCGGCCGCCGTTGGTCGGGTCGTTGGGAATGCCGAACTTGGCGCCTTCCTTCAGGTCTTCGAGCTTCTTGACCTTCTTGGAATACAGGCCGATCGGGAAGTTGACCGTGTAGCCCGCCGACACGAGCTTGTAGCCGCGGTCCTTGACCTGCGCGTCAAGGTAGGGCTTGTGCTGGTAGCTGTTGGCATCCAGGTCGCCGGAAGCCAGCGCCGCATTGGGCTGCACGTAGTCGCTGAACTCGACGATCTGGAGCTTGAGGCCGTCCTTTTCAGCGACCTTCTTGACCTGCTCGAAGATCTGCGCATGCGGTCCGGCGGTGACGCCGATCTTCAGCGGCTTGTCCTGGGCCAGAGCGCCGGTCTGGAAGCCGGCGGCCAGGGCCAGGGCGAGGGTCGATTGCAGCAGGAAACGCTTGTTCACGGAAAACACCTTTTGAGAAGAGATGTCGGCATCTTAGGGTTTGCCTTATAAAACCCATAAGAATACGTTTTCATTTCCTTACTACGGGTGGACATAAAAACAAGGGCAGAGGGCGCTGCTATAAATCCTGCATGCCCTCCCATGCCACCTCTGCTCCGGATTTCGACCTGCCCACTGTGCGCGCCCTGGAAGAACGCGCATTCAATGCCTGGCCCGCCCGCCAGACCGTTTTCCACCAGGGCTGGGTGTTCCGCCTCTCCGGCGGTTTCACCAAGCGGGCCAATTCGGTCAATGCGCTGGAACCCGGAATGCCGTTCGACGGCGTGCTCGAGGCGGCGCAAACCCTCTACGCCAGCCAGGGCCTGCGGCCTGTGTTCCGGATCTCGCCGCTGGTGAGCGCCAGCGCCGAACAGGCGCTGCAGGACGCGGGCTATGCCCTTTTCGAGCCCACATGGGTCATGCAGGCGCCTCTGCTGGAGGGCGCGCCACCGCAGCCCTCGGTGGAAATCGCGCAGGCGCCGACGGCTGAATGGCTGGACGGGTTCGCCGCCGCCAACGGCGTGGCAGCGGCGCACCACGCCACGCACCATGCCATGGTGCAGTCGATCGCCCTGCCCTGCGCCTTCGCCACCGTGCGCCAGCATGGCCACGCCGTGGGCTTCGGCCTGGGCGTGCGCGAGCGCGGGGCCGTCGGTTTGTTCGACATCGTGGTGGCGCCCGCGCACCGCGGCCAGGGCCATGGCCGCGCGCTGGTCCAGGCGCTGATGCAATGGGGCCGCGCGGGCGGCGCGGGCTCGGCCTACCTGCAGGTGCGCGGCGAGAACGCCACGGCCCGGCGGCTGTACAGCGCGCTGGGGTTCACCGACACCTACCGCTACCACTACCGGGTGCCGGCAGAACCTGGATCCACCCCTTGATGCGGGCGGCCGCCGGACCACGCGATCCGGCCCGGGCGCCCTCCTGCGGGCCGCTCAGCGGTGGCTCAGCCGGCGCACCGCCCAGTCGCCCAGGCTCTGAACGGCCTGCACGAAGAAGATCAGCACCACCACCACCGCCAGCATCACGTCGGGCAGGAAACGCTGGTAGCCGTAGCGGATGCCCAGGTCGCCCAGGCCGCCGCCGCCGATCGCGCCAGCCATGGCCGAGTAGCCCGTCAGGCTGACGAAGGTGATGGTCAGGCCCGCGACGATGCCGGGCAGCGCCTCGGGCAGCAGCACCTTCCAGACGATCTGCCCGGTGGTGGCGCCCATGGCCTGGGCCGCCTCGATCAGGCCGTTGTCCACCTCGCGCAGCGAGGCTTCCACCAGCCGCGCCACGAACGGCGCCGCGGCCAGCGTCAGCGGCACCACGGCCGCGGCCGTGCCGATGGACGAGCCGGTGATGAGCCGCGTGAACGGGATGATCGCCACCAGCAGGATGATGAACGGCGTGGAGCGCACGGCGTTCACGATCCAGCCCACCGTCTTGTTCAGCGGGCCGTTCTCCAGCACGCCGCCGCGGTCGGTCAGCCGCAGGAACACGCCCAGCGGAATGCCCAGCAGCGCGCCGACCACGCCCGAGATGCCCACCATGATGACCGTCTCCCACAGCGAGGTGGCAAACAGCTCCAGCATCATTTCCGAAAAATTCTCGAACATCTCAGGCCCCGCTCTCTTCGCTCGCTTGCACTTCCTGCACCACCACCCCTTCGGCGCGCAGTTGCGCGATCGCCGTGGCCAGCCGCGCGGCGTCGCCGCTGGCATACACCGCGAGCGAGCCGAAGGTCTGGCCCTGGATCTCGTCGATCTGCCCGTGCAGGATCGACAGGTCCAGCCCGTGCTCGCGGATCAGGCGCGACAGGATGGGCTGATAGGCGCGCTCGCCGGCATACGACAGGCGCAGCAACTGGCCCACGCCGCCCTGGCCCGCAGCCCGCAGCTGCGACGCCAGGTGACGCACGTGGTCCAGCACGCTGGCGGGCAGTTCCTGCGGCACGATCTCGTCGATCAGGCTTTTGGTGATGGGCTGCTGGGGCCGGGTGAACACGTCCAGCACCGGGCCCTGCTCCACGATGCGGCCGGCATCGATCACGGCCACGCGGTCGGCCACCTGCTTGATGACCTGCATCTGGTGGGTGATGAGCACCACCGTCAGGCCCAGCTCCTGGTTCACCTGGCGCAGCAGCGCGAGAATGGAGCGGGTCGTTTCCGGGTCGAGCGCCGAGGTGGCCTCGTCCGACAGCAGCACCTTGGGCCGGCTGGCCAGTGCCCGGGCGATACCCACGCGCTGCTTTTGCCCGCCGCTGATCTGCGCCGGATAGCGGTCGCGCAGGGCCGACAGGCCCACCAGCTCCAGCAGCGGATCGACCCGGCCGCGGATGGCGGCCTTGTCCATGCCGGCCAGCTCCAGCGGCAGGGCCGCGTTCTCGAACACCGTGCGTGAGGACAGCAGGTTGAAATGCTGGAACACCATGCCGATGTCGCGCCGCGCCTCGCGCAGTTGCGCATCATTGAGCCGGGTCAGGTCGCGACCCGCCACGATCACCTCGCCCCGGGTGGGCCGGTTCAGCAGGTTGATGACGCGCACCAGCGAGCTCTTGCCCGCGCCGCTGCGCCCGATGATGCCGAACACTTCGCCCGGCGTGATGTGCAGGTCGATGCCGCGCAGCGCCTCCACCGGCCCCTGCGAGCCCTGGTAAATCTGGGTGATACCCCGTAAATCGATCATGAAAATGCCATGGCGCCACCGGGGCCCGCAGGCCGCGGCGGCGCTGAAAAGGAAAAATGCGGATGCGGGAATGTACGGGCTTGCACCCCAAACGCCAACGACCCTGAAATTGGGTGCTAAGACATTGCGGTTATGTAGCCGCGCCGAAGTCGTGGCAAAACGATCTTTTCCCGCGCTGGGGTTTCGGGCCGTTCGGGATGGCCGGGCGGTGGATCGCAGCGGGCCTCGACCCGCGCCCAACCTGCACCGGGTGGATTCGATTGCTATTTATTTCATAGCAATATGCCCTAGTGGATATTGTGCTGGAGGCATATTTCATCCAAAACTCCAGCCAAGGCCCCGGCTCACGCCTGGCCCCGGTTGAACCCCGTATCGAAAGTCTGCCGCACATCCAGCCGCTGGCGCAGCAGCCCTGCGGCCAGGTAGAAGTCGGCCGTGCGCTGCTGGTCGGCCACCACCGCGGCGTCGATGTCCACCCATTTCGTCGCACGGCGCTCGAACTGCAGCTGCGCCGCCTCCACCGGGATGCCGATGATGCGCGACAGCGATTCGGCGAACGGCCGGGCGTTGCGGTACGACCAGAGCTGCGCGCGCTCCACGCGCTCCTTGAAGTCGCGCAGGGCCTCGCGCTTGGTGTCCAGCGCCCCCTGCGTGGCCGCGAGAAAGCTGAGCCCGCTCGACAGCCCCCGCCCGTTGACCAGCACCCGCGCATGCCCGCTCGTCTCGGCCAGCGCCGTATACGGTTCCCAGGTGGCCCAGGCATCGACCGAGCCCTGCGTGAGCGCGAGCTTGGAGTCGGCCGGCGGAATGAACCGCACGTCGGCGTCCGCACCCTTCAGGCCCGCGGACTCCAGCGCCTTGAGCGTGACGAAGTGGCCGATGGAGCCGCGGTTGGTGGCGATGCGTTTGCCCTTGAGGTCGGCCGCCGTCTTCAAGGGTGAGTCGGGCCGCACCAGCACCGCCGTGCCGTACGGGTCGGAGCGGTTGGCGGCGAACGCCCGCACCTGGCTGCCGGCCGCCAGGGTGAAGAGCAGCGGCGCGTCGCCGATAGGGCCGAAGTCCACTGCGTTAGCGTTCAGCGCCTCGGCCAGCGGGGCGGCGGCCGGGAACTCGCTCCACTGGATGTCGTAGGGCAGGCCCTTCAACTCGCCCGCCGCCTCCAGCAGCGCGCGCAGCCCGCCCTTCTGGTCGCCCGCGCGCAGTGCGATCCGCTGCTGCGCGTGCCCCAGCACGGGCGAGAGAAAGGACGCTGCGGCCACCGAGGCCGTCATGAAGCGGTGGAAATGTCGCCGTTGCAAGGCCATGGAAGCTCCGTGTTCTGAAAGGGAAGAAAAAAGGAAGAGGAAAAGGAAGGAGACGGCGCCACCGCGCCGGGCGGGCCATCGATCACAGCCCCAGCGCGCGGCGCCCGGCGGCGAGATAAACGCTGTCGTCCTGCGGCGTGTGCACGCGCCCGCACAGCACGTCGCGCAGGTGGCGTTCCAGCGGGTTTTTGCGCGCCAGGCCGTGGTTGCTGGTCAGCGCCAGGGCCGACTGCACCGCTTCGATGGCGTTGTGGGTGGTGATGGCCTTGACCAGCCCGCTCTCTTCGGAGGGCAGCGGAGCGCCGGTGTCGAGCGCGGCGGCCAGCGCGGCGATGAGCCGGTCGTTGGTGAACAGCAGGCCCTCGATGCGGCCCACCGCCTCCTGCGCGCGCGCCAGCGTGGCCAACGGCGCGCCCAGGCTGGCGGGCTTTCGGTCCTGCAGAAAACCCACCAGCCAGTGGCGCGCCGCGCGGGCCACACCGGTGTAGAGCGAACCCAGCATCACCGCCATCTCGGCCTGCATGGCGGGCTCGCCGCGCGCCCAGTCCTTGGGCAGCCGCAGCTCCAGCACGTGGTCGGCAGGCACCGCCACCTCATCGAACAGCACATCGTGGCTGCCGCTGGCCCGCAGGCCCAGGTGGTCCCATGTGGGCTCGATGCGCACACCGGGCTGGCCGGCCCGCACGAGGAAGGAGCCCGTGCGCGGCTCGGCATCGTCCGTGCGCGCCCACACCACGTACCAGCGCAGCGCCGGCGCGCCGGTGCTGTACACCTTGTGCCCGCTGAGCCGCCAGCCCTCTGCCGTGCGCCGCGCCACGGTGGCCGGCAGCCCGCCGCGCGCGGGCGAGCCCAGCTCGGGCTCCACCCGCAGCGCGTTGATGAGCGAAACGCCCTGCACCGCCTCCTGCACCAGCTGGCGGGCCCGCTCCACCGGCCAGGCATTACCCGGCCGGCCCATGCCGCGGTGCTGGATGTACTGCATCGTCAGCACCAGTGCCGTGGCGGGGCAGCCTTGCGCCACCGCGCCGATCACCTCGCCCAGTTGCGCGGCACTCGCGCCCTGCCCGCCCAGGGACCGGGGCGCAGCGAGCGCCAGCAGGCCGGCCTGCTGCAGATCGGCGAAGTTCTGGTGCGGAAAACTGGCCTCGCGGTCGTGCGCCGCCGCGCGCGCGCCGAACTCGGCGGCCAGCGTGCGGGCCCGCTGGCCGGCGGTGAGCGGTGCGTTCACTGCAGCACCCCGGGGTCTTCGCGCACCACGGTCTCGAACAGGCTCTTGAACGTGAAATGCGCCCCGCCCGGCCCGCCGATCTGGCCATGGGTGTGGCGCGCAACCTCGTGCCGGATGGGCTGCGGCGTGCCGGCGGCCTCGGCCAGCAACTGGGTGTGGCAGGCGTTTTCCAGCGCGATGTACCACCACGCGGCCGACTCCACGCTGGGCCCGGCCGTGAGGATGCCGTGGTTCTTCAGGATGACCGCCTTGCGCGCGCCCAGCGCCTCGCTGATCCGAAAGCCCTCGTCCGTTTCCCACACCACGCCCGTGAAGTCGTCGAACAGCGCATGGTCTTCGTAGAAGATGCAGGCGTCCTGCGACAGCGGATCGAGCGTGCGCCCCAGCGTGGACCATGCCTTGCCGTACGTGGAGTGCGTGTGCGCGGCGGCCACGATGTCGGGCCGCGCCTCGTGCAGCGCCGCGTGGATGGCGAATGCCGCGCGGTTGAGCGGCCCCTCGCCGATGGCGATCTCGCCGCGCGCGTTCACCAGCAGCAGGTCCGACACGCGGATGCGCGAGAAATGCAGGCCCAGCGGGTTCACCCAGAAGTGGTCGTGCCACTCGGGATCGCGCGCCGTGATGTGGCCCGCCAGCCCGTGGTCGAAGCCATGCCGCGCGAACAGCCGGAACGCCACGGCCAGTTGCTCCTGGCGGTGGCGGCGCTCGGCCTCGACCGTGGGGCGCGGCGGCGGCGCGTCGAACCAGTCCTTGCGCTGGGGATCGGGGCGGCGCTGCAGCGCGACGGTCGGGAGCGAGAGAACGGCGGACATCGTGGGATGGGCTTTCGGTCGGGAACGAGGGATGGGACTGCGCCCACCTTAGGAGCGCGCGGCGCCCCCACCAACGAAGAAAAGCGCGTGAACACATGCGGTTTCGGCATGAGGCGCACCCCGGGGGCCGGCGCGGCTTTTCCGCATGAGCTTGCTACGGATCCGTTGTTGGCGATGGCGCCCTCCGGCCGCACGCTCGGGCATTCGACTCAACCGCCCGAAGCGAGGACCTGCCATGCGCCCCGACACCGCCGCCCTTCCCCCGTCCCCGCAGCGCCGCGCGCTGCTGCAACGCTCGCTGGCCGCCGGTGCCGCCGCCGCGCTGGGCCTGCCGGCCCTGGCGCGGCCATCGGCCGCGGGGCCCGACTTGTCCGGCGTCACCTTGCGCATCGGCACCTACAAGGGCCTGTGGCGCCCGCTGATCAGCGCGGCCGGCCTGGCCGCCACGCCCTACCGCATCGAGTGGCGCGAGCTGAACAACGGCGTGCTGCACATCGAGGCCATCAACGGCGATGCGCTGGACCTGGGGTCGGGCAGCGAGATCCCGGCACTGTTCGCGGCGCGGCAAAAGGCCCAGGTACGCTTCGTGGCCGTGACGCGCGAGGACCTCAACAACCAGGTCACGCTGGCGCGCAAGGACGCGCCCATCCACCGCATCGCTGATTTGAAAGGCAAGCGCGTGGGCTATGTGCGGGCCACCACCTCGCATTACTTCCTGAGCCGCCAGCTGGCCGAGGTGGGCCTGTCGTTCGCGGACATCACGCCGGTCAGCCTCACGCCGTCCGACGGCCTGTCGGCCTTGGACCGGGGCGACCTGGATGCCTGGGCCATCTACGGCTACAACGGCCAGATCGCCCGGCTGCGCTACGGCGCGCGGGTGCTCAAGACCGGGGTGGGCTACCTGTCGGGCAACTTTCCGCTCTACGCCAACCCGCGCGCGGTGGCCGATCCACTGCGCCATGCGGCATTGGCCGACTACCTGCAGCGGCTGCGCCGCGCCTACCTGTGGGCCAATGGCAACTACCTGGACTACGCGCGGGCCCAGGCCGCCGAAACCCGGGTGCCGGTGGGCGATCTGATCGAGCTGTGGAACAACCGCAGCACCGACTACGACCTGCGCCCCGTGACCGAGGCCGTGGTGCAGGGCCACCAGTCCGTGGCCGATGCCTTCCTGCAACTGGGCGTGCTCGACGGCAAGGCCCAGGTGGCGCCGCTGTGGGACCGCAGCTTCGGCCCGGTGCTGGCGGGCGCGGACCCCGCCGCCGCCTGAGCACCGCGCGCCACACGCTCAGATCGCCGCAGCGGTGGCAGCCCCGCGCCCCGGCAGGCACCGCACGGCCAGGGCCGCGGCCGAAGCGGCGGTGGCCAGCGCCACCACCCCCAGCCAGCCCCATTGCGCCAGCGCCAGGCTGCCCAGCGCCGCACCGGCCGACATGCCCACGAACATGCCGGTGAACAGCAGCGCGTTCAGGCGGCTGCGGGCGGCGGGCTCAATGCCGTACACGATGGTCTGGTGCGCCACCAGCGTGGCCTGCACCCCGAAGTCGAACCCGATGGCGCTCGCCACGATCAGCCCCAGCTGGGCTTGCGGCGGCAGCCAGTGGGCCAGGCCCATGGCGGCGAACGAGACCACGGCCAGTCCGGCGCCGAGCCGCGTCACCCGCTCCGGGCCGCTGCGGTCGGCGATGCGGCCGGCCAGCGGCGCGGCCAGGGCACCCGCCGCGCCGGCCAGGCCGAAAGCGCCAGCGGCTGCGCTGCCCAGATGGAACGAGCCATGCAGCATCACGGCCAGGGTGGACCAGAAGGCGCTGAAGCCCACCGACAGCAATCCCTGTGCCCAGGCGGCGCGGCGCAGCGCGCCATGGCGGCGCCACAGTGCGGCCATCGATCCGATCAACGCCCGGTACGGCAGCGGCGTGGTGGGCGCAAAGCTGGGCAGGCCTTTCCAGGCAGCCACGCCGATCAGCGCGATCGACACGGCAGCGGCCACGTACACGGCGCGCCAGCCGAAGTGCTCGGCCACGAAACCGCTCACCACCCGCGACAGCAAAATGCCCAGCAGCAGCCCGGTCATCACCGTGCCCACCACCTTGCCGCGATGGGCCACCGGGGCCAGCGTGGCCGCGGCCGGCACCACGTCCTGGGCCAGCGTGGCCGACAGGCCGATGGCCAGGCTGGCAACGAGCAGCCAACCGATGCCGGGAGCGAACCCGCTCATCAGCAACGCCAGGGCCAGCACGGCGGCCTTGGCCAAAATGATGCGGCGGCGGTCGTAGCGGTCGCCCAGCGGGGCCAGAAACAAGATGCCCAGCGCATAGCCCAGCTGCGTGAGCGTGGGCACCAGGCCCACGGCGCGCTCGCTGGCGTGGATGTCCGGGCCCAGCACGCCCAGCATGGGCTGGCTGTAGTAGAGCGAGGCCACGCTCAAGCCCGCGGCAGTGGCCAGCAGCAGCAACAGCGGCGCCGGCACGCCCGTGGAAGGACCACCCGTCTCAGCGGCTGCATGCAGGTTTTGAATGGAAGACATGGGGAAGACCCTTGAATGGAAGCGATGGGCCGGAGTTTGTGCGAACCGCCTCGCTCTGGGTAGTGGGCTCATGCGCACATCTGCTATACGCTTGGCGTATGAAGCAAGCCTCTGCCACGGCCTCCCTTGCCGGCGTCGATCGCATCGAACTCATGCAGACCTTCGTGCGCATCGTCGAAGCCGGCAACCTCTCCGCCGCCGCCCAGCAACTGGGTACCACCCAGCCCACGGTGAGCCGCAGGCTCCAGGCGCTGGAGCGGTCGCTGGGGCTCAGGCTGCTGCAGCGTTCCACCCATGTCATGAAGCTCACCGAAGACGGCGAGCGCTGCTTCGCGCATGCCAAGGCGCTGCTGGACGACTGGCGTGCGATGGAGGCCGACCTGCGGGGCGCGCACGACACACCGCGCGGCACACTGCGTGTGCTGGTGCCCCATGCCTTCGGGCAGGAGCAGCTCATCGCCCCGTTGGCGGACTACCTGCGGCAGTATCCCGAGGTGTCGGTCGAATGGCTGCTGCACGACCGCCGGCCCGACTTCATCGCCGAGGGCATCGACTGCGCAGTGCAGGTCGGGGCGGTGGACGACCCCTCGGTGGTCGCCATCCACCTGGCCGAGGTGCCGCGCATCGTCGTCGCGGCGCCGCAACTGCTGCCGGGCGGCGCCGTGCCCGAGCACGCGAGCGCGCTGCGCGACCTGCCCTGGCTGGCCCTGCGCACCTACTACCAACGCGAGGTGTCCCTCACCCGCGTGCCGGACGGCGCGGTGGAGCGCTTCGCCATCCACCCGCGCATGGGCACCGACAGCCTCTATGCCCTGCGCAGCGCGGCGCTGGCGGGCCTGGGCGCGGCAGTGGCCTCCGCCTGGGCGGTGGAGGCCGACCTGCGCCAGGGCCGCCTGCGGCACCTGGCGCCCGCGTGGCAGGCGGCGCCGCTGCCGGTGTACCTGGTCTATCCGCATGCCCGGTTCTATCCGGCGCGGCTGCGGCGGTTTCTGGATGCGATGCGCGCTACCTTGCCAACCTTGACCGGCATGCGAGCGCCAGGTGGAGCCGGGTGACAGGGCCGGCCTACCAGGACGAATAGAATGCGAATGGTTCGCATCCCTGTCCTCCGCCTTCGCTTGCCCACATGCCCACTTCACTGCACCCTGCGGCCGTCGCCACCGTTGACGCGATCTATCGGTCCCACCACGGTTGGCTTCTCGGTTGGTTCCAGCGGCGGCTGGGCAGCGCGTGCCAGGCGGCCGATCTTGCGCACGACACCTTCCTTCGCCTGATGGCGTCGCGCGATGTGGCGGCGCTGCGCGAACCGGGTGCTTTCCTGCGCACCCTGGCGCATGGCGTGGTGGTGAACCACTGGCGGCGGATCGACATCGAGCGTGCCTGGGCCGCGGCAGTCTCGGCTCAGCCTGAGCCGGTCACCCCGTCCCCGGAGGAGCGCGCGGTGGCGCTCGAGACACTGTGCCGCATCGACGAAATGCTCGATCGGCTCAATCCCAAGGCACGCAGCGCCTTCCTGCTATCGCAGCTCGACGGCCTGGGCTACGCCCAGATCGGCGAGCAACTCGGGGTATCGGAGCGGATGGTCAAGAAATACATGGCCCAGGCGATGCTGCAGTGTCTTTTGCTGGCAGGCGAATGACGGAGGCGGGGGAGGCGTCCCCCTCCTTCGAGGACCTGCAGCAGGCGGCAGATTGGTTCGCCGTGCTGCAGGGCGGCGCAGTCAGCGAAGAGGAACGGCAGGAATGGCAGCGCTGGCTGGACACCGGGCCCCGCCAACGTGCGGCCTGGGACCAGGTGCTGGCCGTGGCGGACGTCTTCGCCGGCGCTGCCAACCCTTTGGCGCGGCAGGTGCTGGAGCGCCGCCCTGCCGTATCGCGGCAACGGCGCACCGTGCGGCGCGCGCTGCTGGTGGCGCCCGCAGCGGTCCTTGCCGGCTGGGCGGTGTCGCAGCTTGGCCCTTGGCGCGGATGGGTCGCTGCCTATCGGACCGACACGGGAGAGCAGCGCGCCGTCGCCTTGTCCGACGGCAGCGAACTGTGGCTCAACACGGCGACGGCCCTGGATGTCGATTACTCCGCCACGCTGCGCCGCCTTGTGCTTCATCGGGGGGAGGTGCTCATCACCTCCGGCCATGACCCTTCCAGTCCGCCAAGGCCCTTGGTGGTGGATGTGGCACCCGGAAGGCTCACGGCGCTGGGCACCCGTTTTTCCGTGCGCTACCAAGATGACGGCGGTGTCAGCGTGGATGTGTTCGAGGGTGCGGTACGCGTGGCACCCCGAGGCCGAGGCGAGCCGGTCGTCGTCCCTGCAGGGCGCGGCGCGCTGCTGCTTCACGACCGGGTGCACCTGACGCCAGGACAGGCAGGCGCGCTACCGGACTGGCAGCGCGGCATGTTGGTGGCTGACGGCATGCGGCTGGGCGACTTCATTGCCGAGCTGCGCCGCTACCGGCGCGGTTACCTGGCCTGCGCGCCGGAGGTGGCGGATTTGCGCATCGTCGGCTCTTATCCGCTCGCGGATACCGACCGCATCCTGTCGGCCCTGCAGGCCACCTTGCCGGTGCAAGTCCGCCAGACCATGCCCTGGTGGACCGTGGTCGAGGCCCGCGCCAGTCCGGCCGCAGGAGCTGCCGCGCGTTGATTTTTTGGGCAGCGGGGTTCCCCTTTCGCGGGTTGGATTGGCATACCCCATGCCGACCCAACTTTTTTTCTGAACCCACCGCCACCATGCCTGCCTACCCGACCTTGCCACGCCGTCTTTCGGTTTCACCCCTGCTGCGCCCAGTGCGCCCCCGTGCGCTGCGGTTCGCCGCAGTCGCGGCGGTGCCTCTCGCGGCCTGCATCGCGGCCATGCCGGTGCAGTCCCAAACCGCGGCGCCTGCCGCACGGGACTACGCCATCGCCGCCGGTCCATTGAGCACGGTGCTGAGCCAGTTCGCGGGCCAGTCCGGTATCTTGCTGTCGTCGAGCGCAGCCCTCACCGAGGGCATTGCCAGCGCGGGCGTGCGCGGGCGCCTGACCGTGGACGAGGGCCTGGCCCTCGCTTTGGAAGGCACCGGCCTGCGGGCTGTGGCGGCCCCCGGCGGGATCTACACCTTGCAACGCAGCGCACCCACTGCTGCCATGCCCGAAGTGCGCGTCACAGGCCAACGTCCGGCAGCGAGCGCTGCGACCCTGGCGCCGGTGACCGTCACCGCGGCCGCAGAGGTGGAGTCGGGCAAGGGCCCAGGCACCGGTTTCGTCGCACGCCGGGCCACTGGCGGTACCAAGACCGACACGCCGCTGATGGAAACACCCCAGTCCATCTCGGTCGTCACGCGCGGCCAGATGGAATCCCAGGGGGCCACCACGCTGGTGGAAAGCCTGCGCTACACGCCGGGGATCGTCGCGCAGTACGGAAACACCGATTTGCGCTACGACTGGTTCACCCTGCGCGGCTTCACCCCGCCGGCGCGCTACCTCGACAACCTGCGCCTTCCCTTCGGTGCGCGTGGCTATTCGCAGCCCCGCATCGAACCCTGGGGACTGGAGCGCACCGAAGTCGTCAAGGGACCGTCGTCCGTTCTGTACGGGCAAGCCGCGCCAGGCGGGCTCATCAACATGGTCAGCAAGCGCCCGACCGTGGTGCCGGTGCGCGAGATCGAACTGCAGGCGGGCAGCCACGAGCGCAAGCAGGCCGCCTTCGACCTCGGCGGGGCATTGGACGCCGACGGCGTCTGGAGCTATCGGCTGGTGGGCCTGCGCCGCGAAGCCGACACCTCGTTCGATGCGGTATCGGAGAAGAAGACCTACTTCGCTCCGTCACTGACGTTTCGCCCGGCGGATGCGACCCAGGTCACCCTGCTGGGCCAGTGGCAGTCCCTCGATTCGCCCGGCGGAGGCGGGGCACCCGCCCTGCCCGCTGCGGGCACGTTGGATACCAGCAGGTATGCCGCGCTGCCGACCCGCACCTTCGTCGGCGAGCCAGGCTTCGACCGCTACCAGAATCGGCAGCGCTTCGTCGGCTACGAAGTGGAGCACCGCCTTGCAAGCGACCTCACGCTGCGGCAGAACCTGCGTTACGGCAAGGTCACGGCAGAAACGCGCCGCATCCAGGCCTTCTGCCAGGGCGCCTGCAACCCCGCGGCCCTGGCACGCTATGCCTGGGCTTTTCCGGAAGCGGCGGACCTGTGGACCGTGGACACGCAGGCGCAGGCCGATGTCCGCACCGGCTCGGTGGCGCACACCGTGCTGGCCGGCATCGACTTTTCGGACGAGCGGGCGGCCTATGACGAGAGCAACCTGCGTGTGCTTGCCAGGCCTTTCAACGCCTACGAGCCGGTGTACGGCACCGACAGCGGCGTGGTGCCGACGGTGGGCAGCCATATTGAACAAAAGCGTCGCCAGGTGGGTGTTTATGCGCAGGACCAGATGCGGTGGCAGCGCTGGACCGGCGTGTTCGCCGGCCGATACGACCGGGCAGACACGGCCACCCGCACGCTGACCACGGCCACCGGCCGGTCGGTGGCCACGAACCAGGAAGACGGCCAATGGACCGGCCGCGCCGCGCTCATGTACACGTTGGACGGCGGCGTGGTGCCCTACATCAGCTACTCCACCTCGTTTCAGCCTGCGGCTGGCACCGACCGGCTCGGCGGGGTCTTTGATCCCACGACCGGGCGTCAGGCCGAAGTGGGCGTGAAGTACCAGCCGGAGGGATCGCCCGCCATGTTCACGGCCTCCGTTTACGAGCTGACCCAGCGCAATGTGCTCACGCCGGATCCGCTCAGCCGGTCGTTCAACGAGCAGACGGGCGAGGTGCGGGTGCGCGGACTGGAGCTGGAGGCGCGTGGCCCCCTCGCCCGGGGCCTGGACGCCATTGCCTCCTATGCCTACACCGACAGCCGCGTCACGCGTGCCAACGCCAACGCGGCCGGCACCAGCATCCAGAACAATCGGTTCGCCTTCGTGCCGCGGCAGCAGGCGGCGCTGTGGCTGGACTATGCGCTGCAAAGCGAAGACTTCGCTGGCCTGTCGGTGGGCGCGGGTGCGCGGCACACGGGCAGCAGCTATGGGGACAACGCCAACCTCTTCCTCGTCCCCAGCGTCACGCTGTTCGACGCCGCCATCCGCTGGGACCTTGGCCGGGTGCAGGCATCGCTCAAAGGCGTGCGGCTGGCACTGAATGTGGCCAACCTCACCGACAAGCGGTACGTGGCCTCGTGCATCGCATCCACGGGGTGCTACTACGGCGAGCGGCGCAGCGTCTATCTGACGGCGCGCTATAGCTGGTGATCCAGAACTGCGAGCGCGGTGGGCTGCCCTGAGCACACCGCGCTCGGAGACGCGGACACGACGGAATCAGGCCACCTTCAACGCCGCCCGATTGGCATTCACCCGATCCCGCTCGGCCACCTTCGCCCGCACCAGCGGCAACAGTTCGCGGCCGTACTCGATCGCATCCACCAGGGGGTCGAAGCCGCGGATCAGGAACGTGGTGATCCCTAAGTCGTAGTACTTGAGCAGCGCGTCGGCCACCTGCTCGGGCGTGCCCACGAGCGAGGTGGAGTTGGACCGACCGCCGGTCTCGCGCGCGATGGCCGTCCACAGCCGCTCGTCCACGCGGTCGCCCTTGGCCGCATCGGCCAGCAGGCGCTGCGCACCCTCGCTCTGCTGCGGTCCGGCGCCGCGCGCGTGGCCCTGGGGCACGCCCAGGCGGCGGGTGGTTTCCAGGATCTGGTCCGCGCGGGCCCAGGCCTCTTCCTCGGTGCGGCCCAGGATGGGGCGGAACGAGATGCTGAATTCGATGTGCCGGCCATGCTGCGCGGCCTCGGCGCGCACCTGGCGCACCAGGTCGCCGGCCTGGGCGAGCGACTCGCCCCACAGGGCATACACGTCGGCATGCTTGCCGGCCACCTTCAGCGCGGGCGCGGAGGCGCCGCCGAAGTAGATGGGCACATAGGGCGCCTGCAGCGGCTTGACCTCGGACGCGGCGGCTTTCACCTGGTAGTAGGTGCCGTGGTGGTCGAAGGGGCTGTCCTCGGTCCACACGCGCCGCAGCAGCGTGAGGTATTCGTCGGTGCGGGCATAGCGCTCGTCGTGGCCCAGGAAATCGCCGTCGCGTTGCTGGTCGGCATCGGAGCCGCCCGAGATGTAGTGCACCGCCACACGGCCGCCGGTGTAGTGGTCCAGCGTGGCCAGCTGGCGCGCGGCCAGGGTCGGCGCCACGAAGCCGGGGCGGTGCGCCAGCAGGAAGGCGATTTTCTGCGTCGCCGAGGCGGCGTAGGCCACGGTCAGCAGCGTGTCGGGGCCGGTGCCGCTGGCCGGCACCAGGATGCGGTCGAAGCCCGCGTGCTCATGCGCCTGGGCAAAGGCCCGCACGTACGCCGGGTCCACGGCCGGGCCCTTGCGGGCGATGGTTTCTGACACCTCGTGCGGCTGGATCATGCCGATGAACTGGACACCCATGGAGACTCCTTGAAGGAACGTGAGACAGACAGCGAGCCACCGATGATGGGCATCGCGCCCACCCGCGCCAAAGAAGAAAAACGCCTGTGGTCATTCGGTTTCTGCCGGGGCGCCGTGGGTCCGGGTTGCTGGAGGAAAGAAGAAAAACATGCATGCATATGAAAAACCCGCTTCCCTTGCCGGTGGCCGGGCTGGTGCAATGGCGGCATGCCAACCGCCTCCTCGCCCACCGCCCCCGTGAACAACCCGCCCAACACGGCCCGCCTGCGCCACTTCGTGCAGCAGATCGCCGCCCTGCTGGAGCCCTGCCCGGCCGAGCCCGACATCCTCGCGCGCGGAAGCGCCCTGCTGGCCGACCTGGTCTCGCACGACGACTGGCTGCCGCCGGAATATGCCCAGCCTGATCCCGAGCGTTACCAGCAATACCTGCTGCATGCCGATGCGCTGGGGCGCTTTTCGGTGGTGAGCTTCGTCTGGGGTCCGGGCCAGGCCACGCCCATCCACGACCACACGGTGTGGGGCCTGGTGGGCATGCTGCGCGGCGCGGAGCTGTCTCAGGCCTACGGGCAGGACGGCGATGGCCGGTGGCAGCCCCGCGGCGCCCCCCACCAGCTGCAGCCGGGCGACACCGAGGCCGTCTCGCCCACCATCGGCGACGTGCACCGCGTGAGCAACGCGCTGGCCGACGCGACCTCCATCAGCATCCACGTGTACGGCGCCAACATCGGGGCAGTGCAGCGGTCGGTGTACCGCGAGGACGGCTCCGTGCGCCCCTTCGTCTCCGGCTACAGCAACGCCACCCTGCCCAACCTCTGGAACCAGCCGCTCGCCGGCCCGGCCTCCCACACCGCTCCCTCCGCCTCCGCCGCCCCATGAGTGCCATGACCGATACCGCCGCCTTTGCCACCACCCGCCCCCACCAGGTCCGCCAGGCCCTGCTCGACCAGCAGGAGATCGCACTGCTCGACGTGCGCGAAGAGGCCCCGTTCGCCGAAGGCCACCCGCTCTTCGCCGCCAACCTGCCCGCCGGGCGGATCGAGCTGGACGCCTGGACCCGCATTCCCCGCCGGACCACGCCCATCGTGGTGTACGACCACGGCGAAGGCCTGGCCGAGCCTGCGGCGCGCACCCTGCGCGCGCTGGGCTACAGCGACGTGTCGCTGCTGGAAGGCGGCCTGCAGGGCTGGAAGGAGGCCGGCGGCGAGCTCTTCATCGACGTGAACGTGCCCAGCAAGGCCTTCGGCGAACTGGTGGAGAGCGAACGCCACACGCCCTCGCTGCCGGCCGAGGAGGTGCAGGCGCTGCTGCAGGCCAAGGCCGACGTGGTGGTGCTGGATGCGCGCCGCTTCGACGAATACCAGACCATGAACATCCCGGGCGGCATCAGCGTGCCCGGTGCGGAACTGGTGCTGCGCGCCCAGGCGCTCGCGCCCGACCCGGCCACCCGCATCATCGTGAACTGCGCCGGGCGCACGCGCAGCATCATCGGCACGCAGTCGCTGGTGAACGCGGGCCTGCCCAATCCGGTGGCCGCGTTGCGCAACGGCACCATCGGCTGGCTGCTGGCCGGCCAGACGCTGGAGCATGGCGCCGACCGCCGCTTCCTGCCCGTGCCGCCGGAGCAGCGCGCCGCTGCCGCCGCCCGCGCCCGTGCGGTGGCGGACCGCGCCGGCGTGCGCCGGGCCAGCCCGGCCGATCTCACCCACTTCGCCGCCGAAGCCGGCCGCACCACCTACCGCTTCGACGTGCGCACGCCCGAGGAGTACGAGGCCGGGCACCTGCCCGGGTTTCGCAGCGCGCCGGGCGGCCAGCTCGTGCAGGAAACCGACCATGCGGCGCCCGTGCGCGGCGCCCGCATCGTGCTGGCCGACGACGATGGCACGCGAGCGAACATGACCGCGTCCTGGCTCGCCCAGATGGGCTGGGACGTGTGGGTGCTGGACGGCGCCGATCCTGCCGCCGCGCTGGAGACGGGCCAGCCCCCGCCGCTCGCGCCCGAGCCGCACGGGCCGCTGACCTGGGTCGCGCCGCGGCAGCTCGCCCGCTGGCTGCGCGAGGAGCCCGAGGGGCACACGGTGGTGCTGGACTTCACCGCGAGTGCCGCCTATGTGCGGCGCCACATTCCGGGCGCCTGGTTCGTCCTGCGGTCGCAACTGGCCCAGGCGCTGGCGCACATACCGGCCGGCAGCCGCTACGTGCTGACCTGTGGCACCAGCGCCCTCGCCCGCCATGCCGCCGAAGCCGTCGCCCGGCTGACCGGCGCGCCCACGGCCGTGCTGCAAGGCGGCACCTTGGCATGGATCGAAGAAAACCTGCCCCTGGAGCACGGCGAATCGCGCCTGGCCTCCCCACGCATCGACCGCTATCGCCGCCCCTACGAAGGCACCGACGCCCCGCGCGAAGCCATGCAGGGCTATCTGGACTGGGAGTTCGGACTGGTGGAGCAACTGGCGCGCGACGGCACGCACGGCTTTGCGGTCGCCTGAAGGAATTGCTATTTAATTGATAGCATTAAAGGCATGAAACCCTAGGGCATCGGGCCCAAAAGGCTTCAGGCTTTCAGCCTTGAGTTCTGCCACCGCCTGCGGCGCCAATGCAGGGCCTCAGCACCGCCTCGAAATCGTTCATCGCCTGCGCCGCGCCCAGGTCGGCGAGGTAGGCACCGCCGGCCTTGAGGGTCAGCGTGGCCTCGCCGCCCCCGGGCGGGCGCTCGATGCGCATGCGAAAGCCGCTGCGGTTCCACTCCGGAAAGTGGCCCGACTCCAGCAGGCCCTGTGCATCGTCCCTGCGCGTGATCCCCGGCCACGCACTGCTGGCCTCGGACATGCGCGCCAGGCTGGCCGCAGCGCAGTCGAACAGGCGCGGGGTGGGCAGGTCGGCGGGCACGGCCAGAACGCGCGATGCGCTTGGCGGATAGCCGGCCGTGCCGGTCAGCGCGCAGCCCGACAGCACGCAGGCCAGGCCGGCCGCCACGCCCATGGCGGGCCATCGCACCCTGCAACGGAGTGGCGTCGCGCTGTCTGGCATGGCGGTTCCTTCGGGTGAGAGATTTCGGGGCCCTAATGGACCACGCCGGGCCATTCCAGCCAACCCCCCTTCGGTGGGGGGGCACGAAATCGCCATGGCGCGGGGGCAGCGGGCCCAGGCGGAGCGGCTCACTACAATCGGCCCGCCATGTACAACCGCCACGATCCCCGCGTCCTGCCCATGCGCGACGGGGTGAGCCCCAGTTGCGTGGCGCTGCCCTCGACTGGCGAAGGCAGCCTGCTGGACTTTCTGGTGGAGCGCTTGCCCGCCGTGGGCCGCGAAGGCTGGCTGCAGCGCATGGCCGCGCGCGAAGTGGTCGACGAGTTCGGCGTGCCGGCCACGGCCGAGCGGCCCTTCGTTCCCGGCATCCGGCTGTACTACTACCGGGCCCTGGAGCAGGAAACCACCATTCCCTTCGAGGAAGCCGTTCTCTACCGGGACGACCACATCCTCGTGGCCGACAAGCCGCATTTCCTGCCCGTGGTGCCCACGGGCCGCTACCTGCAGCACACGCTGCTGGTGCGGCTCAAGCGCCGCCTGAACCTGCCCGACCTCACCCCCGTACACCGCATCGACCGCGACACCGCCGGGCTGGTGCTGTTTTCGGTGCAGCGCGAAACGCGCGGTGCCTACCAGGCCCTGTTCCGCGACCGCCGCATCGCCAAGACTTATGAAGCCGTCGCGCCGTGGCGCGACGACCTGGCCTTTCCCCGCGAGCACGCCAGCCGCATGGAGGAAAGCCCGCAGTTCTTTCGCATGCAGGAAGTGCCGGGAGAAACCAACACGCTCACGCGCATCGAGGTGCTGCAGGTGGTCGGCGCCTGGGCCCGCTACCGCCTGTCGCCGGTGACGGGCAAGCGCCACCAGTTGCGCGTGCACATGGCCGCGCTGGGGCTGCCGCTGCGCGGCGACGCGTTCTATCCCGTGGTCAACGATCCGCCCGAAGGCGACTTTTCGCAGCCGCTGCAGTTGCTGGCGCGGTCGCTGGTGTTCGACGATCCGGTGACGGGCGCCGCGCGGCGTTTCGACAGCGCCCGCGAACTGCGGCCGCTGGACGGAGGGGTGGATCGATCAAATCGCGCCCCGCCGTGCCTATAATCCGCACCGCTGCGGGTGTAGTTCAATGGTAGAACGGCAGCTTCCCAAGCTTCATACGAGGGTTCGATTCCCTTCACCCGCTCCATCTCTTGTAAGTCGTTGATTCATAACGATTTTTTCCAATAGATGAAGAACGCAACTCACACCTAGAACTCACACAGTTGCTAGAAATTTAGGCAGTTGGAGCTTCCAACATGCCGATCCCCATGCCCCGGCTCATCCGGGACAAAAAGTCAGGTGTCTACTTCTTCAGGGTGGTCCTGCCTCGCGCAGTCGCAGGTACACAACAGAAGTGCCTGTATTTCTCCCTCAAAACTCGTGAAAATAAGGTAGCAAGGGCAAAAGCTGCCGTATTGAACCTGCGAGTTGAAATGACCAAGCCATTTATTAATCTGGATAATATTCGGGAGCTGATTAATATTGACCTGAAAAATGGAATTTTTCAGGCTGATACCGCTGAAGAGCAGGAGCGCGGATTGAAAATCCTGGAGGCGATGGGCAAAGCCCACGCTGCTGGTTATTCACTGCAAGCAGCACCAGTTAATAATATCAAAATCACTACTTATGATGAGGCGGTGGCTGGTTTCCTGTCTGAGCTCACCCCCACCCTCAAGAGTACAACGGTCTACAAATACAAAAAATCCTTTGAGTTTTTCCGCAATTATTTTTCAAGCGTAGATATCAACTCCTACTCAAAAGAAGATATTAAAACCTTCAAAAATAAGATGCTGGCAGA
>NZ_BQXK01000013.1:0-183057 GCF_030158995.1 Acidovorax sp. SUPP2825 | reverse complement strand
CCGCCGCCGCGTTCGCTTCGCCGTCATTCCCAAGCCCAGGCTGTGCTGCTTCATGTGACGTATCGTCTCAGGGCTTCATCTCCATGCCAAGCATGTCGTGGGGCGATTTATGCAGACCTTCCCTAAGAAGCTTCGTGCGCAAAGCCAGGTTTTCGAAGGCATGGCATCGCGGACCATTGAGTTGGATTTTTCAATCCATGAAGTCGAAAGATTTAAGAAGGTATTTAATAATTTAAGTGTGTTGAATATTTCGAGAATATATTTATGGATTGAGGGCTCTATCGATTGCGGCTTGGTAAAAATAGATTCATTGGCAGATATCAATGTGGAGTATTTGTTGAGTTCTGCTGATTGGGGAATTATGGGGCTTTTGTCCGAAGATATGAAAGACTACTTGTTATTGGAAATTAACGAGTATAATGATGGATTGAAGGTTGGGTTGGATGCCAAGGGGGCTAACTGGGGTGCCATTGATTTTTCGCATATACAATGACTGCATGTTTGTCCTCCATTGTTTCTCGCTGGCTGCATAAAATTGCAGATAATTAAATGAAGATTTTAGAAGGCGAATTGGAAAATTTCCTACATGCTTTCTGTGAATCCAATGCGCATTTGACATTGGTTCAATATTTCCAAAGCTGCCGTACTGACGTATCGATTTTCAAAATATTTGATCAGCCAAATAAACTGGCCTACAAAATTGCCAGAAGCGATAGTTGCATTTTGTTTTTCGATCCTGATGAGGAAGAGTTTGGGCTGGCCTATCAATCGAAAAATGAAATTGTTTGTGCAGAGTTGATCGGCGAGTTGATGTTCGCCATTCAGGAGATGGATCGTCGGCACGGAAGGAATATGAACCGGTCGTCGACTCAATGATGGAGAGCATTCCATCGGTTGCCGAGGTGAGAGTGAAAATCCCACAAGACCGCTGTCCTTTTCCTCGCAGAGCGTCTCGTCACCGGGCTGCTGACGACCGTCAATGCACCGGCCGCCCCAGCCATTGGCTCGCCCTGGAGATCGCGTAATTCACCAGGGAGTACAGCGCTGCGACCACCAGGTACACCGGCACCAGCGAGTGGTAGTTGGCGATGAGCACCTTGGCGTTCTGCATGAGTTCGCCATAGGTGACGACGTAGCCGAAGGTGGTGTCCTTGACCACGATGACCAGTTGCGCGACCAGGGCCGGGACGATGTAGCGCAGCGCCTGGGGAAAGACGACGACGGAAAAGACCTGGACCTCGGTCAGCCCCAGGCTTCGCGCGGCATCGGTCTGGCCGCGGGGAACGGCGAGCACGCCCGCGCGGTACACCTCGGCCACGACGGCGGCGGTGCTCAGGCCGACGGGCAGGGTCAGCATCCAGTAGGTGCTCAGTTTGATCCCGGCCGACGGGAGTACCAGAAAGCACACGTAGATGAGCAGCAGCGTCGGCGTGCCACGCAGGAACTCGATGGCCGCGGTGCTGGGCCAGCGCACGAGCCGCGACCGCGCCCGGCGGCCCACCATCAGTACGAGGCCGAGGGTCAGCGCGATGACGGCGGCCATCGCCGCCGAGGCCAGCGTGCCGAGCAGGCCCTTGGCCAGGAAGGCCCAGGTCGAGGGCCAGGCGAAGAATTTCCAGAACCGGGCGTCGAGCTGCCCCGCCGAGTGGAACCGGAACGCGACCGCCGCCGCCAGCAGGAGCAGCAGGGCCGCCGCGGCCCCGCTTGCGACACGCGCGACGGTTTGGGCCCGGGGGCTGGGCGCACCGAACAGGATGTCTTCCAGAGGGCGGCTCATCGCAGGATCCGCACCTTCTTTTCCAGGGCGGCGCCGGCCCAGGCGATCAGCAGCCCGGACGCCACGTACATCGCGGCGGCCACTGCGAACGCGGCCATGCCGGCCGCGGAGTCGTTGGCGATCTTGGACACGAGCGTGGTGAGTTCCCGGCCCGGAAACGGCACCTGCGATGCCAACGAAGTGGACAGCATCAACGCAATGAGCAGCGAGGTCATCGGTTGCACCACCGCGCGCAACGCCTGCGGCAGCAGCACCGCCGAGACGATGCGCATCGGGCGCATGCCCAGGCTGAGGGCGGCCTCGATCTGGCCGCCGGCGACGGTGTTGATGCCCGAGCGCAGGTAGTCCGCCGTGAACGCGGAGCAGACCAGTATCAACGTCAGGATGACGGCGGGCTCATAGTCGAACAGCACGTTCAGGTCGGGCAGCGCGAACACGATGAAGATCAGCAGCGCGACGCTGGGAATGTTGCGAAAGATCTCGACGTAGACGGTCAGGACGAAGCGCAGCGGCGGCAGCGGCAAGAGGCGAAGCACCGTCACGGCCATGCCCAGCACGAAGCCGGGCACGAACGACAGGACCGTGAGCTTCCACGTCAGCAAAAGGGCCTGCCCGAAGGCAGGCCCATGGTCGGCCAGGAGCCGGGAGACCTCGCCCATCGGGGGTCAGGGCAGGGCGGGGGGCGTCGGCACGGCGGTGCTGCCGGTGCGCTGTCCGATGGAAATGGTCCAGAGCTTGGCCCAGGTGCCGTCGGCTTCGATCTTCTTGAGGAAGGCATTGACGAAGGCCACGCCGTCCGAGCCCTTGGGCAGCCCGATGCCGTAGGGGTCTTGCGCACCGAAGGGGGCGCCGGCCAGTTTGGCGTCGCCGGTTCCCAGGCTCAGGGCGTTGAGCAGCAGCGTGTGGTCGGTCACGTAGGCATCCACGCGTCCCTGGCGCAGGGCGTCCAGGGCTTCCTGGTGGGTCTGGAACTCTTGCACGGCCGCCTTGGGCGCGTACTGCGCCAGGATCGCGGGGCCCGTGGAGCCCGCCTGCGTGGCGACCTTCTTGCCGGCCAGGTCGTCGTGCGACTGGATGGTCTTGTTGTTCGCCTTGACCAGCACGCCGGCCTGCGAGGTGTAGTAGGGTCCGGCGAACGAGATCTTCTCGGCGCGGGCGGGCGTGATGGAATAGGTGGCGAACACCATGTCCACCTGACCGTTGATGAGCACCTGCTCGCGCGTGGCCGAGGTCACCTGCGTGAACTGGACCTTGGCCCCATCGCCCAGGATGTAACGCGTGATGAGCTGGGCCAGGCCGGCGTCGAAGCCGCGCATCTTGCCGTCCTTCTCGTTGAGCAGCGAGAACAGGTTCGAGGTTTGCGTGCCGCCCAGGCGCAAGGTGCCGGCCTGCTTGATCTTGCTGGCCCAGGTGCTCGATGCGATGGTGGCCGCGTCAGCGACGGGGCCTTGTGCGACCAGCGCGTCGAACGCCGCGGTGTTGATGGGCGTGCCCTGTGCGAAAAGCGACCCACCGGTGGCGATCGCCAGGGCCGCCACGGTGGATTTCAGAAGGGTTTTGATCGACATGCGTTCCTCTTGAATGGTGTGTTGCGTGAATCCGTGTATAGCACCAGTCGCCGGACTGCGGCGCCACGGGCGCGTGCCAGCGGCGAGCATAGCCCGACTCGCCCTCGACACGCTCCGCCAGCATGGGTGCTATTTAATTGATAGCGATATGCCCTAGTAACTATTGTGCTGGAGGCCAATTTGGGTGCAAGTCCCGGTGGGGCTGGAATTGGCTTGCAGCCGGATGGGCGAGCGCCGCGTCCACTTCCAACCGCTGCGGCGGCTCGAACGCCGTCACCTCCGGCAACGGCCCCTGCCACAGCGCCACCTCCACCCGCGCGCTCTGCGCCGCGCAGCCCTGCGACAGGCGGGAACTGCCGACATCCGGCGTGACCAGGTTGGGGTTGCCATGCTTGTCCAGGCTGCCGGCCACCTGCGGGTCCAGCGGGTCGTACCAGGCGCCCGTGGCGATCTGTGCCACGCCGGGCCGCAGGCCGTCGCTCAGCACCGCGCCGGCCAGGAAGGCGCCGTGGGCGTTGAACACGCGCACCACGTCGCCCCCGGCGATGCCGCGGCGCAGCGCGTCGGCGCGGTTCAACGTGATCGGCTCGCGGCCCTGCACCTTGGTGGCGCGGCTCACGCGGCCGTGGTCGTATTGGCTGTGCAGCCGCGCCGCGGGCTGGTGCGACAGCAGGTGGATGGGCCAGGCCGATGCCTCCGGCGCGAACCACGTGGCCTGGCCCGGGCAGTCGCCGTAGCCGAAGCGGTCGATGGTCTGCGAGAACAGCTCGATGCGCCCCGAGGGCGTGGGCAGCGGGTGCGCGGCCGGGTCTTGCCGAAAGCGTTCCAGCAGCACCACGGGCGCGGCGGGCCGGGGCAGCTCGAGGTGGCCGGCGCTCCAGAACGCGTCGAACGATGGCAGTGCGATGCCCGCCGCCTCCGCGCGTGGCCGGGCGGCTTCGTACAGGTGGCGCAGCCATTGCGCCGTGTCGCGCCCTTCGGTGTAGGCGGCCTCGAAGCCCAGCCGCGCGGCCAGCGCGCGGAAGATGGCGTAGTCGTCCCGGGCCTCACCCACGGGCGCGATGGCCGCGCGCATGGCGATCATGCGCGGTTCGCTGCCGGCGCTGCCGATGTCGTCGCGCTCCAGCGAGGTGGTGGCGGGCAGCACGATGTCGGAGTATTTGGCCTGCGCCGTCCACACCTGTTCGTGCGTCACGATGGTCTCGGGCCGTTGCCAGGCCTCGATGGTGCGGTTCAGGTCCTGGTGGTGGTGGAACACGTTGCCGCCGGCCCAGTACAGCAGGCGGGCATGGGGGTAGCGACGGCGTTCGCCGTTGTAGTCGAAGGGCTCGCCGGGCTGCAGCAGCATGTCGGCGATGCGCGCCACGGGGATGAAGGCGCCCACGGGGTTGTGCCCCTGCGGCAGGCGCGCGCCCGAGAAGCTGCCGTGCCCGCTGCCGATGTAGTTCATGCAGCCGTACCCCAGGCCGAAGCCGCCGCCGGGCAGCCCGATCTGGCCCAGCAGCGCGGCCAGCGTGACGGCCATCCAGAACGGCTGCTCGCCGTGCCGAGCGCGCTGCAGCGAGTAGGTGCAGTTGACGAGGGTGCGCTGGCGGGCCATGCGCCGCGCCAGCGCCACGATGCGCTCGGCGGGAATGCCGGTCTGCGCGGCGGCCCACTCGGGCGTCTTGGCGGTGCCGTCGGCACCGTGGCCCAGCAGGGCGTCGCGCACGCGGTCGAAGCCCACGGTGTAGCGGGCGCAGAAGGCGGCGTCGTGCAGGCCTTCGGTGACCAGCACGTGGGCCAGGCCCATCATCAGCGCGGTATCGGTGCCGGGCTGGATCGGCAGCCACTCGGCTTCGGGCACGGCCGCCAGGTCGTCGCGTGCCGGGCTGATGTTGACGAAGGCCGTGCGCCCGCTCGCGGCCATGCGGGCCAGGGCCGGCGCCGCGCCGTGGTCGCTCGCGCCGCCGGGGCTCACCTGCGTGTTGCGCACGGGCAGGCCGCCGAAGGCCACGAACAGCTCGCAGTGCTGCGCCAGCACGTCCCACGCGGTGTGGTGCTGCAGCAGCGCGTCCATGCCATCGACGATGTGCGGCAGCAGCACGCGGCCGGCGCCCAGGCTGTAGCTGTCCTTGCTGGCAATGTAGCCGCCGAAGCCGTTCAGGAAACGGTGCAGCTGGCTCTGCGCGTGGTGAAAGCGCCCCGCGCTCGACCAGCCGTAGCTGCCGCCGAAGAGGGCCTCGTTGCCGTGGGCCGCGCGCACACGGCGCAGTTCGCCGGCCACCAGGTCCAGCGCCAAGTCCCAGGGCAGCTCGACGAAGGGCTCGCGCCCGCGCAGGTGGCCGCTCGTGTGGCGCGTGGCCGGGTCCAGGAAGCTGCGGCGCACGGCGGGCCGGCGCACGCGGGTGGGCGAGTCGATGGCGCCGGGCAGGGACTGGCCGATGGGCGAGGGCGCGGCGTCCCACGGTGCGGGCGCCATGCCGGTGAGCCGGCCGCCTTCGACGATGGGCCGGTACACGCCCCAGTGCGTGGCGGTGAAGGCGGCGTGGGCCGTCGGCGCCGGATTCGCAGAGTGGGGCGGATGGGTGGGCGGGGCGGTGCTCACAACCGGGCCAGGTAGTCCTTGACCTGCACCTTCTGCGGCAGGATCTTGCGCTGCGACAGCCAGTCGGCGGCGTTCTGGAATTTCTGGATGAAGGCCGCGTCGTTCACGCCGTGCACCTCCCAGCGGCGCTTGAGCTGCAGCAGCGAGGCACGCACGGCGTCGCTGTAGTTGGCGTCCTGCTGGTAGAGCGCCTCGGCCTCGGCCGCGTTCTGCGTGGCCCATTGGGCTTCGGCGGCGTAGGCCGCGTTGACGGCGTGCACGATGGCGGTGTTCTCTTCGGCGAATTTCCGGTGGGTGACGTAGGAGTTGAAGTCGATCAGGAAATCGAGGTCGCGCCCCTCAAAGAACACGTCGTGCGCCTTGTACTCGGTGCGGGCGATGTCCACGCCCGGGCTCCACATCGACCAGGCGTCGATCTTGCCCTGCGCGAAGGCGGGGCCGGCGTCGGGCGGGTTCAGGTACACGAACTTGACCTGGTTGCGGTCGATGCCGTGCTTTTCCAGGGCGGCCACGAGCAGGAATTCGCCCAGGCCCGAGCGGTTGACCGCCACCGACTTGCCCACGAGGTCCTGCACCTTGTCGATGCCCGAGCCGTCCTTGGCGATGATGGCGGTGCTGCGCGGCTCCACGATGGCGAACTGCGTGAACACCAGCGGCGAGCCCGCGATCATGGCCGCCAGCGCGGGCGTGGTGCTGCCGCCGAAACCGAAGTCGCTGCTGCCGCCCGTCACGGCCTGCAGCGACGGCGCGTGGTTGGGAAACGGGCCCACCCATTGCACCTTGATGCCGTCCTGGGCCAGGCGCTTTTCGAACGCGCCCCGCGTCTTGGCCAGGCCGGGCAGGCCGCCGCGGCCCCAGGCCAGGCGCACGGTGTCGGTGTTGCGCGCCGCCGGGTTGGCGGCGAAGGCCGGTGCCTGCAGCGCGGCCAGGCCGCCGGCCAGCAGGCCGGCCTGCAGGAAGCTGCGGCGGGAGGACGATGGGGCGTGGGGGGCGGCGAAAGTGTCGGTCGAAAGGGCGGAGGTCATGGTGCGGGAGAAAGAAGAAGTCATTCGGGAACGATTCGGAAGGCGGGGAGCGGTGCGAGGGCCTCAGGCCTCGGCGGCCACGCCCAGTTCGGCCAGCAGGGCCTCGCGTAGCGCCACGGCGTCGGGGTGGGTGCGCAGGGTCTGCGCCTCGGGCGGTACGGCGTATCCGCCGGCGATGGCGCCTTCGCGCATCACCAGCACGCGGTCGGCCAGGGCGATGGCCTCGTCCACGTCGTGCGTCACGAGCAGCACGCCGGGCTGGTGGCGGCGCACCAGGGCCTTGACCAGGGCGTGCATGCGGATGCGGGTCAGGGCATCGAGCGCGGCGAAGGGTTCGTCCAGCAGCAGCAGGCGCGGCTCGCGCACCAGGGCACGGGCCAGGGCCACGCGCTGGGCCTGGCCGCCCGAGAGGTTGCGCGGCCAGTCGTGGAGCCGGTCGCCCAGGCCCACTTCGGCCAGGGCCTGCTGGGCCAGGGCTTGCGCGGTGTCGCCCTCCAGGCCCAGCGCCACGTTGCGCCACAGCGGCTCCCAGGGCAGCAGGCGGTGTTCCTGGAACACCACGGCCGGTTGCGGCGGGCCGTCGATGCGGCCGCCGTCGATGGTGTCCAGGCCCGCCAGGGCGCGCAGCAGCGTGGTCTTGCCGCAGCCGCTCTCGCCCAGGAGGGCGACGAACTCGCCGCGTGCGATGGCCAGATCGAGCCCGTCGATCACCGTGCGCTCGCCGTAGAGGCGGCGCAGGCCGTGCACGGATACGGCGGTGGCGTGCGGCGCGCTCATCGGCCACCCCGCGCCGCGTAGTTGGGGTGCCACGACAGCAGCCGCCGCTCCAGCGCCCGCGCCACCGCGTCCGAAGCCACGCCGATGGCGGCATAGACCACGATGGTGAGCACGATCACGTCGGTGCGCAAAAACTCGCGCGCGTCCATGGCCAGAAAGCCGATGCCGGCCTCGGTCGCGATGGTCTCGGCGATCACCAGCGCCAGCCAGGCGACGGCCAGCGCGTAGCGCACGCCCGCCAGGATGGAGGGCAGGGCGCCCGGCAGCACGATGCGACGGATCAGCGCGGCGGTGGACAGGCCGTTGACCCGGCCCACCTCCACCAGCTTGGGGTCCACCTGCCGGATGCCCAGCACGGTGTTGATGTAGATGGGGAACATCACGCCCAGCGACACCAAAAAGATCTTGCCCGCCTCGTCCACGCCGAACCACACGATGACCAGCGGCAGCATGGCCAGGAACGGCACCGCGCGCACCATCTGCACGCTGCGGTCCAGCAGGGCCTCGGCCAGCCGAGAGAACCCCACCAGCGTGCCCAGCGTGAAGCCGATGGTGCCGCCGATGGCGAAGCCCGTGGCCGCGCGCAGCAGGCTCACGCCCAGGTCGCTGATGAGCTGGCCCTGCAGCACCAGTTGCCATGCGGTCTGCGCCACGCGGCTGGGCGCGGGCAGCACCTGGGGAGACAGGGCGCCGGCGCGGGCGAACAGCTCCCACACCAGCACCAGGGCGAGCGGCGCCAGCCATGAAATCAGGGCCAGGCTGCGCGGGCTCCAGGGGCGTGGTGCCCGGCGCGCAGCGGCTTGCACGGGCGGGGCCTTGGAGGCCGCTGCGCCGCGCGCGGCCGGGGCGGCCGGCACGGTGTGCTGCGTGGCGATGCGCGCCGCGGTGGGAAGGTGCTGTGTCCATTCGCTCATGGGGGATCCTCTGCGTGCGGGAAAACGGCCGAGGCTACCGGCGCGCCCCGCACGGTGAAACGAAGGAAAACCGACGTGCATATGACGTTTGCGTGCGAGCCTCTATCCGGCGGGTGTCCCAGAGCGGACACCGGTGGATACCGGGCCGCCGTGCAAGGCCCCTAGAATGGAAAAGCACGATCGTTCGCTAAAGAGCCGCCAAGGCCCGCAGCGTTGTCTTTTCAAACCCGAGGAACAAGCGCATGACCGCTGAGTACCAAGTCCACGGCGATGTGGCCGTGATCACGCTCGACAACCCCCCCGTCAATGGCCTGGGCCATGCCACCCGCCAGGGCGTGGCCGACGGACTGGCGCGCGCCAATGCCGACGCGGCCGTCCGCGCCATCGTCATCACCGGCGCCGGTGGGGCGTTCTCCGGCGGGGCCGACATCAAGGAGTTCGGCACCGACAAGGCGCTGCAGGAGCCCAACCTGCAATCGGTGATCCTGGCGGTGGAGAACTCGGCCAAGCCCGTGGTGGCGGCCATCCATTCGGTGTGCATGGGCGGCGGGCTGGAGCTGGCGCTGGGCTGCCACTACCGCATCGCCGCGCCGGGCTGCAGCGTGGCGCTGCCCGAGGTCAAGCTGGGCCTGCTGCCCGGCGCCGGCGGCACGCAGCGCCTGCCGCGCGTGCTGGGCGTGGAGGCCGCGCTCAACATGATCGTGAGCGGCGAGACGGTCAAGAGCGAGCTGATCGGCTCCATCCCCGGCCAGAAGCTGTTCGACAAGCTGGTGGCCTCGCCCGAGGCGCTGGCTGCCGAGGCACTGGCCTTTGCTAAGAGCGTGGCCGACGTGCGCCCCCTGCCGCTGGTGCGCAACCTGCCGTGCAAGCACCCCGAGGGCGATGCGTACTTCCAGTTCGCGCGCAACATGGTCAAGGGCATGGCCAAGAACTTCCCGGCGCCCGAAAAATGCGTGGACGCCGTTGAGGCGGCCACCAAGCGCAAGTTCGCCGACGGCATCGCCTACGAGCGCGAGTTGTTCATCAACCTGATGTGGACGCCCGAATCCCGCGCGCTGCGCCACCTGTTCATGGCCGAGCGTGCCGCGAGCAAGATCGCCGACGTGCCCTCCAGCACCCCGAAGCGCGACATCCAGAAGGTCGGCGTGATCGGGGCCGGCACCATGGGCGGCGGCATCGCCATGAACTTCCTGAACGCCGGCATTCCCGTGACGATTCTGGAGACCAAGCAGGAGGCGCTGGACCGCGGCATCGCCACGATCAAGAAGAACTACGAGTCGCAGGTCAAGAAGGGCAAGCTCAAGGAAGACAAGTACCAGCAGCGCATGGGGCTGCTCGCCACCACGCTGGACTACGCCGACCTCAAGGACGCCGACCTCATCATCGAAGCGGTGTTCGAAGAGCTGGGCGTGAAGGAGACCGTGTTCAAGCAGCTCGATGCCGTGGCCAAGCCTGGTGCGATCCTGGCGTCCAACACCTCCACGCTGGACGTGGACAAGATCGCCGGCTTCACGAAGCGCCCGCAGGACGTGGTGGGCATGCATTTCTTCAGCCCTGCCAACGTGATGAAGCTGCTGGAAGTGGTGCGCGGCCAGGCCACGGCCAAGGACGTGCTGGCCACGGTGATGGCCCTGGCCAAGAAGATCAAGAAGACCGCCGTGGTCTCGGGCGTGTGCGACGGCTTCATCGGCAACCGCATGATCGAGCAGTACAGCCGCCAGGCCGGCTTTCTGATCGAGGAAGGCGCCACGCCGCAGCAGGTGGACAAGGCGGTGGAGAAGTTCGGCTTCGCCATGGGCCCGTTCCGCATGGGCGACCTGGCCGGCAACGACATCGGCTGGGCGATCCGCAAGCGCCGCTACCAAGAGAAGCCGGACATGAAGTACAGCAAGACGGCCGATCTGCTGTGCGAGATGGGCCGCTATGGCCAGAAGACCGGCGCGGGCTGGTACGACTACCAGGCCGGCAAGCGCGATGCGATCCCGAGCGAGGTGGTCAACCGCATGATCGAAGACCACCGCAAGGCCCTGGGCATCACGCCGCGCAAGATCTCGGACGAAGAGATCGTGCAGCGCCTGGTGTTCTCGCTGGTGAACGAAGGCGCGGACATCCTGGAGGACGGCATCGCCGGCAAGTCGGGCGACATCGACATGGTGTACCTCACCGGCTACGGCTTTCCGATCCACCGCGGCGGCCCCATGCACTACGCCAACGAGGTCGGCCTGTTCAACGTGGTGCAGGCCATGAAGCGCTTCGCGCAGAACCCGCTGGACGATGCGAAGTTCTGGGAGCCCGCGCCGCTGCTGGCCCGGCTCGCCGCGCAAGGCAAGGCCTTCTCCTGACCCGACCGACCGCACCGCACGTGTCCCCCCGAATCCCAAGGAATTGCACATGACCTCCGCAGTGATCGTTTCCACCGCCCGCACGCCGCTCGCCAAGAGCTGGAAGGGCTCGTTCAACATGACCCACGGCGCCACGCTGGGCGGCCATGCCGTGCAGCACGCCATCGCGCGCGCCGGCATCGACGGCGCGGAAGTGGAAGACGTCATCATGGGTTGCGCCAACCCCGAGGGCGCCACGGGCGCCAACATCGCACGCCAGATCGCGCTGCGCGCCGGCCTGCCGGTCAGCGTGTCCGGCGTGACGGTGAACCGCTTTTGCTCCTCCGGCCTGCAGACCATCGCCCTGGCGGCGCAGCGCATCATCGCCGGCGAGGCCGACGTGTACGTGGCCGGCGGCGTGGAGAGCATCTCCTGCGTGCAGCAGGAGATGAACCTGCACATGCTGCGCGACCTGGCGCTGGCCAAGGCCAAGCCCGAGATCTACTGGAGCATGCTGGAGACTGCCGAGCAGGTCGCCAAGCGCTACGGCATCGGCCGCGACGCCATGGACGAGTACGGCGCCGCCAGCCAGCAGCGGGCCTGCGCCGCGCAGGCGGCTGGCAAGTTCGATGACGAGATCGCCCCCATCACCGTGACGGCCGGCGTGGCCGACAAGGTGCGCGGCCTCATCACCCAGCAAGTCACCGTCAGCAAGGACGAAGGCACGCGCGAAGGCACCACCAAGGAAGGCATCAGCGGCATTCGCCCGGCCATGCCCGGCGGCGTGATCTCGGCCGGCAATGCCAGCCAGTTCTCCGATGGTGCCGGCGCCTGCGTGCTGGTGAGCGAGGACTACGCCAGCCGCAAGGGCCTGAAGCCCCTTGGCCGCTTCCTGGGCTTCGCGGTGGCGGGCTGCGAGCCCGACGAGATGGGCATCGGACCCGTGTTCGCCGTGCCCAAGGTGCTCAAGAAGCTGGGCCTCACGGTGAACGACATCGACCTGTGGGAGCTGAACGAGGCCTTCGCCGTGCAGGTGCTGTATTGCCGCGACAAGCTGGGCATTCCCGCCGATCGCCTGAACGTGAACGGCGGCGCGATCGCCCTGGGCCACCCCTACGGCGTGAGCGGCCAGCGCCTCACGGGCCATGCGCTCATCGAAGGCAAGCGCCGCGGCGCCAAGCGCGTGGCAGTGACCATGTGCATCGGCGGCGGCATGGGTGCGGCCGGCATCTTCGAAGTGCTGTAACCGCACGGGGCACGCCCATGGCCGCGCCACCCGTCACCGTGCCGCCCGAGGCCTTCCTGGCCATGGGCCGCGAGGTGCTGGCGGCGCAGCCCTTCAGCGTGCTGCTGGGCGCCGAACTGCACGCGTTCGCCCCGGGCGGGTGCGAGCTGCACCTGCCTATCACCGAGCAGATCCGCCAGCAGCACGGCTTCGTGCACGGCGGGGCGGTGAGCTACCTGGCCGACAACGCGCTCACCTACGCGGGCGGATCGGCGCTGCGGGTGCCGGTGGTCACCTCGGAGTTCAAGATCAACTACGTGCGGCCCGCCGTGGGCGAGCGCCTGGTGGCGCGCGCCCAGGCCGTGCACGCGGGGGCGTCGCAGGCGGTCTGCCGCTGCGACGTGTTCGCGGTGCAGGGCGGGGTGGAAAAGCTCTGCGCCATCGCCCAGGGCACCATCGTGGCCCTGCCGACGCATGCCGCGCCTTCGCCGCCGGCCCCGGCCGGCTGAACGCCGGTGGTGGTTGTTTGCTATTGTTTTTGTAGCTGTATGCCGCCGCATTCATTGCGGTGAAGCCTTATTCGATGCCCCATCATGAGCCTGCGCACCACGGTTGATTTCTTGCTCTACGACTGGCTGGACGCTCCCGCGCTGCAGGCGCGCGAGCGCTTTGCCGACCATTCGCGCGAAACCTTCGATGCGGTACTGGACACCTGCGAGCGCATCGCCCGCGAAAAATACGCGCCGTTCAACCGCCTGGTGGACACCGAGGAGCCGCGTTTCGACGGCGAGAAGGTGATCCTGCCGCAGGCCACGCACGAGGCGCGCCGCGCCTATTCCGAGTCGGGCCTGCTGGGCGCCGCGCAGGACTACGAGCTGGGTGGCATGCAGCTGCCCTACACGGTGGAGGCGGCGGCCAACAGCTTCTTCGCCGCGGCGTCGGTCAGCATCGGCTCCAACCTGCTCACCTCGGGCAACGCCAACCTGCTGATGGCGCACGGCACGCCGGCGCAGCAGCAGGTGTTCGCGCACAACGAATTCAACGGCCGCTGGGCCGGCACCATGTGCCTGTCGGAGCCGCAGGCGGGCTCGTCCCTCTCGGACGTGGCCACGCGCGCCGTGCCGGACGCGGACGGCGATGGCGGCGGCGGCGGCGGCGATGCCTGGCAGCAGGACCCGCTGGGCCCGCGCTACCGCCTCACCGGCAACAAGATGTGGATCTCCTCCGGCGACCACGAGCTGACCGAGAACATCGTGCACCTGGTGCTGGCCAAGATCCCCGGGCCGTATGGCAAGCTGGTGCCGGGCACGCGGGGCATCTCGCTGTTCATCGTGCCCAAGCGGCTCGTCGATGCGCAGGGCCAGCTCACGGGCGTGCGCAACGACGTGGCGCTGGCGGGGCTCAACCACAAGCTGGGCTGGCGCGGCACGACGAACACGCTGCTCAACTTCGGCGAGGGGCGCTACCCCGTCGAGGGGCGCGCGGGCGCCATCGGCTACCTGGTGGGGCAGCCGGGCGAGGGTTTGAGGTGCATGTTCCACATGATGAACGAGGCGCGCATCGCCATCGGCATGGCCGCGACCATGCTGGGCCTGGCCGGCTACCACGCCAGCCTGGACTACGCGAAGAACCGGCCGCAGGGCCGTCTGCTGGGCAAGGCCGGCAAGGACGCGAGCGCCCCCCAGGTGCGCCTGATCGAGCATGCCGACATCAAGCGCATGCTGCTGGCGCAAAAGAGCTACGGCGAGGGCGCGCTGGCGCTCAACCTGTACTGCGCGCGCCTGGTGGACGAACAGCACACCGGCACCTCGCCCGACGCCGACGAGGCGCGGCTGCTGCTGGAGGTGCTGACACCGATTGCCAAGAGCTGGCCCAGCGAGTGGTGCCTGGAGGCCAATTCGCTCGCCATCCAGATCCACGGCGGCTACGGCTACACGCGCGACTTTCCCGTGGAGCAGTACTGGCGCGACAACCGGCTGAACATGATCCACGAGGGCACGCACGGCATCCAGGCGCTGGACCTGCTGGGCCGCAAGGTGCTGATGGAAAACGGCCGGGGCCTGCAGCTGCTGGCCGCGCGCATCAACGCCACCGTGGAGCAGGCCATCCAGCAGCCCGCGCTGGCGGCGCACGCCAATGCGCTGGCCCAGGCGCTGCAGCAGGTGGGCGCGGCCACCAAGGCCGCCTGGGCGACAGGCGAGCCCACCGAGGCGCTCGCCAACGCCGTGCCCTACATGCAGGCCTTCGGCCACACGGTGCTGGCCTGGGTGTGGCTGGACGTGGCCCTCGCCACGCTGCGCGCCGATGCCGCGCAGGCCGCGCCCGCGAGCGTGGGCCGCCTGGGCGCGGCGCGCTACTTCTTTCATTACGAGCTGCCCAAGATCGGTGCCTGGCTGAACGTGGTGCGCACGCGCGACGACACCTGCGCCAGCCTGCCGGAAGACGCGTTCTGACCGCGTCCGGCCATCGCTCCCGGGACACCGCCGGGGCCCGGTCCGCAGCACAATGCACCGGCGCCGCGCGGATCGGGCAACGTTCAGGCAGGCCGCGCCGGCCCCCCATCACCACCAACGAGGAGACCCCGACATGACCCGCACCATCCAACAACTGTTCGACCTCTCCGGCAAGACCGCGCTGGTCACCGGCGGCTCGCGCGGGCTGGGGTTGCAGCTGGCGCAGGCGCTGGGCGAGGCCGGCGCGCGCATCGTGCTCAGCTCGCGCAAGGCGTCCGACCTGGAGGAGGCCACGGCCACCTTTCAGCAGGCCGGCATCGACACGCGCTGGATCGCCGCCGACTGCGCGCAGGAAACCGACATCCGCCGCCTGGCCGACGAGACGCTGCAGCGCGTGGGCGATGTGGACATCCTCGTCAACAACGCCGGCGCCGCCTGGGGCGCCCCGGCCGAGGACCACCCGGTGGAGGCCTGGGACAAGGTGATGAACCTGAACGTGCGCGGCTACTTCATCCTGAGCCAGCAGATCGCCAAGCGCAGCATGATCGGGCGGCGCAGCGGCAGCATCATCAACGTGGCCTCTATCGCCGGCCTGGGCGGCAACCCCAGCGGCATGAACACCATCGCTTACAACACCTCCAAGGGCGCCGTGATCAACTTCACCCGTGCGCTGGCCGCCGAGTGGGGCAAGTACAACCTTCGCGTGAACGCCATCTGCCCCGGCTTCTTCCCGAGCCGGATGACGGTGGGCACCCTGAAGGCCATGGGCGAGGAAAAGCTCGCCAACCATGCACCGCTCGGACGGCTGGGCGACGACGAAGACCTGAAGGGCCTGTGCGTGCTGTACGCCAGCGATGCCGGCAAGCACATCACCGGCCAGTGGCTGGCCGTGGACGGCGGCGTAAGCATCGTCACCGGAGGCTGAGCTTCCGCGTCTGGATGACTTTGCCTGCGGCGGGCCACGCGGTGGCTATGCTCGTCGCTTCCCTCAATTCCTGGAGTGCCCTGTGCTGAGTTTTGGTGTCGAAATTCCTTTTGTCGATGAGCTGGGCTTCACGCTGCACCACATGAAGGGCGGCGCGTCCGAGCTGCACTATGAAGCGCGGCCGGAGCACATGAACTCGTTCGACGTCACGCACGGCGGTGCCTCCATGACGCTGCTGGACGTGGCCATGGCCACGGCGGCGCGCAGCGACACGCCCGACTTCGGGGTCGTCACCATCGAGATGAAGACCAGCTTCATGCAGCCCGCGCGCGGCCCGCTGGTGGCGCGGGGGCGGCTCATCCACCGCACCGTGTCCATGGCCTTCACCGAAGGCACGGTCACCGATGCGGAAGGCCGCGTGTGCTGCCATGCCACCGGCACCTTCAAGTACGTGCGGCGCAAGCCCGCCCAGCCCGGTGCGTCCGAAGGCGCGGGCGCGACAGAGGGCGCACTGCCCACCGATTGACCCACCCAACCGAGCCCGGCAGGGTTCGGAGCCCTATCGCCTGCCAGCGCAATGAAAACGCCGGCATGCCGCTATCAAAACAATAGTCAACCCAAGGAGTCCAACATGCCCAGCAACGAACAGATCCTGCTCGACAACCGCCCCCAGGGCGAAGCCGCCACCAGCAACTTCAAGCGGGTGACCACCGACACGCCGGCCCTGAAGGACGGCGAGGTGCTGGTGCGCCACCACTACCTCAGCCTGGACCCGTACATGCGTGGCCGCATGAACGACAGCAAGAGCTACGCGGCCAGCCAGCCGCTGGGCGAGGTGATGATCGGCGGCACGGTGGGCGAGGTGGCGGAAAGCCGCCACCCGAAGTTCGCCGTGGGCGACAAGGTCGTCGGCATGGGCGGCTGGCAGCAGTACAGCGTGGTCGACGGCAACGCCCCCGGCATGCTACGCAAGGTCGATACCACCCACGTGCCGTTGTCGCACTACCTGGGCGCCGTGGGCATGCCGGGCGTGACCGCCTGGTACGGCCTGGTGAAGATCATCGCGCCCAAGGCCGGTGAAACGGTGGTGGTGAGCGCGGCCACCGGCGCGGTGGGCAGTGCCTTCGCCGCGCTGGCCAAGGCCCGCGGCTGCCGCGTGGTCGGCATTGCCGGCGGCCCCGAAAAGTGCAAGTACGCGACCGAGGAACTGGGCTTCGATGCCTGCATCGACCACCGCGAGCACGGCGACCTCAAGGCCATGTCCAAGGCCCTGAAAGAAGCCTGCCCGAATGGTATCGACGGCCACTTCGAGAACGTGGGCGGCTACATCCTCGACGCCGTGCTGCTGCGCGCCAACGCCTTCGCCCGCGTGGCCGTGTGCGGCATGATCGCCGGCTACGACGGCCAGCCGCTGCCGCTGCAGAACCCCGCGCTGATCCTGGTGAACCGCATGAAGATCGAAGGCTTCATCGTGAGCGAGCACATGGAGATCTGGCCCGAGGCGCTCAAGGAACTGGGCACGCTGGTCGGCTCCGGCAAACTGCGCCCGCGCGAGACCATCGCCGAGGGCCTGGCCGCGGCGCCCGAGGCCTTCCTGGGCCTGCTCAAGGGCAAGAACTTCGGCAAGCAGCTCGTCAAGCTCGTCTGACGATGGCGCTGCACTGGACCTGGGCCCGCTTCGACGACATGGGCGTGCACGCGCTGCACGATGCGCTGGCGCTGCGCTGCCGCGTGTTCATCCTGGAGCAGGGCCCCTACCAAGACCCCGACGAGGCCGACAAGACCGCCTGGCACCTGCTGGGCCGCGGCGGCGCGGGCGATCTGCAGGCCTACTTGCGGCTGACCGATCCGGGCGTGAACTACGTGGAGCCCTCCATCGGCCGCGTGGTGGTCGCGCCCGAGGCGCGGGGCACCGGCATGGGCTGGGCCCTGGTGCGCGAGGGCCTGGCGCGCGCGCAGGCCACCTGGCCGGACCGTGCGGTGCGCATCAGCGCGCAGGCGCATCTGCAGCGCTTCTACGGCGAGATGGGCTTCGTGGCCGTCTCGGCGGAGTACCTCGAAGACAACATCCCCCACATCGAAATGCTGTGGAGCCCCGCCTGACGGCCCGGCGGCCCGCACGCAGCAGCCACCACTGGCCAGGAGATCGTTCATGTCCGCGCTGATCCTTCACCACTACCCCTCGTCGCCGTTCTCCGAAAAGATCCGCGCGGTGCTGGGCTTCAAGCAACTGGCCTGGAAGTCGGTCATCGTGCCCAGCGTCGCGCCCAAGCCCGACGTGCTGGCGCTCACGGGCGGCTACCGCCGCACGCCCTTCCTGCAGGTGGGGGCCGACATCTACTGCGACACCGCGCTGATCTGCGACGTGCTGGAGCACGCCCAGCCCGAGCCGGTGCTGTACCCGCCGCACCTCAAGGGCGTCTCGCGGGTGTTCGCGCAATGGGCCGACACCACGCTGTTCTGGGCCGCCATGGCCTACAACCTGCAGCCGCGCGGCGCGGCCGTGCTGTTCGCCAACCTGCCGCCCGCGGCCGCCCAGGCCTTCGGCGAGGACCGCAAGGCCATGAGCGCCGGCATGAACCGCCTGCGCCCGCACGATGCCACGGCGGCCTACCGCTCGTACCTGCGCCGCATCGCACACATGGCCGAGGAGCACGAGTTCCTGTTTGGCGCCGAGCCGTGCGTGGCCGACTTCGCCGCCTACCACCCGCTGTGGTTCACGCGCACCTGCGTGCCGGTGATGGCCGAGATCTTCGCCGCCACGCCGGCGGTCACCGAGTGGATGGACCGCATCGCCGCCCTGGGCCACGGCCGCATGGAGAAATTCAACGCGCAGGACGCGATCGCCGTGGCCGCCGCGGCCGAACCCTTGCCGCTGCCGGCCGAGCCGTTCCAGGACGAGCACGGCATTCCCCTCGGCAGCGCCGTCACCATCGCCGCCGATACCTTCGGCACCGAGCCGACCGAGGGCACGCTCGTGGCGGCCACGCGCACGCGCTACACGCTGGCCCGCACCGACACGCGGGCGGGGGCGCTGCACGTGCATTTCCCCCGCATCGGCTACGTACTCAAGAAAACGGAGACATCGGCATGATCGAATCGTTCCAGGGCAAGACGGCGGTACTGACCGGCGCGGGATCGGGCTTCGGCCTCGAATGCGCGCGCATCGGCGCCCAGCGGGGCATGAACCTCGTGCTGGTGGACGTGCAGCAGGACGCGCTCGATGCCGCCGCGGCCGAGCTGCAGGCCGCGGGAGCCGCCGTGCTGGCCCGGCGTGTGGACGTGGCCGACGCCGCGCAGATGGCGCAGTTGGCCGCCGACGTGCAGCAGCGCTTCGGCGCGCCGCACCTCGTGTTCAACAACGCAGGCGTGGGCGCGGGCGGGCTGATCTGGGAAAGCAGCGTGCAGGACTGGGACTGGGTGATGGGCGTGAACCTGATGGGCGTGGTGCACGGCGTGCGCCTGTTCACGCCCATGATGCTGGCCGCCGCGGCGCAGGACCCGCAGTGGCGCGGCCACATCGTCAACACGGCCAGCATGGCCGGCCTGCTCAACGCGCCCAACATGGGCATCTACAACGTGAGCAAGCACGCGGTGGTGAGCCTGTCCGAAACGCTGTACCAGGACCTGGCCCTCGTCACCGACCAGATCGGCGCCAGCGTGCTGTGCCCTTACTTCGTGCCCACGGGCATCACCCGCAGCGAACGCAACCGCCCGGACGTGGCGACCGCGGCGCAGCCCACCAGGAGCCAGCTGATCGGCCAGGCCATGACCGACAAGGCCGTCAGCAGCGGCAAGGTGACGGCGGCCGAGGTGGCCCAGCGGGTGTTCGACGCGGTGGGTGCCGGGCAGTTCTACATCTTCAGCCACCCGCAGGCGCTGGGCAACGTGCAAAGCCGCATGGAGAACATCGTGCGGATGGAGAACCCGCCCGATCCGTTCCTGGCCCGGCCGGACATCGGCCAGCGGCTGCGCGAGCAGCTGCGGGGATGAGCCGCCACGGGCCTGCCGGCACGGGTGGGTCGGCAGGCAAGGGCGGCGCTGGCGGCAGAGGCGCTTTGGATGAAAAAGGCCGCCAGCACAGATTCCACTAGGGCATTCTGCTATCGATTAAATAGCAATCGCACTCAGCGTGGCGCCAGGCGGATCGCGCCGTCCAGGCGGATCACCTCGCCGTTGAGCATGTCGTTCTCGAAGATGTGCTGCACCAGGCGCGCATAGTCTTCGGGCGTGCCCAGGCGGCTCGGGAAGGGCACGCCCGCGGCCAGCGCGTCCTGCACTTCCTGTGGCATGCCGAACAGCATGGGCGTGCCGAAGATGCCGGGGGCGATGGTCATGTTGCGGATGCCGTTGCGCGCCAGGTCGCGCGCGATCGGCAGCGTCATGCCCACGATGCCGCCCTTCGATGCGGCATAGGCCGCCTGGCCTATCTGCCCGTCGTAGGCCGCCACGCTGGCCGTGGAGATGAGCACGCCGCGCTCGCCGGTGGCCTCCGCCTCGTTCCTGGCCATGGCCTCGGCAGCCAGGCGGATCATGTTGAAGCTGCCGATCAGGTTCACGGTGACCGCCTTGGCGAACAGGGGCAGGGCGTGTGCGCCGTTCTTGCCCACGGTCTTCTCGGCCGGGGCGATTCCCGCGCAGTTGACCAGGCCCATCAGCTTGCCCAGGGAGACGGCCTTCGCCACCACGGCCTGTCCATCGGCTTCCTGGCTCACGTCGCACTTCACGAAGGCGCCACCGATGTCGCGAGCGACCGCTTCGCCCCGGTCCGCCTGCAGGTCGGCGATGACGATCTTGCCGCCCTGCGCGGCCAGCCGGCGTGCCGTGCCTTCGCCCAACCCCGACGCGCCGCCGGTGACGATGAATACCTTGCCTTGGATTTCCATGGGGGATGTCTCCTCGATATGACGTTAACGTAAACGTCAATTATGGCCGAAGCAGCGGGCGTGAAAAAGCCCGGCATGCCGGGCTTTTGGTGCAAGGAAAGGAAGGTGCGTGGCTTACTGGAAGTTCACGCGGTCCAGCATCTGCTGCACTTTGGTCATGTGCTCGCCCACCGCGCTGATCGGGATGGTCTCGCTCTTGAAGGGCTTGCCGTCCGTCATGGCTTTCAGGGCCGGATTGCGCGGGTCCACGCCCTTGGCGGCGGGCCACTCGTTGTTGCCGTTGGCGAAGTAGTTCTGCGCTTCGGGGCTGGCCAGGTATTCCAGGAACTTGACCGCGTTGGCCTGGTTCTTGGTGTTGCGCGCCACGGCGCCACCGGCGATGTTCATGTGCGTGCCCCACGACTGCTGGTTGGGGAACACCACCGACACCTTGCTGGCGATGGCTTTGTCCTCGGGCTTTTCCGAACGCATGATGCGGGCGAGGTAGTAACTGTTGGTCACGGCGATGTCGCACTCGCCCGACGCCACGGCCTTGATCTGGTCGGTGTCGCCGCCCTTCGGAGGACGCGCCAGGTTGCCGGCCACGCCCTTGAGCCAGGCCTCGGCCTTCTGCTCGCCCATGTGCTCGGTCACGGCGCCGAACAGGCTCAGGTTGTAGGGGTGCGAGCCGGAGCGGATGCAGATCTTGCCCTTGTTCTTCGGGTCGCCCAGCTCTTCATAGGTGTCCACGTCTTCCTTGCTGACCTTGTCCTTGTTGTAGACGATCACGCGGGCGCGGGTGGACAGGCCGAACCAGGCGATGCCGCCGTCGGCCGCGGGCTTGGCGCGCAGGTTGGAGGGGATGGTGTCTTCCAGCACCTTGGAGCGGATGGGCAGGAACAGGCCGTCGACCTCGCCGCGGTACAGGCGGGCGGCGTCCACCAGCAGGATCACGTCGGCCGGGGAGGCGGTGCCTTCGGCCTTCAGGCGGGCCATGATGCCGGCGTCGTCGGCGTCCACGCGGTTCACCTTGATGCCGGTGGCCTTGGTGAAGCCGGTGTACAGCGCTTCATCGGTGGCGTAGTGGCGGGCGGAGTACAGGTTGACGACCTGATCCTGGGCGGAGGCGGCGCCAGCGGCGGCCAAAAGGCAGGCCGCCAAAACGGCTTTCATGGACTTCTGCATGGAGAGGGGCTCTTCTCTGGAGGTTGGAAACCGGGCGATGATAGGCCGAACGAGAATGATTCTTAAAACAAGACCTGCTGCACCAGAGGTCTTCTCGCGGTGATCCCGCCCGGCCCGCTGCCATTCCACGTGCCGTGCGCCCATAAAAAAAGCCCGGTCGCAAGACCGGGCTTGAATTGGATCCCTGAAACCCGGTTTCGAGAGATCCAAGGAGACAACGGGTTTTAGCGCTTGCGCTGCTGCACGGCGGCGGCCGACTTGGCGGCGGCGTTGGCAGCGGTGTTGGCCACGGCGTTGAAGTTGGCTTCAGCGACATCGCTGGCTTGCTTCACGGCCTTTTGAACGGATTCGAAGGCATTGTTGGCGGCAGAGACGGCGCTCTTGAACACGGCCACGCTGGTTTCGGAACCGGCGGGTGCATTCTTGGCGGCGCTGTCCACCAGGTTGCTGAAGTTGCGCTGCACTTCGGACGCCTGGGCTTCGAACGTGCGGCCGAATTCGGCGCTGGTGCTCGAGGCGATGTCGTACAGGTGGCGGTTGTAGGCAGCGGTCTTTTCTGCCAGGGGCTGGAACAGGCTCGCTTGCAGGGACAGCAGCTCTTGCGCATCCTTGGCGCTCAGCACGGCTTGCGTGTGCGTGGCGACTTCGGCCAGGGCAGCGCGGGAAGCGGTCACGTTCAGTTCCACCAGCTTTTCGACCCCTTCGAATGCCTTGTTGGTCAGGCCGAACAGGGTTTCGAGGTGGGCCTTGTGGGATGCAATGAGTTGTTCCGGGGTCAGCGACATGGTGTATCTCCTATTGATAGGTCCTCGAGGGACGGATGGTTGAGACATCTGCGCTGTCGTGACCTGGAAGTCATGTTGCAGTGCAGCATGGGACGGATTCTAGGCGGTTGAGTTCAGGAATCAAGCGATTTTGCTGCGTTGCAACATGATTAGAGTGCATAACCAAAAATGCCGGTCACCTGAGGCACATCAAAGGGGGCGCCTCCACTGGCAGAATTTGCCGCCATGAATGCCCCCACCGTTTCCACGCCGCCCCGCCGCCTGCCGGAGCCGCGCTCCGCATATTCCGTGTTCCGCACGATTACCACCCGCTGGGCGGATAACGACGCATATGGCCATGTCAATAATGTCGTGTATTACAGCTGGTTCGATACGGCAGTGAATGCCTATCTGATTGAGCGTGGAGCCCTGGATATCCATGCGGGCGAGACGATCGGCTTGGTGGTCGAAACCCAGTGCCATTATTTCGCGCCCCTCGCTTTTCCCCAGACGGTGGAGGCTGGCATCCGCGTGGCGCACGTGGGCCGCTCCAGCGTGCGCTACGAAGTCGGGCTGTTCGCCGAGGGCGCGCCCGAGTCGGCGGCGGGCGGGCACTTCGTGCACGTGTATGTCGGCCGCGAGGACCGCCGGCCCCGCGCCTTGCCGCAGGCGCTGCTGGACGCCCTCGCCCCCCTGCGCATCGCGGTCGGCACCTGACCTGGCTCCTTCCATGAAAAAAGCACCGGAACGCTCACGCGGCCGGTGCTTTTTGGAGGGGGGCGCGGCAGGCGGCAGCCCTTCGGCCGGGCCGCCTGGCGCGTCAATGCACGGTCAGGGCTTGTAGGTATCGCCCAGCACCACGCCTTCGCGGCGGGGATCGGCGCCGCCCTGCAGCACGCTCTCGCCGTTGCGCTGCACGCGGATGATGGTGCTCGTGCCGCTCGACTGGGCCGAGGTGGACACCGTGTGGCCCAGTGCGCGCAGGCCCGTGATCAGCGGGTCGTTGTTGCCGCCGTTGCTGCTGTTGATGGCCGGGTGTTCGCCGCCCAGCGAGGTCGTGGGGCTGTTGCTGGCGCCGAAGTCCACCAGCGAGGTGGCCTGCTGCGCATCCAGGCCCCAGTCGAGCGCGCCGACGACCGTCTTCACCACGTACTGGATGATGGTGCCGCCACCGGGCGAGCCCGTGCCCATCAGGAAGTCGCCCATGCGGCCGTCCGCGGCCTTCTTGAACACCAGCGTGGGTGCCATCGAGCTGCGGGGACGCTTGCCGGCTTCGACACGGTTCGCCACCACGGCGCCGGTGCTGTCGGTCGGCGTGGCCGAGAAGTCGGTCAGCTGGTTGTTCAGCAAGAAGCCTTGCGTCATGTGGAACGAACCCATGCCGGCTTCCACCGTCGTGGTCATCACCACGGCATTGCCCTGCTTGTCCACGATGGTGAAGTGCGTCGTGCCCTTCTCGTCGATCAGGCTCACGCCGGCAGGCTTGTTGCTCAGGTCGCCGGCCACGGCTGTGCCCATGCTCTTGGTCATGCTGATCAGGCCCGCGCGGTTGCGCAGGTAGGTCTTGTCCAACATGGCTGCGGGCGAGCCGCCGGGCAGCGACACGAAGTCGGTGTCGGCGATGTACTTGTCGCGGTCGGCATAGGCCAGGCGCTCGGCCTCGCTCACCAGGTGCACGCCCATCACCGAAGGCTTGCCGCCTTCGATGTCGATGGCCGTGGGCTTGTAGTTCGCGAGGTTGAAGTTCTCCAGGATGCCGAGCGCCGACGCCACGGCGATGCCGCCGGAGGACGGTGGCGACATGCCGCACACCCAGTAGTCGCGGTAGGTCGTGCAGACCGGGTCGCGGCGCTTGGCGCGGTAGTTGGCCAGGTCGCTCATCTCGGTCAGGCCGGGGGTGATCGCCACGGTGGGCGTGCCGCCGCTGGTGACCTTGATCTTGTTCACGATGCCTTGCGCCACGGGGCCGGTGTAGAACGCATCGGCGCCGCCGCTGGCGATGGTGTTCAGCGTGGTGGCGTAGGCGGGGTTCTTGATCAGCGTGCCCAGGCCCTTGGGCGTGCCGTCGGCATTGAAGAAATAGGCGACGGCCTCGGGATCGCGCGAGAGGCCGGTGGTGGCGCCGGCGATGGCGCTGGCCATGCGGCCGCTGATCTGGAAGCCGTCCGAGGCCAGCTTGACCGCGGGCTGGAACAGCTCGCTCCACTTGAGCTTGCCGTGGTCCTGGTAGGCCATCTCCAGCATGCGCACGGCGCCGGGCGTGCCGATGGAGCGGCCGCTGGCGCGCGCGCCGCCGGGCTGGGGCAGGGTGCGGTCGCTGTCGCTCACCCAGCGCAGGTAGTTTTCCGTCGCGGCCGCGGGGGCCGTTTCACGGCCGTCATAGGCCTGCACTTTTTTCTGCGCTGCATCGTAGTGCAGCATGAACGCGCCGCCGCCCAGGCCCGACGATTGCGGCTCGACCAGGCCCAGCACCATCTGCACCGCCACGGCCGCATCGACCGCGGAGCCGCCCTGGCGCAGCACTTCGCAGCCCGCGCGCGAGGCCAGCGGATTGGCCGTGCTCACCATGTACTGCTTGGCATAGACCGCGGTCTTGCCGACCTTGTAGCCGGAGGCGGGCTCCGGAGCTGCGGGATCGCCGGGCAGGCCGGAGCCGACCGTGACCGAGCCGCCATCGCTGACAACCGCGCAGGCCGAGTCCTGTCCAGGGGCCGAAGCGCTGCCACTGCCACCCCCGCCACCGCCGCAGCCGGCAAGGACCAGCAGGGCGGCCGTCAGCGTGGCGGTGTAGCGCCACACAGGGCGCGTGGTGGAGGGTGTGATGGGCGGGCGGGAATGGCGCATTGGAAAAATACCTTTGTTCTTGAGGAAGGAAGTGCCGTCGTCTCTGCGGCGCATCGAGCATACGCGCTGCGCGGGCCCGTTCGGACCGGCCCCATTCCGCCGTGCGACATGTGTGAGATGCGATCGGCGGCGAAGCGGGTGGACACGAGCGCGTGCGCTGCGGGATGCGTGCAGGGCGGCGGCAGCGGTGCGGTGCAAGATCCGGACCAGTGCGGTGCCCGGCAATGGGGCGCCCTTGATGACACAATGCCATGCGACGGTGCGCTGCTGCCGTTCACTGCAGATGTCCAGCCGGCCCGCCCGCGGCCGCTTCCACCCATGATCATCACCAGCCTGCTCGACACCGATCTCTACAAGTTCACCATGATGCAGGTGGTGCTGCACCAGTTTCCCGGCGCGCAGGTGGAGTACCGCTTTCGCTGCCGCAACCCCGGCGTTCAGCTGGTGCCTTTCGTCAACGAGATCCGCGAGGAGATCCGCTCGCTGTGCAGCCTGCATTTCCAGGATGCCGAGCTGGCCTACCTGCGGTCCATGCGCTTCATCAAGAGCGACTTCGTCGACTTTCTCGGGCTCTTTCGGCTCAACGAAAAGTACATCACCGTGAGCCCGCTGCCCTCGGGCGAGATCGACATCACCATCACCGGGCCGTGGCTGCACACCATCCTGTTCGAGGTGCCGGTGCTGGCCATCGTGAACGAGGTGTACTTTCGCAACACGCAGAAGGTGCCCGACTTTCCCGAAGGCCGCCGCCGGCTCGACGCCAAGATCGCCCTGCTGCAGGCCGATGGCCTGGGTGACCTCAAGATCGCCGACTACGGCACACGTCGCCGCTTCAGCCGCGCCTGGCACGAAGAGGTGCTGCGCGTGCTGTGCGCGCGCCTGGGTACGGGGGAGCGCCGCACGACGGGCGCGCCTTCGGGGCCGGGGCAGTTCGCCGGCACGAGCAACGTGCTGTATGCCATGAAGCTCGGCGTGACGCCGCTGGGCACCATGGCGCACGAGTACCTGCAGGCCTGCCAGGCGCTGGGCCCGCGCCTGCGCGACAGCCAGATCTTCGGCTTCGAAATGTGGGCCAAGGAGTACCGTGGCGACCTGGGCATCGCGCTGTCGGACGTGTACGGCATGAGCGCCTTCCTGCGCGACTTCGACCTGTATTTCTGCAAGCTCTTCGATGGCGCGCGCCACGACAGCGGCGACCCGTTCGCCTGGGGCGAGCGCCTGCTCGACCACTACCGCCGCAACCGGGTCGATCCGCTGACCAAGACGCTGATCTTCAGCGACGCCCTCACCGTGCCGCGCACCATCGAGCTGTACCAGCAGTTCCGCGGGCGCTGCCAACTGGCCTTCGGCATCGGCACCAACCTCACCAACGACCTGGGCTGCGAGCCGCTGCAAGTCGTGATCAAGATGACGCGCTGCAACGGCCAGCCCGTGGCCAAGCTGTCCGACACCCCGGGCAAAGGCATGTGCGACGACGAGAAGTACCTGGCCTACCTGCGCCAGGTGTTCGAGATCCCGGCGCCGCAGTGAACGCATCGATCCGCATGCAGTGCACCGGTCGGCCGCCGGGTGCTCCGATGGCAATCCCCGCCCCTGTCCCCACCATGCAGGCTGGGGACACCGTGCCCCTTTCGTTGCCGATGTCCCGCGGCCTGCGTGGCTTGTTGCTGATCGCCGCGGGCTTGCTGCCGGGTCTGGCGCGGGCCGCCGAGATCGACGGTAGCGCGCTGTCGGTGCTGTGGGGCGTGCCCTTTGCAGGCCTGTTGCTGTCGATCGCGCTGGTGCCGCTGTTCGCGCCCGCGTTCTGGCACCACCACTTCGGCAAGATCGCCGCCGCGTGGGCGCTGGCGTTCCTGCTGCCGTTCGCGGCGGTCTTCGGGGCCGGTGCGGCGGGTGTGAACCTGGTGCATGCGCTGCTGGCCGAGTACCTGCCGTTCGTGATCCTGCTGGCGGCGCTGTTCACCGTGGCGGGGGGCATCCACATCCGCGGCAACCTGCATGGCGGCCCCGGGCTGAATACGGCCATCCTGGCCATCGGCGCGGTGCTGGCGAGCTTCATGGGCACGACGGGCGCATCGATGCTGCTGATCCGGCCGCTGGTGCGCGCCAACGACCACCGCAAGCACGTGGCGCACATCGTCGTGTTCTTCATCTTCATCGTCTCCAACGCCGGGGGCTCGCTCACGCCACTGGGGGACCCGCCGCTGTTCCTGGGCTTTTTGAAGGGCGTGGATTTCTTCTGGACGGTCGGGCACATCCACCAGGAGACGCTGTTCCTCGTGGGTTCGCTGCTGGCGATCTTCTACGCGATCGACCGCTGGTTCCATGGCCGGCCGGGCGAGGCGGCACGGCCGGACCCCACGCCCGACACGCGGTCGATCGGCTTCGACGGCCAGGTCAATTTCTGGCTGCTGGGCGCGGTGATCGCCCTGGTGCTGCTCAGCGGGTTCTGGAAGTCGCCGGTGGCGTGGAGCATTGCCGGCACGCCCGTGGGCCTGCCCGGTCTGGTGCGCGACGTGGGGCTGCTGGCGGTGGTGGGCGCCTCGCTGTGGCTCACGCCGCGCCAGGTGCACGCGGACAACCAGTTCGGCTGGGCCCCCATGCAGGAAGTGGCCAAGCTGTTCGCGGGCATCTTTCTCACCATCATCCCGGTCATCGCGATGCTCAAGGCGGGCACGCAGGGACCGTTCGGCGCCATCGTGGGGGCGGTGACCCGGCCTGACGGCACCCCCGATCCGGCCATGTATTTCTGGGCCACCGGCCTGCTGAGCGCGTTCCTGGATAACGCGCCGACCTACCTCGTGTTCTTCAACACGGCCGGCGGCGACCCGGCCGTGCTCATGACCACGCTCGCCCCCACGCTGGCCGCGATCTCGGCCGGCGCCGTGTTCATGGGCGCGGGCACCTACATCGGCAATGCGCCCAACCTCATGGTCAAGGCCATTGCCGAAGAGCGCGGCGTGAAGATGCCCAGCTTCTTCGGCTACATGCTCTGGTCGTGCGGCATCCTGCTGCCGCTGCTCGTCGCCATGACATTCCTCTGGTTTCGCTGAAAGGTCCCGTTCCATGTCCAAGCCCCGCATCCTGTTCGCCCGCGCCATCTTTCCCGAGGTGGTCGAGCGGCTCTCGCAGCATTTCGAGGTCGAAGCCAATCCCGCCGATGCGGTCTGGTCGCCGGCCGAGCTGGCCGAGCGCCTGCGGGACAAGGACGGTGCCCTGACCACCGGCAGCCAGCGCATCGACGCCGAGCTGCTGGCGCGCTGCCCGCGGCTGCGCATCGTGGCCAACATGGCGGTGGGCTACAACAACTTCGATGTGAACGCGCTCACCGCGGCGGGCGTGCAGGGCACCAACACGCCCGACGTGCTGACCGAAACCACGGCGGACTTCGGCTTCGCGCTGCTCATGGCCACCGCGCGCCGCATGGCCGAGAGCGAACACTATCTGCGGGCCGGCCAGTGGACGAAATGGAGCTACGACATGTTCGCCGGCTCCGACGTGCACGGCAGCACGCTCGGCATCCTGGGCATGGGCCGCATCGGGCAGGGCATCGCCCGGCGCGGCGCGCACGGCTTCGGCATGCGGGTGATCTACCACAACCGCTCCCGCCTCTCGCCCGCGCTGGAGGGCGAATGCGGCGCGCGCTACGTCTCCAAGGAGGAGCTGCTGCGCACGGCCGACCACCTGGTGCTGGTGCTGCCCTACACGGCCGAGTCGCACCACGCCATCGGCGCCGCCGAGCTGGCGCAGATGAAGCCGACCGCCACCCTGGTCAACATCGCGCGCGGTGGCATCGTGGACGACGCGGCGCTGGCGGCGGCGCTGCGCGACAAGCGCATCGCAGCGGCCGGGCTGGACGTGTTCGAGGGCGAGCCGCAGGTGCACCCGGACCTGCTCGCCGTGCCCAACGTGGTGCTGACCCCGCACATCGCCAGCGCCACCGTGCCCACGCGGCTGGCCATGGCCAACCTGGCGGCGGACAACCTGATCGCGTTCTTCGATGGCCGGGGCGCGCTGACGCCCGTCAACACGCCGGGCGAACGGCCGGTGTGACGGAGGCCGCCACGGCGCGGCCGTGCCGCGGTTTTGAGCCGAATCGGCCGCATGCCGGCGTTTTTCATGCCGGTATAGCTATCAAATAAATAGCAAAAGGAGTGTCGGGTTTTGGAAATGTTCGCTGTCCTGGGTTTGCTGGTGCTGGTCGTCCTGATGCTGGGGGTGCTGCTGCTGCTGCGCAGCCCGCGCGCCGAACTGCCCCCCGAATGGCTGATGCGCCTGCAGCGCCTGGAGTCCACGGCCCAGGCCACGCAGCTGGCGGTGGCCAAGAACGATGGCGCGCTGGAGGGCATGGCCCAGCAGCTGCGCGGCTTCACGCAGACCATGCAGGGCACGCTGGAGAGCGTTCGCCAGGCCGTGGACGAGCGCTTGGCCCAGGCGGTGCACGAGTCGCGCAGCGGCCGGGCGGAGCTGCTCGCGGCCTTCACTGCCTTCGAAGGCAAGCTGGAGCAGCGCCTGGCGCTGGGCCAGACCGATGCCGTCGCGGCGCGGCAGGAACTGGTGCAGGCGTTGGGCGCTTTCCGCGCCGAACTCACGCAAACCGGCGAAGCCCTGCGCGGCGTGCTCAACGAGCGCCTGTCCGCCATCCAAGCCGACAACGCCGCCAAGCTGGAGGAGATGCGCCGCACCGTGGACGAGAAACTGCACGCCACGCTGGAGCAGCGCCTGGGCGAATCCTTCAAGCTGGTGAGCGACCGGCTGGAGCAGGTGCACAAGGGCCTGGGCGAGATGCAGACGCTGGCCGGCAGCGTGGGCGACTTGAAGCGCGTGATGACCAACGTGAAGACGCGCGGCACCTGGGGCGAGATGCAGCTGGGCGCCATCATCGAGAACGTGCTCACCGTGGACCAGTTCGCACGCAACGTGAAGGTCGTGCCCGGCAGCGACGACCTCGTGGAGTTCGCCATCCGGCTGCCGGGCCGGGGCGACGAGCAGCCCGTGTGGCTGCCCATCGACTCCAAGTACCCGGTGGAGCAGTACCAGCGCCTGCTGGACGCGCAGGACCTGGCCGACAAGGCGGCGGTGCTGTCCGCGGGCAACGCCTTCGAGACCTCCATCAAGGCCGAGGCGCGCAAGATCTTCGCCAAGTACGTGTCGCCGCCGCACACCACCGACTTCGCCGTGATGTACCTGCCCACCGAGGGCCTGTTCGCCGAGGTGATTCGCCGGCCCGGGCTGGTGGAGGCGCTGCAGAACGACTGCCGCGTGATGATCACCGGACCCGCCAACCTGGCGGCCATGCTCAGCAGCCTGCAGATGGGCTTCAAGACGCTGGCGATCGAAAAGCGCTCCTCCGAGGTGTGGGGCCTGCTCGGCGCGGTGAAGACGGAGTTCTCCAAGTTCGGCGACGTGGTCGAGGCCACGCGCAAATCCATCGACGCGGCGGCCCGGCGGTTCGACGAGGTGGGCGTGCGCACGCGCGCCATCCAGCGCCAGCTGCGCGAAGTGCAGGCCCTGCCGGCCCCGGGGGCGGCGGCGCCCCTGGCGGGTGCGGGCGCCACGGATGGCGGCCTGCCGCCCACCACCGAAGAGGAGGCCGTTTGACATGAACACCGCACTGGCCCGCCTGATCGCTGGACAGATCTGCATCCACGCCTGCATGGCCGGCATGCGGCTGGCCGCGCCGCTGCTGGCCCTGCGCGAGGGCTACAGCGCGGCGGCGGTCGGCATCCTACTCGCGCTGTTCGCGCTCACGCAGGTGTTCCTGGCGCTGCCGGCGGGACGCTATGCCGACCGCCACGGCCTCAAGCGCCCGGTCGGCTATGCCGTGGTCGTGGCGGTGGTCGGGGCGGCCGGGGCGCTGGTGTGGCCGGCGTTTCCCATGCTGTGCCTGGCCGCGCTCATGACGGGCGGCGCCACGGGTGCCGCCACCATCGCGCTGCAGCGCCATGTGGGGCGCGCGGCGCACGACTCCACCCAACTGCGCCAGGTGTTCAGCTGGCTGGCCATCGGCCCGGCCGTGTCCAACTTCGTCGGGCCGTTCTGCGCCGGCCTGCTCATCGACCATGCCGGTCCCACGGCCGGCAGCACCGAGGGCTATCGTGCCGCCTTCGCACTGATGGCCGTGCTGCCCATCGCCACCTGGTTCTGGGTGCGGGCCACCGTGGAACTGCCGCCCGCGATCGCGGCGGCCGGCGGCGTGCGCCCCCGGGCCTGGGACCTGCTGGCCGAGCCCGGCTTTCGCCGCCTGCTCATCGTGAACTGGCTGCTGTCGTCGTGCTGGGACGTGCACACCTTCGTGGTGCCGCTCCTGGGCCACGAGCGGGGCCTGTCGGCGTCGGTGATCGGCACCATCCTGGGTGCGTTCGCCATTGCGGCGGCCGTGATCCGCGTGCTCATGCCCCTGGTGGCGGCGCACCTGCGCGAGGCGGTCGTGGTGACCTGGGCGATGGTCACCACGGCGGTGCTGTTCGCGGTGTACCCCTTGCTGCCCAACCCGTGGGCGCTGGGCCTGTGCTCGGTGCTGCTGGGCTTCGCGCTGGGATCGGTGCAGCCGATGATCATGAGCATGCTGCACCAGATCACGCCATCGCATCGCCACGGCGAGGCGCTCGGCTTGCGGCTGATGGCCATCAACGGGTCGAGCGTGCTGATGCCGGTGCTGTTCGGATCGGCAGGGGCGCTGATCGGGGTGGCGGGGCTTTTCTGGGTCGTGGGGGCGGTGGTGGGCGGCGGCTCCCGGCTGGCCGCGCGCCTGGGAGACGCCGACGCGCATTCCGCCGTGCCGCATTGAGGCCGTGGCCGATCCGGCCGCTCCCGTGCCGGCTTCAGTTCGGTCTGGCACCCCGGGAGTTGGGGCGGTGAGACAGCACAGGCGGATCGGCAATCACCAGGGCGTGGAGGTTGCGCACCAACTGCGCCGGGACTTCGTTCGCTGCCAGCGCAGCCGCATGGACGGTCCTGGATGCGGACCCCTCTCGCAGGTCCGTGAGGTGATCGACCACCTGGGGCACATGGCGCCCCACCTCCTGTGACAGGTCGTCCGGGTCGTCGGGATCGGGCTCGCCAATCACGAGAACCATATTGAGGGCAGCGACGGCCAGTTCCTGGGAAATTTGGGGCACACGTCCCTCTGCCATGGCGGCTTGCGCCACGGCCTGGAAGAGCTCTGCCATGTCCCGAAGGGCCCCGGGTGCGGCCTGGATGCCCTCCGCGACCCCTTGGACGGCGCCGGGGAGCACACCGAAGAAAGCGCGTGCTGCCATCAACGTGTATCCCGCGGAAGCGATCGCCACCCCTCTCACGGTTTCCACGTCATTGTTGCGCTGGTTGTTGATCAAGGCGTAACTGCTGCCACCCGCCAGCATGGCGATTCCGGTGGTCCGGACAGGGTCTGCCAGAAAGGCAGCACCGGCTGCCGCGCCGATGCGTGCGCCGGCATGTGCGATGACCGTGCCGCCATCGACCGCTGCCTGCGCTGTCTGCCGCAAGGCCTGCAGTCCAGTGCGAGCGCGTGGCGGTTGCGGAGCGTGCTGCGCGGCGGCATGTGCGTCCGCGCGCTGCTGCTGCAAACCTTCCGGCGCCTGGTGGCGTGCACTGGAGCGCCGACGCACATTGGACGGCTCTGCCTCCGTGGGTCGCGATGCGCTGGATGCGGCCTGGGCCGATGGATTGGGAGCGTCGATGCGGGGCATGGTGGTTTGGGGAAAAGCCACAATGCCCATTGTTCGCGCTGCTCCGAAATGCCGCCGCCATGCGATGCGCCGGCCTGTGGTGCGAGACAACGGGTGCACGCACCCTGTTCCAGCGCGGTCAGGCCGGATTCAAAGCTTGTAGAACGCCTTGACGATGTTCCACGCCTCTTGCGGATCGTCCGTGTAATGGAACAGGCTCAGGTCGGCGGCGGAGATGGTCCCTTGTTCCACCAGGGCGTCGAAGTTGACGACCTTTTTCCAGAAGTCGGTGCCGAACAGCACGATGGGCACCGGCTTGGCCTTGCCGGTCTGCACGAGGGTGAGCACTTCGAACAATTCGTCCAGCGTGCCGAAGCCGCCGGGGAATGCCACCAGGGCCTTGGCGCGCATCATGAAGTGCATCTTGCGCAGCGCGAAGTAGTGGAACTTGTAGCTCAGCGAGGGCGAGATGAAGCGGTTGCCGCTTTGTTCGTGGGGCAGGGCGATGTTCAGGCCCACGTTGAGCGCGCCGACGTCGTGCGCGCCGCGGTTGGCGGCCTCCATGATGCCCGGCCCCCCGCCGGTGCACACGTAGATGCGGTCCGCCGGCTGCTGCTGTTCGCTGTGCTCGGCGACCACGCGCGCGAACTGCCGCGCCAGGTCGTAGTAGCGGGCATTGCGCACGGCGAGCCTGGCGCGTGCGATGCGGCTGTCGTCGCCGCTCGCCTCGGCATCGGCCAATTGCTGCTCGGCTTCGTCGGGGGCGGTGAAGCGCGCGCTGCCGTACACCACCACGGTGTTCTCGATGCCCTGTGCGGTCTGGCCCAGATCGGGCTTGAGCATTTCGAGCTGGAAGCGGATGCCGCGCGTTTCGCGCCGCAGCAGGAATTCGGGGTCCGCGAACGCCAGCCGGTAGGCATCGGCGTGCAGCGGGTTGCCGTTCACGGCGTGGTTGTTCAATTCGGCCCAGGCATTGGCCAGGCGGCTGTCGTTGAGTTCGGTATTGGAATCCATGGGGTGAGATTGTGGGGGCAAAAAAGAAGGGCCCGTTGCCGGGCCGTCGGTCAGCGGGCCGCCCACCACAGGGCCGTGCGCATGCCGGCCCAGGTGAGGGTGAAGGAGCCGCCCACGTGCAAAAGCAGCGTGGCCAGCGCGATGCCGTAGCGCTGCTGCAGCAGCATGGTGACGACTTCGGCAGAGAAGCTGGAGAAGGTGGTCAGGGTACCGAGAAAGCCGGTGATGATGAGCAGCCGCCAGGCCGGGTCGATGTCCGGCCGCTGGGTGAACACGGCGATGGCGATGCCGATCAGGTAGCCGCCGATGAGGTTCACCGCCAGCGTGCCCCAGGGCAGCAGGCCGCCGGGGTTGAGCCACAGGGCGAAGCCCCAGCGCAGCAGGGCGCCCAGGCAGGCGGCCAGGCAGATGACGGCGACGTGAAGCAGCATGCCCCAAAGTATCGCAAAAACCCGGGGCCTCGCCGCCGAGGCGCTGTCATCCGTGGAGTGGCGGCGGCCAGCGGGCCAACGCCTAGCCGCCGTCCTTGCCCATCACCAGGTCCGGCAGCACGGTGACGATCTGCGGGAACACCGTGATGATCGCGATGCACACCACCAGGCAAAGGAAGAACGGAATGGCCGCGCGCGCGATCGTGTTGCTGTCCTTGCCGGTCATGTTCTGCAGCACGAAGAGGTTGAAACCCACGGGCGGCGTGACCTCGGCGATCTCCACCAGCAGCACGATGAAGATGCCGAACCAGATCAGGTCGAAGCCGGCCTTCTGGATCATGGGCAGCACCACCGCGCTGGTGAGCACGATCATGCTGATGCCGTCCAGCGCCGTGCCCAGCACGAGGTAGACGATCGTCAGCACGCCGATCAGTGCGAAGGGCGAGAGGTTCATCGCATTGACCCATTCGGCCAGCTCGCGCGGAATGCCGGTGAAGGCCATGGTCTTGGTCAGGAAGGCCGCGCCGGCCAGGATGAACATGATCATGCAGCTGGTGCGCGTGGTGCTCATCAGCCCTTCGGTGAAGTTCTTCCACGTGAGCGAGCGGCTCCACAGCGCCAGCCCGAGCGAGCCCGCCACGCCGTAGGCGGCGCACTCGGTGGCGGTGGCGTAGCCGGCCACCAGCACCCACACGATGAAGACGATCAGGACCGCCACCGGAATCAGGTTGCCGGACTGCCGGATCTTCTGGCGGAAGGTCGTCGGTGCATCGGCCGGCGGCACCTTGTCGGGGTTGCGCAGGCTCCACCAGCCGATGTAGCCCGAAAACAGCAGCATCAGCAGCAGGCCCGGCAGGAAGCCGGCCAGGAAGATGCGGATGATGGAGGCGTCGGCCGCCACCGCATACACCACCATGGTGATCGAGGGGGGAATGAGAATGCCCAGCGTGCCCGCCGTGGCGAGCGAGCCCAGCGCCAGGCGCTCGTCGTAGCCGCGCTTGAGCAACTCGGGCAGGGCCACCTTGCTGATGGTGGCGCAGGTGGCGGCGGACGAGCCCGACACCGATCCGAAGATGCCGCACCCCAGGATGGTGGTGTGCATCAGCCGGCCCGGCACCCGGTTGAGCCAGGGCCGCAGGCCCTCGAACATCTCTTCGCTCAGCTTGGTGCGAAACAGGATCTCGCCCATCCAGATGAAGAGCGGCAGCGCCGCCAGCTCCCAGCTGGCATTGCTTTCCCAGAAGGCCGAGAACAAATTCTTGCCCGGCTGCGTGTTCGTGAAGAACGCCTGTCCGACCCAGCCGCAGATCGCCAGCGTCATCGCGATCCAGACGCCGCCCGAGAGCAGCACGATCATCAGCAGCAGCAGGACGCCGCCCACCATCAGAATGTCCATGGGATTCTTCTTTCGGGCCCGGCCGGGCCGCAGCGAGGGTTCAGGTCGGGTGGAGGGTCAGATGTCGGAAGAGAAATCGCCGCGCGCGTGCCGGTCCTCGACTTCGCGCACGAAGGTGGGCACGCCGCCGCGCAGCACGATGATGAATTCATCGACCACCGCGACGAACAGCAGCACCGAGCCCAGTGCGAAGCTCATCTGGGGAATCCACATCGGCAGGGGCAGCAGCCCCTGGGCGACATCGTTGAATTCCCAGCTTTCGTAGGTGAAGAGGCAGGCCGACCAGGCCAGGTACGCCACCGCCACCGAGCCGATGGCCAGCGAGACGATCTCGAACTGCCGGCGCCGGGGCGGCGAGAGCTTTTCCAGCAGCAGCGTGACCCGCACGAAATCGCCGTGCTTGAAGGCATGCGCCATGGCGAAGAACGCCGCGGCGGCGCAGAACCACGCCACCACGTCGTTGAGCGCCCCGGTGCGCACCCCGACCTCGCGCAGCACGCTCTGGGCGATCATCAGCACGCAGATCAGGGCCACGAAGGTGGCGCCCAGGGCGCCCGCGCCCAGGTACAGGCGGTCCAGGAAGCGGCGCATCACTTGGCTGCCACGGGGGCCGGCTTGCGGTAGGCGGCGATGATGGCCTCGCCATCGGGACCGGCCTTCTTGAGCCAGTCGGCCAGCATGATGTCGCCGACCTGGCGCAGGTCGGCGACCAGCTTCGGCGGGGGCGGAAGGATCTTCATGCCCTTGTCGGTCAGGGCCTTCTTGTACCACTCGTTCTTTTCCGCGCTGACCTTCCAGCCGCGGGCCTCGGCCGCGGCGGCGCTCTTGAGCAGCTCGTACTGCGTGGGCTTGTCGAGCGCGTCGAAGGCCTTCTTGCTCACGATGACCGCGTTCTTGGGCAGCCAGGCCTGGGTGTCGTAGAAGTACTTGATGCTCTCGTAGAGCTTGCTGTCGTAACCGGTGGAGCCGGAGGTCATCATCGATTCGACCGCGCCGGTGGCCGTGGCCTGCGACAGTTCGGCCGCCTGGATGGTGACGGGCTGCGCACCGATCAGTTCGGCGATCTTGGCCGTGGCGGGGCTGTAGGCGCGCCATTTGATGCCCCGCAGATTGGCCACCGAGCTGATTTCCCGCTTGGAGTAGATGCCCTGCGGCGGCCAGGCCACGGTGTACAACAGCCGCAGGCCCTGCGCATTGAGCAATTTTTCGAGCACAGGCTTTTGCGCTTCATACAGCCGCTTGGAATCGGCGTACGAGGTGGCCAGGAACGGAATGCCGTCCACGCCGAAGATGGGGTTCTCGTTCTCGAAGTTGGGCAGCAGGATCTCGCCGGCCGGCGCCTGCCCGCCCTGCACGGCGCGCTTGATCTCGTTGGCCTTGAACAGCGATGCGTTGGCATGCACCGTGATCTTGAGCTTGCCGCCCGTGGCGACGTCCACGTCCTTGGCGAACTCCGCCAGGTTCTCGGTGTGGAAGTTGGTGGCGGGATAGGCTGCGGCCAGGTCCCATTTGGTCTGCGCGAACGCGGTGGGGGCACACAGTCCGCAAGCCAGGGCGCCGGCGAGGGCCCATGCGGACAGAGGGAGAGCGCTACGCTTCATCGATGAACTCCACAGTGGTAGTGAGACAGGGAAACGAAAGACCGCATTCAATGTAACCGCGTGTTTGCGATCCCACCCTCAGGTGTTTACCTGAACGACCGGCTGGCTGGAGCCCCGCCCTCGGGCCATCGCGATCACCTGGCCGGCCATGCACGGAGCATGCCAAGGGCGGGCTCCTGGGAAAACGGGGCGGTCCGCAAGAAGGGGGCTGCAGTGGCCGCGCGGTGGTGCGTCCGGCACGCACCAAGGCAGGGACGAAGGGGCCGGGCATCGGACCGACGACCGTCACCAAAGGGCGGCAAGGGCACGGCGGTGCAGGTGGCTGCGCCGCAGTGGCGCCGCCCCTTCGGCATGAACGACGGACCTAGGACGCGCGCTGCGGCGGATGCGGGAGCCGGACCCGGGCACACAATCCGCCCCCGCTGCGGCCGACCATTTCCAGGGAGCCGCCATGGGCCTCGCAGATGGCGCAGGCAATCGACAGACCCAGCCCGCTGCCGCCCAGATGGCGATCGCGCGAGTGCTCGGCCCGCCAGAAGCGCTCGGTCATCCGGGCCAGGGATTCGGCCTCCACGCCTGGCCCCCGGTCGCAGACCGACAGGTGGATATCGCCGTTCGATGCCTGCACGTCGATGGACAGCTGTTGGCCGGACGCGGCGTATCGAATGGCGTTGTCGACCAGGATGAGCAGCACCTGGCCGATCCGGTCGCGGTCGCCGGTCAGCCGGGTGCCTCGGGGGATGGACACCTGCGGTGCGAGTCCCGCGGCGTTCAGCCGCTGCGAGGCCCAGGCCAGCCGCTCCTGGACCAGGTCCTCGAGCAGGAAGTCTTCATGCTCCAGAGACAACTGGCCTGCGCGGGCCAGGGAGAGCAGGTGCAGATCGCCCACCAGCCGGTTGAGCTGCTCCAGCTGGCGATGCACCATCAGCAGTTGCGACTCGTCGCAGGGGAACACCTGGTCCAGCATGCCCTGGAGCCGGCCCATGGCGGCGTTCAGCGGCGTGCGCAATTCGTGCGCGACCATGGCACTCGATTCGCTCACCTCGCGTTCGTAGCGCTGCAGCCGGGCCGTCATGTCGTTGAAATCCACCGCCAGCCCGATGAGTTCCTGAGGAGCGTCGGTCACCACCGTCGCCCGGGCGGAGAAGTCGCCCTCGCTCACGCGGCGTGCCGCGTGAGCGACCATGGTGAACTGCCGCGACAGCGGGCGCGAAGCGTAGAGGCCGCACAGGACGATCACCGGGATGGCACCGATCACCATCGCCGCAAGCAGCCACCAGTCCCGGTTGGCGATGCCTGGCAGGAAATCGACGACGTCGTAGTACTGCGCAAACAGCTGCCACAGCCGCGAGGCATTGCGGTGCGGGTCGGCACGCAGCTGCAGCATTTCCTGACGGGCTTCGGGCGGCAGCTGGCCGAGCGCCACCGCGTCCGAGATCGCGAATCGAAACCACATCGCGAGTGCGATCGCGATGACGGTCACCACCGCCAACGCACTCATGCGAAAACCCACCCACCGCCAAAGCGGGGTGTGCCGGGGGCGTGGGGTAAACAGGCCTTTCATTGGAAGCGGTAGCCCACGGCCCGCACCGTGACCAGCACCCCGGTGATGCCGCGCTGCTCCAGCTTGCGGCGCAGGTTGTGGATGTGCGCATCGACCACGCGCTCCAGCGCATCGCTCTCGGGCAGGCACGCTTCCAGCAGCTCGCTGCGGGTGAAGGCCTTGAACGGCGTGCGCAGCAACGACGCCAGCAGGTTGAATTCGGTGGGTGTCAGGTCGAGCGCGACGGGTTGGCCATCGGCGTCGCTCACGGCCGCCACGAAGGCACTGGTGTCCACCGTGAGGCGGCCATGTTTGAGCGCGCCCTCGGGCGAGCGGGCCGCACCAGTGCGGCGCATCACCGCATACACGCGCGCCACCACCTCCTTCGGGCTGTAGGGCTTGACGACGTAATCGTCCGCGCCGTAGCGCAGCGCCCCCAGCTTTTCCGGCTCGTCGCCGATGGCGCTCACCATGATGACGGGCGTATCGCCCGCACGCCGGATGGCGGAGAGCACTTCGGTGCCGCCCAGCTTGGGAAGCATCACATCCAGCAGGACCAGATCCGGTTTCCACTGGGCATGCCAGGTGACGGCCTGCTCGCCGTCGTTCGCCACGGCCACCAGGAACCCCTCCCGTTTCAAGTAGGCCTCCAGCACGCTGGCGCTGTCGGGATCGTCCTCAACCACCAACACTCGTTTTTGATTCATGGGTTTCGTGCGCCTTCGAAGCACTTGGCAAAACGCGCCGGGCACCGGTGCCCGGCTTTGCCGTGCGAATCGTACTGCCAGCCGCCCGCCACGCGGTCGAATGCGAGCGGCCATTTTTTTTGCGCGCGTCTTGATGAAATCTTGAAGATTCCCGAAAGCAATCTTGATCCCGCCTGGGGACACTGCCCGCCGAGTTGCCACCCACCCATCGACATGATTTCATCACCCGCACACCCCGTCCGCAGTGGCCTCTCGCTGGCATGCGCCACCTTGGCCTTGCTGGTCGGCGGGTGCTCGTTGACCCCGCCTTTCGAGCGACCCGTTCCCCGGGTTCCGGCGACCTTCATCGCGGACCCGACCGGGCGCGGCATGGCTTCCGAAGCGGCGACGGCCGAACTCTCGCAGGACGAGCGCCGGTTTCTTCAAGCGTTCTCGCCTGCACAGGACCTCGCGCCGATGGTGGCCCGCGCGCTGGCCCACAACGCGGATTTCCGTCTGGCTGCGCTGAAGGTCGAGCAGGCCCGCTCGCAGTATGGGATCGAAGACTCGGCGCGCCTGCCGCAGGTCGGACTCCATGTGCAGCGCGACCGGCAACGGTTCGGCAGCGATGCGCTGCAGGCCCGGTACGGACAGGATCAGGCCTATGCCAGTGTGGGAATTTCCGATTTCGAGATCGATTTCTTCGGCAAGATGAAGGCGCTGTCCGAAGCCGCCCGGCAACGGTACCTGGCATCGGCGCACGGGCAGCAGGCGGCGCGGGGCGCCTTGATCGCCGAGGTGCTGCGGGCCTACAGCCAGAAGCTGGCGGCGGCCCAGGCAGCGGGGCAGATGGCCTCCATCGACAGCGACAGCGCCGCGCTCCTGTCCATCGCCCAACGCCAGCACGAGGTCGGCGCGATCTCGGCGGACGAACTCGATGCCCAGCGCACGCAGGCCGACCGAATCCACGTGCGTGCGCTGCAGGCCGCCGACGACGACGCGGCGGCCCTGCGGGCCCTGCAACTGCTCACCGGCTACAGCACCGGCCGTGCCGAGGGCGATATCGATTGCCTGCTCCCTCGGGACGCCCCGGTGGCGGCGCTGCGCAACCTGGACTCCCAGGTGCTGCTGCAGCGGCCCGACATCCAGCAGGCCGAGGCCGAACTGCGCGCAGGCAATGCAGACATCGGCGCTGCGCGGGCGGCCTTTTTTCCGTCCATTCGCCTCAGCACGTCGGTGGGCGTGGCCAGCGACAGCCTGAGCGGCCTTTTCAATGCCGGCAGCCGCATGTGGACCTTCACGCCGCAACTGGTGTTGCCGATCTTCGACCACGGCCGCAACAGCGCGGGCCTGCAACTGGCCGAAGTGCGCCAACGGGCCGGCATCGCCGAATACGAAAAGGCGGTCCAGTCCGCTTTCCGCGAAGTCGCCGATGCCCTGGACAGGCAGGCCACGCTGGCCGCTTCGGAAACGCATGCGCGGGACAACGCCATGCGCGAGCGCGCGCGGATTCAGCGCTTGGCGGCCCGCACCGCCCAGGGCCTGCAAAACCGCAGCACCTTGCTGTCCGAACGGGTGCGGGCAAGCCAGTCCGAACTCGACCACCTGGGCATTGCCCGCGACCTCGTGCTGAACCGGATCGCGCTCTTCAGCGCGTTCTACGGCGTTCGGCTTCCGTCTTCCCTTTGACTCGACCACACCTCGCGAACCCATCATGAAACCAACCGCTCTCCGCCTCGCTCCCTGCCTGCTGGCGTCCGTTTTCGTGGCGATGCCCCACGCCGGGCATGCTCAAACGCTCGCGGGCTGGGGCTCCCGCCTGCTCGGGGACACGACCGATTTCAGCATCGGCGCCGCGGCGAGGGTGACCCCCCGCTATCCGGGGTCCGACGACCACCGCGTGGAGATTCTTCCGGTGCTGTCTGTCCAGCGAGGCATCTTCTTTGCCGATACCAGCCGCGGCATCGGCCTGCAATGGCAGTCCGAAAGCGGTTTCTATGCATCGCAATCGGTGTTCTACGACTTCGGCCGCGTGCAGCGCAACAGTCCCTTGCGCCCTGGCTCCAGAAAGCTGGCGGGCCTGGGCGACGTGCCGGACTCGGTCACCACCCGCACCTTGCTCATGCAGCAGTTCACTCCCGATTTCTCGGTCAGCGCCGAAGCGGAATTCGCCCTGGAAAGCGGTTCGCGCCGCAACCGGTACCGACTGGGGGCCGAATACAACCTGCTGAAAACCTCGGCCGATACCGTCTCGCTCAGTGCCGACGTCCATGCGGGTGACCGGCGATACAACCAGGCCTATTTCGGCGTCACGCCGCAGCAGGCTTCGCGCACGCGCTTCGCCGCATTCAACGCCGGCTCCGGTGTGTACGGATATGCCATCGGCGCGAGCTGGAGCCACGCCCTGGCCCCGCACTGGACCACTTCCCTGCAGGTGTCCGCCTTGCGGTATGTCGACAACGCGGAGCACAGTCCGCTGGTTGTGCGCCGCACCTCCGTCACCGGCGGTGCCGCAGTGACCTACACCTACTGACGCATCGATGAATAGGGAGGCCACTGCCGTGAAATCCGTTCCTTGTCTTTTTCTCCTCCTTTGCGGATGGGCCTCCATGCTGTTGCTGACTGGCTGCGACGGGCAGGCCGCCCCTGCCGACACGGTCCCCCGGGCCGTCAAACTGGAAACCGTGGGGGCGGCCGCATCGGTCGAAACCCGGTTCACCGCCGTGGTCCGCCAGGAGCAGCGCGCCCAACTGGGGTTCGAGGGCGGCGGCCGCATTGCCGAGGTCCGCGTGGACGTCGGCGATCGCGTGCGCAAGGACCAGCTCCTGGCCCGCCTCGATCCGCAGCCGGCGCGGCTGAAGTGGGAGCAGGCCGACGCCAGCGTCCAGGCCGCCGTGGCGGATCTGGACGAGCGCAAAAGCCAGCTGCGCCAGCAGCAGGCCCTGTTCGAGGATGGGGCCCTTTCCTCCGCGGCATTGATCACCAGCCGGACCGCGTTCGAGGCCGCCCAGTCCAAGGTGCGCGCGGCGGAATCCGACCGCGCCCTGGCCCGGCGCGCCTTGCGGCAGGCGGACATCCGCGCGCCGTTTGCGGGCACCGTGGTCGCGCGTTTGCTGCAACCGCAGTCGGATGCCGCGCCGGGGCAGGCCGTCCTGCAGCTCGATGGCGAGGGCCGTGCGCAGGTGCTGACCATGCTGCCGGCCGATGTGGGTGCCGGCCTGGCCCCGGGTGCCTCGGCGACGGCCTACCGCAGCGGGGAGGGTGACCGTCCGTTCGCACTGCGGCTTCGCAGCGTGTCGGCCCAGGTCGAAGGCGGCGCGACCGTGCAGGCGATTTTCGACCTGCCCGAACAGGAGCGGCTCCCGCGCAGCGGTGAAAGCCTGATGCTGGCGTTGCCCTCCGCGCCGGCCGGTCTGACCATTCCATTGACCGCGGTGGTTCCCGCCGCAGAAAAGGACAAGGCCGCTGTCTTCGTCCACGACGCGCTGACGGGGCATGTGCAGCGCCGCGAAGTGGTGCTGGGCCCTTTGGAGGGCACCCGCTTTCCTGTGCTTCGGGGGCTGGCCCCGGGCGAGCGCATCGTCAGCACGGGCGCCGCCTTCCTGGTCAATGGACAGGCGGTCGCTCTGTTTCGTCCTGAAACCCGCCTGGTTGCCGGTGTGCCGCGATGAACCTCACCCGTGCAGCCCTTTCCTCCAGCCGCCTGACGCTGTTCGCCGCGCTGTTCATTCTGGTCGCTGGCATCGTCGCTTTCTTGGATTTTCCCTCGCAAGAAGAGCCCTCGGTCACGGTGCGCGATGCCCTTGTCTCCGTGGCTTTCCCTGGCATGCCCAGCGAGCAGGTCGAGAACCTGCTGGCCCGTCCGACCGAAGAGCGCCTGCGCGAGATTGCCGGCATCAAGAAGATCGTCACGACGGTGCGCCCGGGCAGCGCGATCATCCAGTTGACGGCCTACGACGATGTCAAGGATCTCGGTGCCCTGTGGCAACGGGTGCGTGCCAAGGGTCTCGAAGCCGGCACCGCCTTGCCGACGGGCGCGCTGGGCCCCTTCGTGGACGACGACTTCGGCCGCGTCTCGGTCGCCTTGATCGCCATCGTGGCCCCGGGCTTCAGCATGGGCGAGATGCGCGGCCCGCTGCGGCGCATGCGCGAGCAGCTCTATGCCTTGCCAGGGGTCGAGCGGGTGACACTGCACGGCTTGCAGGAAGAGCGCGTGTATGTCGATTTCGACCGGGGCCGCCTTCTCCAGGCGGGCCTGACGCCGGCCGCGGTGATCGCGCAGCTGCGCGCTCAGAACATCGTGGCGCCTGGCGGGCAGATCGCAGTCTCCGGTCTGGCGATGACCGTGGCCGTCTCCGGCGAATTGCGCACCCTCGATGACCTGCGCCAGTTCCTGGTGTCGGTCCCGGCCGGCAGCGGCCCTCGGGAGGTGCCGCTGTCCCAACTCGCCCAGGTGCAGGTCATGCCCGTTGATCCACCGGAGAGCGCCGCCATCTACCAGGGGCAACCCGCGGTGGTGGTGGCGGTGTCGATGGCCCCCGGCAGGAACATTGCCGCGTTCGGGAAGGCGCTGCGCCAGAAGCTCGACGAGACCGCCACCTTGCTGCCTGCGGGCTTCGAGCAGCACATCGTGACCTTCCAGGCCGACGTGGTCGAGCGGGAAATGGACAAGATGCACCACGTCATGGGCGAGACGGTGGCCATCGTCATGGCGGTCGTCATGCTGTTCCTGGGCTGGCGCACCGGCCTGATCGTGGGCGCCATCGTGCCGCTGACCATTCTCGGCGCGCTGGTGGCGATGCGCGCGCTCGGCGTGGAACTGCAGACGGTCTTGATCGCCGCGATCATCCTCGCGCTCGGCCTGCTGGTGGACAACGGCATCGTCATCGCGGAGGACATCGAGCGCCGGCTCGGCATCGGCGAGGACCGCCGGACCGCCTGCATCGCCGCCGGCCGCACGCTGGCACTGCCGCTGCTCACGTCGTCGCTGGTGATCGTGCTGGCGTTCTCGCCGTTCTTCCTGGGCCAGACCAGCACCAACGAATACCTGCGGTCGCTCGCGATCGTGCTGGCGACGACGCTGCTGGGCTCGTGGCTGCTCAGCCTCACCGTCACCCCCTTGCTGTGTCTGTATTTCGCGCGGGCGCATGCGGCCGACGCATCGGGGGGCGCGGCCTACGATTCCGCGTTCTACCGGGGCTATCGCCGGGCCATCGAAAGCCTGCTCGCGCACAAGCCCTGGTTCGTCGGGGCGATGCTGGCGCTGCTGGCCGGCGCCATCGCAGTCCTCGTCAGCATTCCGTACGACTTCCTGCCGAAATCGGACCGCCTGCAGTTCCAGATGCCGGTCAACCTGCAGCCCGGCAGCGATTCCCGCCAGACGCTGCGGACCGTGCAGGCGATCAGCCAGTGGTTCGCCGACAAGACGGCGAACCCGGAAGTGGTGGACAGCATCGGCTACGTCGCTGATGGCGGGCCCCGCATCGTGCTGGGCCTGGCGCCGCCGCTGCCTGCGGCGGGCATGGCCTACTTCACGGTCAGCGTTCGGGCGGGCACCGACATCGACGCGGTCATCGCCCGCACCCGCGCCCATCTTCGCGCGCAGCATCCCGAAGCGCGTGCCGAACCCAAGCGCTTTTCGATGGGATCGACCGAGGCGGGCGTGGCGATCTACCGCGTGATCGGGCCGGACGAGACCGTGCTGCGGGGAGCTGCCGAGGCGATCGCCCAGGCCCTGCGCGCTTTGCCCGGTACCGAGGATGTCTACGACGACTGGAATGCGCGGATTCCCCGCTACCAGGTGCGCGTCGACCCACTGAAGGCGCGCCGCGCCGGCGTGACCAGCGAGGGCATCGCCCAGGCGCTGCAGATGCGGTACAGCGGCACGGACGTGTCGATGGTTCGCGACGATGGCGTCAACGTGCTGATCGTGCTGCGCGGCGATGCGGGCGAGCGCGCCGGGCACGGCGATCCGGGCGACACCCTGGTGTCTGCGCAGGGCGGCGGATCGCCCGTGCCGCTGGCTTCGGTAGCCACCGTCGTGAGCGGCACCGAGCCGTCCGCCATCGTGCGCCGCAACCTGAGCCGTGCCATCACCGTGACCGGACAGAACCCCGGCCTGACCGCCACCGAGATCGTCAACCGCCTTGCCGGCCCCGTGGCGGCGATCCGGTTGCCGCCCGGCTACCGCATCGAGTTGGGGGGCGAGATCGAGGACTCGCGGGAAGCCAACGGCGCCTTGCTGAAGTATTTTCCGCACGCGCTGGGCGCCATCCTGCTGTTGTTCGTCTGGCAGTTCAACTCGTTTCGCAAGCTGTTCATCGTGATGGCGAGCGTGCCGTTCGTGTTGATCGGCGCAGCGCTGGCGCTGCTCGTCACGGGGTATCCCTTCGGCTTCATGGCGACATTCGGGCTGCTGGCGCTGGCGGGCATCATCGTCAACAACGCGGTGCTGCTGCTCGAGCGCATCGAGGAAGAGCTGCGCGAGGGCCTGGAGCGCCGCGAAGCGGTGGTGGCCGCGGCCATCAAGCGGCTGCGGCCGATCGTGATGACCAAGCTCACCTGCATCGTCGGGCTGGTTCCGCTGATGCTGTTCGCCGGCCCTTTGTGGACGGGCATGGCCATCACCATGATCGGCGGCCTGGCGCTGGGCACGCTGGTGACGCTGGGGCTGATTCCCGTTCTCTACGATCTGCTCTTTTCCTTGCGCATCGGCCGCGATGGTGGCGGTTCATCGCGTGGGCCGGGAGCCGCTTCGTGAGGGCCGAGCGTGCGGGCTTGCCCGGCCGTCCTGCCGGTCAGCCGCGTGCGGAAAGAATGGCCTGCCACGCGTCCACCGCGGCCAGCACGGCGGCCTTTTGCACGCCGTGCGCGAAGCGGAAGGCATCGCCCGACACCGTCTCGTCGGGGAACTCGGTGATGAGCGTGACGGGCGCACCGCGCGGGTTCTCGGACTGCGTGCAGGCCGTGCCATGGATCACCTCGAACGGCAATGCGCCCGCGTGGCGTTCGTACAGCGCCATCTGGCGGGCGTTGTACTCGGGCAGACCGGGAACGGCCTGCAGCGCGGCGGCCACCCGCTCCAGCAGCGCGCGGCCTTCGGCCTGCCAGCCCGGGTGGTGGCGCAGGATCAGAAAGAACCCCTTGGGTACCGTCCACAGGCCGAAGCCGCGCGGCACATAGCCGGACAGCGGCCGGGTCCACTCGTGCGCGGGGTAGCCGTGCAGGTTGATGTGCAATTGCGCGCCGGAAAGGGCCAGGGCCTGTTCGCGGGCTTCGCGTTCGTACAGCGGCGCGGTCTCGCGGTATTCGATGTCGTCGCCCAGCGCGCTGTAGCGCGCGGCATGCTGCATGTGGTGGGGGTGGTGCGCGCCCAGTTCGCGGTGCAGCGCATAGCCGTCGGGGTTCTCCAGCGCGATGAGGGCGAAGTGCGCGCCGGGCCGCGCATGCAGCGCCTCGGCCGCGCGCAGGGCCCCCACGACGCCGGAGGTTTCGTTGGCGTGCTGGCCGCCGCTCAGCAGGACCGGGGCGTCGGTGCCGGTGCGGTACAGACCCAGCACCTCGCGCCCCTGGCGGCTGCGGGCAGAAAAGCGCTGGCCGCCCAGTTGCTCCATGGCTTGCGCGATGCGCTCGGGCGGCGGGGCCTGGCCCATGTCGTCCAGGGCCTGCCCGGCCGTGGTGTCCGCCCAGGCGCCGGCGTCCTGTGCGGCCACGTCGAAGGCGCGCAGCACGATGCGCAGGCGCGGCGGGCCGTCGTGTTGGCGGATGTCGGGCACGATCTGCCCGGGCTGCAGCCGGCGGTCGCCCGCCGGGCGGCCGGAGTGCTGCTGAAAGAACTCGAGCAGCGAAAAATACAGGTCTTCGTGCAAGGCCTCGTGCAGGCTCATGCATTCGTGCGGCGTGGACAGCGGCTGCTCGAAGCCCGGCAGGTCAACGCGGATGTCCAGCCGTTCGAAGTAGGGCTCCTGCGCGGGCCAGGCGTGCTCCCGCAGCGTGTGCATGGCGTGCGCGAAGAGGTCTTCGAAGTCGGTGGATTCGGCCGCATCCAGGTTGCCGCCCGGCGCGCCGGACGCGTCCACGCGCAGCCAGCCCGTGGGCGACAGCAGCGGGTCCGGGCCGGTGGGGTCTTCGTGCACCCGGTTGGGTGCGAAGACCCGATCGGCCGTTTCGCGGCCATCGCGAAAGCGCAGCGCCACGCCATAGTGCAGGTCGTCGGCCCCGGGTTCGAACCGCAGGTCGCACCCGGCCAGCAGGTCGGCCAGCGGATAGGCCTCCAGCAGAAAACGCCCGGGCGAGCCCGTGGCTGGCACCGGGTAGCGCACCGTGGCGGCGGCCAGTTGGGCGGCATCGACCTCTTCCAGAAAGTAGTGCACCAGCGGCTTGTAGGCACTGCGAAAGCGCGCCACCACGCCTACCGCCGCGAGGCGCTGCTCGGCCGCGCGCCGCGCGGCCACGCCCTCGAACAGCCAGCCTTCGATGCGGGCGCCGCGAAATGCGGGTTGGCCGAAACGCTCCACCCAGGCGGACAGGGTGCGGGGAAAGGTCTGGTCCAGCAAGGGACGGTGGGGGGCGAAAGAGGCCATGCGATTCGGTACCTGCGGTGCCCCGGCGATGGGGCTAAAGGAAAGGACCGCCCATTGTCATCGGGGCGAAGCCGCCGCGGTGTACAGGCCGGACGCCGCACGGGGCGGATGCACGACGATGTTGCTGTACCCGCGGTAGGTGCCGTTCTTGAGCTCGTCCGTCACCCAGACGATCCATTCGGGCTGGCGGCCCTTGCCGTGGTCGATGGTGCCCACGACCTCCAGGCGGAAGAACTGCTCCGGGGTTTCCACCTGGACGGCGCTGCCTTCGGACTGTGGCGTGCCGGGCAGCAGCGTCTGGAGCGTGTGCTTCTTGCCATCGGCGCGATTGCGCAGCGACGAGGGGAACGACCGCAGGTCCAGTTTTTCGTACAGGGTTTTGCCCTGCTTGCCGGAGGCGGCGGCCTTCTGCGCGACGAAGGGCTTGCCGGCGATCACGCGGATGCTGTCGCACAGCCGGTATTCGCTGCGGATCTCGAAGTTGCGGGTCGACTCGACCGGTTGGCTCTTCGACAGCAGGTCCGAATATTCGAGGCAGTTCTTGGCCCACGCGCCGTTGTCGAACGCGAGCGGCGTGCGCTCCGCCGTGAGCGACGCCTTGAGGTTCTGCAGCGCCGAAAGCAGTTCCGGGTTGGTGACATGCACCACGCCGACCGCGTGGTCGGCGGCAGGCGTGGCATTGGTTGCATGCAGGGCACCGGAGACCATCACGGCGGTGGCCAGGGCGATCCATTGTTTCATTTGACTTTCTCCAGCAGGGCGGCTTCCTTGCCGCGGCGGGTGGGGTACACGTCCCCGAAGTTCTTGAGCAGCTTGACCGCTTCGGTCCAGTCCTGTTCGGTGACGGCCTTCCAGAACTTCGGCGTGGCGGCATCCAGGTTGACGCCGTACTGGAACGAGACCGACGCGATGACTGTCTGCGCTTCCGCCGGCAGGTCGATGAAGTTCTTCTTGGCGGCCGTGGCCGAGTCGTACTTCAGCTTCACGCTGGCGATGTGGCTGGCCTTGGTGGCCTTGTCGATGGATTCGGCCTCGGCGGCGGTGATCGTCAGCGGGGTCTTCTCGATCAGCGTCTTGGCGTCGGTGCCCTTGGTGCCGAGGTAGGGTTTGAGCTTGGTGACCAGGCCGCTGGCCAGGCCCAGGTTCTTCAGATCGCTTTCGGAGCGCTGGCCCAGGTCGAACCCGGTTGCGATGGTCACGCCGCTCTTGCTCACGTTGGCCGCCGGCACGTAGCCGGTGGTCAGCGAGCCGCCCTCCAGGGCGCTCAGGAAGGCATAGTCGATTTGTTCTGGCATGTCTGGTGGATGAAGGGGATAGGTGGCTGCCGCACTCGTTGGAATGGGCCGGTTCGTTGAGGGGGCGGGGCGCCGAAAATCGCCCACGCAATGAATGCAAGCGGGCCGCAGCGTCGTGCCGCGGGCCGAAGATATCATCGAAAAAGGTCGGCAAATCGTGGATGTTCTCCTGGCTCGCAGGTGATGCCTGCGTCAATGTTGTCCAAACATTTCATTCGTAACAGGCTGAGGAAAACATCGACATGGCAACACAACTGTGGCAGTTCTGGGTGGACCGTGGCGGCACCTTCACCGACGTGGTGGGCCGCAGGCCCGACGGCACCCTGGTCACGCACAAGCTGCTGTCCGAAAACCCCGGGCACTATCGCGATGCCGCGGTGGCCGGCATCCGCCATCTGCTGGGCCTGGCGCCCGGCGCGCCCGTGTCGCCCACGCAGGTGGAGTGCGTGAAGATGGGCACCACCGTGGCCACCAACGCGCTGCTGGAGCGCAAGGGCGAGCCCACGCTGCTGGTGACCACGCGGGGCTTTCGCGATGCGCTGCGCATCGCCTACCAGAACCGCCCCCGCCTGTTCGACCGCCGCATCGTGCTGCCCGAGCTGCTGTACAGCCGCGTGATCGAGGCGCAGGAGCGCGTGGGTGCCCATGGCGAGGTCGAGCAGGCGCTGGACGAGGCCCACCTGCGCGAGCGCCTGTGGGCCGCCCACGACGCGGGCCTGCGCAGCGTGGCCATCGTGTTCATGCACGGCTACCGCTACACCGCGCACGAGCAGGCGGCGGCGCGGCTCGCGCGCGAGGCGGGCTTCACGCAGGTGAGCACCTCGCACGGCACCAGCCCGCTGATGAAGTTCGTGAGCCGGGGCGACACCACGGTGGTCGATGCCTACCTGTCGCCCATCCTGCGCCGCTACGTGGAGCAGGTGGCGGCCGAGATGCCGGGCGTGCCGCTGTACTTCATGCAGTCGTCGGGCGGGCTCACCGATGCGCACCGTTTCCAGGGCAAGGACGCGATCCTCTCCGGCCCGGCCGGCGGGATCGTGGGGATGGCGCGCACGGCGGAACTGGCCTTCGCGGGCCAGGCGCGCGGGGCCGGCGGGGCCGCAGGCCCAGGCCCAGGCGATTCGGTGCGCGTGATCGGCTTCGACATGGGCGGCACCTCCACCGACGTGAGCCACTACGCGGGCGAGTTCGAGCGCGAATTCGAAACCCAGGTGGCGGGCGTGCGCATGCGCGCGCCGATGATGAGCATCCACACCGTGGCCGCCGGCGGCGGCTCGCTGCTGGAATACGACGGTGCGCGCTTTCGCGTGGGCCCACAGAGCGCGGGCGCCAACCCGGGGCCGGCCAGCTACCGCCGGGGCGGGCCGCTGGCCGTGACCGATGCCAACGTGATGGTGGGCAAGATCCAGCCCGCGCACTTTCCGCACGTGTTCGGCCACGGCGGCGACGAGCCGCTCGATGCGGGCGTGGTGCAGGCCCGCTTCGACGACCTTGGGGCGCAGGCCGGCCGTCCCGCGCACGACGTGGCGCACGGCTTCATCCAGATCGCGGTGCAGCAGATGGCCAATGCCATCAAGAAGATCTCGGTCGCACGGGGCTACGACGTCACGCGCTACACCCTGCAGTGCTTCGGCGGCGCGGGCGGGCAGCATGCCTGCCTGGTGGCCGATGCGCTGGGCATGCAGCGCGTGTTCGTGCACCCGCTGGCCGGCGTGCTGTCGGCCTACGGCATGGGCCTGGCCGACCAGAACCTGATCCGCGAGCAGGCGGTGGAGGCGCGCCTGTCGTCCGAGGCCCTGGGCGGCATCGCCCACACGCTGGATGCGCTGGCCCAGGCGGCCCGGGCCGAGATGGCACAGCAGCAGCAAGGCGGTGCGCCGGTGTCGGTGCGCCGCCGGGTGCATGTGCGGTACGAGGGCTCGGATGCGGCGCTGGTCGTGCCCGTCGGCGAGGTGCCGGAGGTGGCGGCCATCACGGCGGGGTTCGAGGCCGCCTACCGCCAGCGCTTCGCCTTTCTCATGCGGGGCCGGGCGCTGATCGTGGAGGCGGTCTCGGTCGAGGCGGTGGTGGCCGGCGACGCGCCGGTCGAACCGATGCAGGCCCTGCACCCGCCGCGCGAGGCGCCGCGCCGTGGCACCGTGCGCATGTACACCGTGGGCGTGGACGGCGTGCCCGCGTGGCACGACGCGGCCTTGGTGGTGCGCGAGGACCTGCGCCCCGGCGACGTGATCGCCGGCCCGGCCATCATTGCCGAAAAGAACGCCACCACCGTGGTGGAGCCGGGCTGGCAGGCCGCGCTGACGGCCCTCGACCACCTGGTGATCGACCGCACCATCGCGCGCAGCGTGCGGCATGCGCTGGGCACCACGGTGGACCCGGTGCTGCTGGAGGTGTTCAACAACCTCTTCATGAACATCGCCGAACAGATGGGCCTGCAGCTGCAGAACACCGCGCACTCGGTGAACATCAAGGAGCGCCTCGACTTCAGCTGCGCGCTGTTCGACGCCCAGGGCCACCTGATCGCCAACGCGCCGCACATGCCGGTGCACCTGGGCTCGATGGGCGAGAGCATCAAAGCGGTCATCCCACCGCAATGCCGGGCGCATGCAGCCGGGCGACGTGTACGTGCTGAACGACCCCTACCACGGCGGCACGCACCTGCCGGACATCACCGTCATCACGCCCGTGTACCTGGCCGAAGAGGCCGAACCCACGTTCTACGTCGGAAGCCGCGGCCACCATGCCGACGTGGGCGGCACCACCCCCGGCTCGATGCCGCCGTTTTCCACGCGCATCGAGGAAGAGGGCGTGCAGATCGACAACGTCAAGCTGGTGGAGCGCGGCGTGCTGCGTGAGGCCGAAATGGTGGCCCTGCTGCAAAGCGGCGAATACCCCAGCCGCAACCCGCAGCAGAACCTGGCCGACCTGAAGGCGCAGATCGCCGCCAACGAAAAGGGCGTGCAGGAGTTGCGCCGCATGGTGCAGCAGTTCGGCCTGCCCGTGGTGCAGGCCTATATGGGCCATGTGCAGGACAACGCCGAGGAGTCGGTGCGCCGGGCCATCACCCGCCTGGCCGCCCGGCTCCAGGACGGCGCCTTCACCCTGCCGCTGGACAACGGCGCGCAGATCCAGGTCGCGGTGCGCGTGGACGCCGCCGCCCGCAGCGCGGTGATCGACTTCACCGGCACCTCGGCGCAGCAGGCGAACAACTTCAACGCGCCCACGGCAGTGTGCATGGCCGCGGTGCTGTACGTGTTCCGCTCGCTGGTGGACGACGACATTCCGCTGAACGCCGGCTGCCTCAAGCCGCTGCAGGTCATCATCCCGCCCGGCTCCATGCTCAACCCCCTGCCGCCGGCGTCCGTGGTGGCGGGCAACGTGGAAACCTCCACCTGCATCACCAATGCGCTGCTGGGCGCGTTGGGCGTGTCGGCGGGCAGCCAGTGCACGATGAACAATTTCACCTTCGGCAACGACCGCCACCAGTACTACGAGACCATCTCGGGCGGCAGCGGCGCCGGTGGGGTGTTCGGCGACGACGGGGACTGCGTGGACGGTTTCGACGGCACGAACGTGGTGCAGACGCACATGACCAACTCGCGCCTGACCGATCCGGAGATCCTGGAGTTCCGCTTTCCGGTGCGGCTGGAGAGCTATGCCATCCGCGCCGATTCGGGTGGAGCAGGGCGCTGGAAGGGCGGCAACGGCGGCGTGCGCCGGGTGCGGTTTCTCGAACCCATGACGGCCGGCATCCTGTCGAACGGACGCCGCCACGGCGCCTTCGGCATGGCGGGCGGCCAGCCGGGGCAGCCGGGCATCAACCGGGTGGTGCGTGCGGACGGCCGGGTGGAGGTGCTGGAGCACATCGGCCAGGCGCAGATGGAGCCGGGCGATGTGTTCGAGGTGCACACGCCGGGGGGCGGCGGCTTCGGCGGGGCGGGTTCTTGATTCGAGCGGAAAAGGCCGCCAGCGCATATTCCACTAGGGCATCATGCTATTGAATTGGTAGCGTTCGGCTGTGTCCAGCCACCGATGCCGCTCGTCCGGTACGGACCGTTCGGCATGTGGTCAAACAGGCCGTAGCGGCATATTCTTCTATGGCATATTGCTATAAATTTGGTAGCAAATGCGTCGAAGAAGGCGCCGAGAAACACATCGAGAAAAGCGCCGAGAAGATGCGCCGACGCTCGCCTCAGGAGTCGCGGTCGGTGCTCTCGTGCAAGCGGCTCAGGCTGGGCGGCACGTTCTGGCCGGCCCGGCGCGCGCGGAACAGGGCGGCGCGCATCAGGAAAATGTTGGTCACCGGCACGGTGACCGCCACGAACAGGCCGATGAGCAGCGCGTGCAGCGCCAGCCCGGCGCCCTGGACCGAAAAGTACAGCAGCGTGGCCAGCACGATGCACCAGCACCCGAGCGTGGCGATCACGGACGGCGCGTGCACCCGCTCGAAGTAGGTCGGCAGGCGCAGCAGTCCGAGCGATCCCAGCAGGGCGATCCCGCACCCGGCCAGCACCAGGGCCGCGATGGCGATCTCGGCCCACAGGGGCAGGGTGGTGGCGGTCATTCGATCACCTCGCCGCGCAGCAGGAACTTGGCCATCGCCGTGGAGCTGGCAAAGCCCAGCAGCGCGATCAGCATCGCTGCCTCGAAGTAGTTCGTGCTGCCGTAGTAGATGCCCAGCACCAGCATGCACAGCATGCCGTTCAGGTACATGCAGTCCAGGGCCAGCACCCGGTCCTGCGCCGACGGGCCCTTGAGCATGCGCACCAGGGCGCAGGACATCGCCAGCACCAGCAGGAAGACGGCGACCGGCAGCGCGATGGACAGGATGGAACCGTTGGTCATGATTCGAAAATCTCCATCAGGGGGCGCTCGTAGCGCGTTTTGACGTGATCGATGGCGGCCTGCTTGTCGTCCAGCTCCAGCACGTGCAGCATCAGCACCGAACGGTCCAGCGAGAGTTCGGCCCACGACGTGCCGGGGGTGATGCACACGATCATCGCCAGCACCGCCAGGGCGTTCGGGTCGCGCATCTCCAGTGGAATCTGCACGAAGCCCGGCGGGTGCGGCCGGTGGCCCGATGGCGTCGCCAGAAAGCGCAGCAGTCGCAGGTTGGACACCACGCTGTCGGCGATGACGGACGCCACCAGCCGCAGCACGGTGCCGGGCCGGCGGATGCGCACCGGCAGGGGCCGCAGGCCACGCGTGAGTACCGGGATGGCGATGGCCACGCACGCCGCCAGCACGAGCTGCCCGGCGCTCACCGAGCGGTTGAGCATGAGCCACATCACGAACAGCGCCACGGACAGCAGCGGGGCCGGGAACAGGCGCTTCATGGCGTCTCCTTCGCGGGCGGCTGCGCCGGCGTGACCGGCCCGGGCACGGGCCGCGCCGACATCACCGCGCGGATGTAGCTGGACGGGGTGTGCAGCGCGTTGGCGGTGGCCTGCGTGAACCGCATCACCGCGCCGGCGTACAGCGTGAGGCCGATGCACCCGGCCAGCAGCAGCGCGATCGGCAGGCCTTCCAGCACGCGCAGCTGGGGCGGGCGGCGGTCGTGCGTGGTCCAGAAATAGCGGATGCCGGTGCGGGTGAGGGCGATCAGCGCGAACAGGCCGGTGACGATCATCAGCGCCAGCAGCACCCATCCCGGCGTGCCGGGCTGGTAGCCGGACGACGAACCCAGGCCCAGCGGGTTCAGCAGCGCCGTCAGCATGGCGAACTTGCCCACGAAGCCCGACAGCGGCGGCAGCCCGGCGATCACCAGCGTGCACAGCAGGTAGGCCAGGCCCAGGAAGGCGGCGGCGGCGGGAATGACCCGGCCGATCAGCACGGTCTCGTCCTCGTCGAGGTTCAGGCCCGCGGCGGGCACCAGCTCGGCCGTGAGAAAGGGCGCGTCGTCGTGCCGCTCGTGCGGCGCGAGCGTGGCGCCGTCGTTGCGCCAGCGGTCGATCAGGTCGCCGAGCAGGAACATCGCGCTGATCGCCAGCGTGGAGCTGGGCAGGTAGTACAGCAGCCCGGCGGTCAGCACGTTCTGCCCGAAACCGGCCGCCGCCAGCAGCGTGCCGGACGAAAGAATGGCCGCGTAGCCCGCCAGGTGCGTGAGCCGCTGCGAGCCCAGCATGCCGATGCCGCCGAAGGCCATGGTGATCATGCCGCCGCCGATCAGCCACAGGCTGCCGAACAGCGCGGAGGCGCCGGCCTCGCTGCTGAACATGAGCGTCCACAGCCGCAGGATGGTGTACACGCCCACCTTGGTCATCAGCGCGAACAGCGCGCCGGCCGGCGCGGTGGCGGCGCTGTAGGCCGGCACCAGCCAGAAGTTGAGCGGCCACATCGCGGCCTTGATGAGGAAGGCCGTGGCCAGGATGGCGGCCGCCGCGTGAAGCAGGCCGCGGTCCGCCGCCGCCACCTTGGGAATGCTCTGCGCCAGATCGGCCATGTTCAGCGTGCCGGTGATGCCGTACAGCATCGACACGCCGATGAGGAACAGCGACGACGCAGCCAGGTTGATCGCGATGTAGTGCAGCCCGGCCTGCACGCGCGTGCGGCCCGAGCCGTGCAGCAGCAGCCCGTAGGAGGCGGCCAGCATGATCTCGAAGAACACGAACAGGTTGAACAGGTCGGCGGTGAGGAACGCGCCCGCCAGCCCCATCAGCTGGAACTGGAACAGCGGGTGGTAGTGCACCCCGGCGCGGTGCCAGCGCGCGGCCGCGAAGACGATGGAGCACATCGCGATGGCACTGGTCAGCGCCAGCATCATGGCCGAGAGCCGGTCCAGCGCCAGCACGATGCCGAACGGCGCGGGCCAGTTGCCCGGCAGGTACACGCCCATGGTGGTGGGCACGGTGGCCTGGGCCGTCCACAGCAGCAGCGCCGTGGCCACCAGCAGGCCGAGGAACGTGGATGCGATGTTCAGGCCCAGCTTGAGCCGCTGGCGCTCTTCGCGCAGCAGCAGCATCAGCGCGGCGGTGAGCAGCGGCAGCACGATGGGCACCAGCATCAGGTGCGGCATCCATGCGGAAAGGGCGTGCGCGAGGGCCGGGGTCACGGCATCTCCTGCACGTCGTGCGAGCGCGTGCCGTCCACATGGTCGGTGCCCGACATGCCGCGCGATGCCAGCAGCACCACGAGGAACAGCGCCGTCATGGCGAAGCCGATCACGATGGCGGTCAGCACCAGCGCCTGCGGCATGGGGTCGGCATAGTGCAGCAGGTCCTTGGGAACACCTTCCACCAGCACGGGCTCCTTGTTGATGGCCAAGCCCAGGCGGCCCATGCTGAAGATGAACAGGTTGACGGCATACGACAGCAGGGCCAGGCCCATGATGACCTGGAAGGTCCGTGGGCGCAGCAGCAGCCACACGCCGGAGCCGGTGAGCACGCCGATGGCAATGGCGAGAACGATTTCCATCAGCGGGCTCCTCCTTCGGGGGCGGTGGTGTCGGGGCTGGCCGCCAGCTCGGCCTCGCGCTCCTCGGCCAGGCGCGCGTGGTAGCGGTGGCCGCGCACCGATTGGTGGGCAATGGCGGTGAGGATCAGCAGCGTCGAGCCGACGACCAGGGTGAACACGCCGATGTCGAAGAACAGCGCGCTGGCGATGTGGATCTCGCCGATCACTGGCAGCTGCAGGTGCGCGGTGTGGCTGGTCAGGAACGGGTAGCCCAGCGCGATGGCGCCCAGTCCGGTGCCCAGGGCGAACAGCAACCCCATGCCGATCCAGCGGCGCGGGTACAGCGGCAGATGCGCCTCGACCCAGTGCGTGCCCGAGATGATGTATTGCAGCAGCAGCCCCACGGACAGCACCAGCCCGGCCACAAAGCCGCCGCCCGGCTCGTTGTGGCCGCGCATGAACATGTAGAACGACACCAGGGCCGTGAACGGCAGCAGCAGCCGCACCAGCACGGCGGGCACCATCAGGTAGCCGATGGCGGTGTCGGTCGCATTGCGCGGATTGAGCAGGTCGGTCTGCAGATCGGCCGGCATGTTGCGCTGCTGCTCGGGCAGGTCCATGGTCTCGCGCGCGGGGCGGAAGCGGCGCAGCAGCGCATACACCGTCAGGGCGACGATGCCCAGCACCACGATCTCGCCGAAGGTGTCGAAGCCGCGGAAGTCCACCAGCATCACGTTGACCACGTTGGTGCCGCCGCCCTCGGTCTGCGCGCGCTCCAGGAAGAAGGTGGAGGTGCTCTCGGGGAACGGCCGGCTCATCATGGTGAAGGCCAGCCAGGCCATGCCGCCGCCGGCGGCCAGCGCCACCGCCATGTCGCGCAGCCGGCGCGCGCGCACGATGCCCGGGTGGGTGGTGTCCACGCCGCGCAGCCGCTCGTCGCGCCGGGGCAGCCAGCGCAAGCCCAGCAGCACGAGCACGGTGGTGACGATCTCCACCACGATCTGCGTGAGCGCCAGGTCGGGCGCCGAGAACCACAAAAAGGTGATGCAGGTGCACAGGCCCGCGCCGCCCATGAGCGTCAGCGCCGCCAGCCGGTGGTACTTGGCCTGCCAAGCGGCGGCCACCGCGCAGATCGAGCCCAGCGTCCACAGCACGACGAAGGCCGGCGACAGGGGCAGGGTGCCGCGGTCGCCGAGCTGCAGTCCCTGCGTCCACAGCGGCAGGGCCGCGCCGGCCAGGGCCGCCAGCACCAGCCACAGCATCTGCCACTGCAGCCGCGGCGTGGCCATCAGCCGCCGGCCGTTGTGCCCGCACAGCGTGAGCCAGGTGAGGGCGATCTCGAACAGGCGCCGTCCGCTCACGCGGTAGATGAGCGGGGGCGCATCCACCTTGCCGGCGGCACGCTGGCGGCGCAGCAGAAGGTACAGCGCGGTGCCGCCGCCCAGGGCGACCAGGCTCATCACGAAGGGGGTATTGAAACCGTGCCAGATGGCCAGGCTGAACTCGGGTAATGGGCCGCCGACCACCGGCCGCGCCGCCGCGTCCAGATATTGGCCCACCGACCACGCGGGAAAGATGCCGACCACCAGGCAGGCCAGCACCAGCAGTTCCACCGGCACGCGCATCCAGTGCGGCGGCTCGTGCGGCTGGCGCGGCAGGTCTTGCGCGCGCGGGCCCCAGAACACGTCCACGATGAACCGCAGCGAATAGGCCACGCTGAACACGCCGGCCAGCGTGGCGGCGACGGGCAGCACGGTCGCCACCAGCGGCGAGGCGTCGAGGAACACCGTCTCGGCGAAGAACATTTCCTTGGACAGAAAGCCGTTGAGCAGCGGCACGCCCGCCATGGAGGCGCTGGCCACCATCGCCAGGGTGGCCGTCACCGGCATCATGGTGCGCAGCCCGGACAGGCGCCGGATGTCGCGCGTGCCGCTTTCATGGTCCACGATGCCTGCCGCCATGAAGAGCGAGGCCTTGAAGGTGGCGTGGTTCATGATGTGGAACACCGCTGCCACCGCCGCCAGTGGGCTGTTGAGCCCCAGCAGCAGCGTGATCAGGCCCAGGTGCGAGATCGTGGAATACGCCAGCAGCCCCTTGAGGTCGTTCTGGAACATGGCCGCATAGCCGCCCACCAGCAGCGTGCACACGCCCGCGCCGCCCACCAGCCAGAACCAGGGCTCGGTGCCGCCCATCACGGGCCACATGCGCGCCAGCAGGAAGACGCCCGCCTTGACCATCGTGGCCGAGTGCAGGTAGGCCGACACGGGCGTCGGCGCGGCCATGGCGTTGGGCAGCCAGAAGTGGAAGGGAAACTGCGCGCTCTTGGTCAGCGCACCCAGCAGCACCAGCACCAGGGCCGTCAGGTACCACGGGTGGTTGCGGATCTGCTCGCCGGCGGCCAGCACATGGTCGAGGTCGTAGCTGCCCACGATGTGCCCGATCACCAGCATGCCGGCCAGCATGCACAGCCCGCCCGTGCCTGTCACCGTGAGCGCCATGCGAGCGCCCCGGCGCGCGTCCTGGCGGTGGTACCAGTAGCCGATCAGCAGGAAGGAGAACAGGCTGGTGAGTTCCCAGAAGAAGGCCAGCTGGATGATGTTGCCCGACAGCACCACGCCGGCCATCGCCCCCATGAACGCCAGGAAGAACGAGAAGAAGCGCGGCACCGGATCGGCCGGCGACATGTAGTAGCGCGCATACAGCACCACCAGCGAGCCGATGCCCAGGATCAGCATGCAGAACATCCAGGCGAATCCGTCCATGCGGATCACCAGGTTCAGCCCCAGCGCGGGCAGCCAGGGGATTTCCTGGCGCAGCACCCCGCCCGCGGCGATCTCCGGAAAGTACAGCGCGGCCTGCACCGCACAGAACAGCGCGATCGCACCGGCGAGCGTGGATTCGGTGTTGCGCGCGTTCGACGGCAGCACCGCCGCCAGCAGGCTGCCGATGAAGGGGAGGAGGACGAGGAGGATCAGGGGCATGCCCGGACGATTCTACGGGCATGCCTTGCCGGACATGCTATGAATACCCTAGCAGAGCCCGGAGATTGGGCGTGCTGCGGGCTTGCAATCCGTTGGGTGTCTAACGCGATGCGCCCGCCATGGGCGGCGATGGGACGGCTGCGGCCGGCGCGCCGCCGAGCGAGGCACCGTTCACCGTGAGGCCTTCGCTGGACAGGCGCGCGGCGGAGGCCTTGCCCATGCCCGGGACGCGGCCGACGAGGTCCGGCCAGTTCTGGAACGGACCTTTCTCGCGCGCTTGGAGAATCCTGGCCGACAGCGCCGGGCCGATGCCTTTGACCCCGTCGAGGTCGGCGACGGACGCCGTGTTGACCTCCACTGCCGCCACGGCGGCGGCGCAGTGAGCGGCTGCGGCCAAGGCCATGGCGATCAGCAGGGTCTTGGTACCCCTCAGCCTCATAGCTCTTCCACCCGCCGGGCGGGGTAGCTGTCCCAGGTCTGGCAGCCGGGGCACTGCCAAAAATGCTGTCGTGCCTCGAAGCCGCAGGCCGCGCAGCGGTAGCGGGTGAGCGGCTTGGTCGCCTGGTCCAGCGCCTTTTGCACCTGGGGATGGAACTGCTCGTGCTCCAGTGTTTCCTGCGCCAGCCACTTCGCGGCCGCCACCAGCGAGGGCTCTTTGTCCAGATGGCGCACGTACCACTGCGGCCCGGGCCGTGACGCGTCGCCCGAGGCGGCGTCCATCGACACGATGGCCTCCAGCATGTCCAGCGACGGCGCCCGCTCGTAATGGCCCAGCAGCAACTGGTAGGTTTCCTCGGCGCGCTGGGTGGCTGCGCCCACTTCGACCAGCAACGGGGCGGCCAGGGGCAGGGCGCCGGGCGATTCGCGCGACAGTTCCAGCAGCGTGGAAAACGCCTGTTCCGGCCGGCCGCAGCGGTGGTGCAGGCGGGCCAGTTCGATGCGCGGGCGGGGGGCGTGGGGCGCGGCGGCCACGGCCTCTTCGAACTGCGCCTGCGCGGCTTCCTGGTCGCCTTGCGCGGCCCGTGCGATGGCCTGTTCGCACAGGTAGTGGGCCTGCCGCGTGCTGAAGTCGCCCTGGTGCGATCCGTGCATCTTGCGGGCGATGGCCGCCGCCTGCGGCCAGTCGCGCGAGCGTTCGTAGATGGCGAGCAGGGCCAGGCGCGACTGGCTCTCGAACGGCGTGTTCTCCAGTCGCCGCAGGGCATCCTCGGCGCGGTCGAGCAGGCCGGCCTTGAGGAAGTCCAGGGCCAGCGCATGCTGTGCCCGGTCGCGGTCGGTGCGGCTCAGGTCGCCGCGCGACAGCAAGTGCTCGTGCACGCGGACCGCGCGGTTGTACTCGCCCCGGCGGCGAAAGAGGTTGCCCAGCGCGAAATGCAATTCGGACGTGTCCGGATCGTTCTGCACCGCCTCGATGAACGCATCGATCGCCTGGTCCTGCTGCTCGTTGAGCAGGAAGTTCAGGCCTTTGAAATAGGCCTTGGGCGCGCGGCGGTTCTCCTCGCGCAGTTGCCTCAGGTCGAAGCGGGAGGCGAACCACCCCAGCACGAACGCCAGCGGCAGACCCAGCAGCAGCCAGCTGAAATCAAATTCCATGGATGGAGGGCGGTTGTTGTTGCAGGTCCGGCACGGCTGGGGCCGCGACCGGTGCGGGGGCCGGGGCTTCAGCCGGCAACGCGGCCTGTGCGCGCCGGGCGGCGCTGCGGTGCTTCCACCAGCGGGGCACCATGCCCAGCACGCCCACGACGACCCCGGCCGCGAAGGCCGTCAGCACGACGAGCACCAGGGGGGCGCTCCAGTGCGTGCCGAAAAAGAAGTGCACGGTGGCGTCTTGCTGGTTGTTCAGTGCAAAAGCGAACAGGGTAAAAAAAATGGCTGCCTTGAGCAGCCACAGGAGGTATTTCATGCGTCTCCCCGGTGGTGTGGGGGCATTCTACGGGCACGCCGTGGCGCGTCTGCCATCTGCGCCGATACCCGTGCCACGGGCTCCTGGCGCTTGACAGCCAAGCGCAGGTAGCTATCAATTTTGATGTTTTTGCGCCGGTGCATCGACGATGCCCATTTCGACCGTGCGCTGGTCTACGGCTTCGCGCAGGGCCTTGCCGGGCTTGAAGTGGGGCACTCGCTTTTCCGGGATCGCCACGGCTTCGCCGCTGCGGGGATTGCGGCCCATGCGGGGCGGGCGGCGGTTGACCGAAAAGCTGCCGAAACCCCGGATCTCGATGCGGTGGCCGCGCACCAATGCGTCGCCCACGGCGTCCAGAATGGTCTTGACGGCGTATTCGGCATCGCGCTGGGTGAGCTGGCTGAACCGTGCCGCCAGTTCTTCAACGAGGTCTGATCGGGTCATGGAATCCTAGTCTTTGCAACCTGGGAAACAGAACAAAAAGAAGCGGGCGCACGAGGCGCCCGCCATTCACAACCGCCGAAGCGGTCGTTGCCTGACTCTCGGATTACTTGTCCGAGTTGTCCAGCTTGGCGCGCAGCAGGGCGCCCAGGCTGGTCGTGCCGGCGCTTTCGCGGCTCGATTGCTGGCTCAGGTTGGCCATGGCGCCTTGCTCGTCGGCCATGTCCTTTTGCTTGATCGACAGCTGGATGTTGCGGGTCTTGCGATCCACGTTCACCACCACGGCCGTGACTTCGTCGCCTTCCTTGAGCACATTGCGGGCATCTTCCACGCGGTCGCGGGAGATTTCCGAAGCGCGCAGGTAACCGATGATGTCTTCGCCGAGGTCGATTTCAGCGCCACGGGCGTCCACGGTCTTGACCTTGCCGGTCACCGTCTGGCCCTTGTCGTTCACCGTCACGAAGGTGGTGAATGGGTCGCCGTCGAGCTGCTTGATGCCCAGCGAGATGCGTTCGCGGTCCACATCCACGGCCAGCACGATCGCTTCGACTTCCTGGCCCTTCTTGTAGTTGCGAACGGCGGCTTCGCCGGTTTCGTTCCACGACAGGTCGGACAGGTGCACCAGACCGTCGATGCCGGCAGCCAGGCCCACGAACACGCCGAAGTCGGTGATCGACTTGATCGGGCCCTTGACGCGGTCGCCGCGCTTGGTGTTCTGTGCGAACTCTTGCCATGGGTTGGCCTTGCACTGCTTCATGCCCAGGCTGATGCGGCGCTTGTCTTCGTCGATCTCGAGGACCATGACTTCGACTTCGTCACCCAGCGACACGAGCTTGGAAGGAGCGATGTTCTTGTTGGTCCAGTCCATTTCGGAGACGTGCACCAGGCCTTCGATGCCGGGTTCCAGTTCCACGAATGCGCCGTAGTCGGCAATGTTCGTGACCTTGCCGAACAGGCGGGTGCCCGAAGGATAGCGGCGCGAAACGCCCATCCATGGATCGTCGCCCATTTGCTTGAGGCCCAGGGACACGCGGTTCTTTTCGGTGTCGAACTTGAGGATCTTGGCCGTGATTTCCTGACCGGCCGTGACCACTTCCGAAGGATGGCGAACGCGGCGCCATGCCATGTCGGTGATGTGCAGCAGGCCGTCGATGCCGCCCAGGTCCACGAACGCACCGTATTCGGTGATGTTCTTGACCACGCCCTGGACGATGGAGCCTTCCTTGAGGGTTTCCATCAGCTTGGCGCGCTCTTCGCCCATGGAGGCTTCCACCACCGCGCGGCGCGACAGCACCACGTTGTTGCGCTTGCGGTCGAGCTTGATGACCTTGAATTCCAGGGTCTTGTTTTCGTAAGGCGTCAGGTCCTTGATCGGACGCGTGTCGATCAGCGAACCTGGCAGGAAGGCGCGGATGCCGTTGACCAGCACCGTGAGGCCACCCTTGACCTTGCCGCTGGTCGTGCCGGTGACGAATTCGCCGGATTCCAGGGCCTTTTCCAGCGCCAGCCAGGAGGCCAGGCGCTTGGCGGTGTCACGCGACAGGATGGTGTCGCCGTAACCGTTTTCGATCGAGCCGATGGCCACGGAGACGAAATCGCCCACCTGGACTTCGACTTCGCCCTTATCGTTCTTGAACTCTTCCAGGGGCACGTAGGCTTCGGACTTGAGGCCGGCGTTCACCACGACGAAGTTGTGTTCCACGCGCACGACTTCGGCGGTGATCACTTCGCCCGGACGCATTTCGGTGCGTGTCAAGGACTCTTCGAAAAGGGCGGCAAAAGATTCAGACATGTATTTCCTAAAGCCGCAAACAGGGTTCCGACAGCACCATCGCCATCGTTTTTAGAGCTGCCTGCGGAGGTTTTTTGCGGCAAAACCGCGGTTAGGTTGGAGAACCGCACGGTCTGGGCACTGGGTGCCTGTGGGGCCGGGCGGGCCTGTCCGGGGCGTGAGCCTCGGGTTGCAACCCCGTGCCTAGGTGGCGAAGGGCTGTCGTTCCTGCCACCAGGCAAGTACTTGCTCGACAGCCGCATCGACCGTGAGCGAAGAGTTGTCCAGAACCAGGGCATCCTGCGCCGGCTTCAAGGGCGCAACGCTGCGGGAACTGTCTCGGGCGTCGCGCGCCTCCAAATCGGCGCGAAGGTCTGCGATGCTAGCCGAAATCCCCTTTGAAATCAACTGTTTATGCCGGCGTTCGGCCCGGCATGCCGCGCTGGCGGTCAAGTAGACCTTTAATGCCGCCTGGGGAAATATCACGGTGCCCATGTCGCGCCCGTCCGCCACCAGCCCCGGAAGCCGCCGGAAGCTGTGCTGCAGGGCCACCAGGGCCTCCCGTACGGCGGGCAGTGCGGAGACGCGCGACGCATTCATGCCCGCTTCTTCGGTGCGGATGGTATCGGTCACATCGTCGGCGCCGAGCCAGATCCGCCCGCCTTCGAAACGCACGGGCAGTCCGCGTGCGAGCGTCGCAATGCGCGGCTCGTGCGCCGCATCGATCTGCAGGCCCGCCCGCAAGGCCGCCAACGCCGCGATGCGGTACATGGCGCCCGAGTCCAGAAACCGGTAGCCCAGCCGCTGCGCCACGGCGGCAGCCACGGTGCCCTTGCCGGATGCGGTCGGGCCGTCGATGCAGATCACCGGAATGCGTTCCGTGGGGGTGTGCGTGACGGAAAACAGCGCCTCGAAATAATCCGGAAACGTCTTGGCCACGCACTTGGGGTCTTGGATGCGAACGGGCAGCGCCGCCGGATTGAAGGCCGCCAGTGAAAAGCACATGGCCACGCGGTGGTCATCGTAGGTGTGGATGCTGCCGGCCCGCCAGCCGGCAGGCGCAGCCGGGGGCGTGACGCGCAGGAAGGCCGCGCCTTCTTCCACCGTGGCGCCGAGTTTGCGCAGCTCGGTCGCCATGGCGGTCAGGCGGTCGGTTTCCTTGACGCGCCAGCTGGCGATGTTGCGCAGCGTGGTCGTGCCTTCGGCATAGAGGGCCATGACGGCCAGCGTCATGGCGGCGTCGGGAATGTGGTTGCAGTCCAGGTCGATGGCCTTGAGCGGCCATGCGCCGCGGCGGATCTTCAGCCAGTTGGGCCCGCCCGTGACCTGTGCGCCCATGGCCTGCGCGGCCTCGATGAAGCGGATATCCCCCTGGATGGAGTCTTGCCCCACGCCCAGGATCTGCACGCCGTCGTCCTGCTCGGCAACGCCGGCGATGGCGCCCAGCGCAATGAAATAGCTGGCCGAAGACGCGTCGGCCTCGACGTGGATGCTCCCGGGCGAACGGTATCGGCTGCCGGCCGGGATGGTGAACCGCTGCCACTGGTCATGCTGCACATCGATGCCGAACCGCGACAGCAACTGCAGCGTGATGTGGATGTAGGGCCGGGAAATCAGCTCGCCCACCACCTCGATCACCACGTCTTGCTGGACCGCGACCAGCGGCAGGGCCATCAGCAGGGCGGTGAGGAACTGGCTCGACACGTCCCCGCGCACGGGAATGGGCCTGGACAGCGATAGCGGCGGCACGCCTTGGGCGTGTGCGATGCGCAGGGGCGGAAACCCTTCGTTGCCCAGGTAGTCAATGCGGCAGCCGAGCTGGCGCAGCGCATCCACAAGGTCACCGATGGGCCGTTCGTGCATGCGCGGCACGCCGGACAACTCGAACTCGCCGCCCAGCAGTGCCAGCGCGGCCGTCAGCGGGCGCATCGCCGTGCCGGCATTGCCCAGGAAGAGGGCGGCCGGGGCGTTGGCGGGTTGTGTACCCAGCCCCGTGATGCGCACGCTGGCGCCTTGTTCGTCCACCGTGCAACCCAGTTGACGCAGCGCATCGAGCATGACCCGGGTGTCATCGGATGCCAGCAGGTCGTGGATTTCGGTGGTGCCTTCGCTCAGTGCCGCCAGCAGCAAAACACGGTTGGAAATGCTTTTGGAGCCCGGAAGCTGGATGGCGCCACCCGCCGTGGCCAGGGGCGGGAGGTCGAGAAACTCGGTGCTGAACATCAGGAATTGGGGGTGGGTGTGCGCTGCGCGCCCATGCGCCAGTGCGCGCGGGTTTCGCTGGCCAGGGTGATCAGGTCTTCCAGTGCCTGGGAGTTGCCCTGCTGCATGGTCTGCTCCAACTGTTGCAACGCCTGCTGGAAGAGCTGCGACTGCGCCAGCAGCTCTTCGCGGTTGGACAGCAGAATGTCGCGCCACACCTTGGGGTCGCTGGCCGCGATGCGGGTGAAATCGCGAAAGCCCGGTCCTGCCAGGGACAGGAACAGGTCGCCATGGTCTTGCGCCGTGATGCTGTTCATCATGGCGAAGGCCAGCAGGTGCGGCAGGTGGCTCACGGACGCGAAGGCGGCGTCATGCGATTCGGGCGACATGCTTTGCACCCGGCAACCCAGCGTGCGCCACACTTCTTCGGCCTTTTGCAGATGGGCGGTCAAGGTGCGCTCGGTCGGCGTGAGGATGACCTGGCGCCCGCTGTACAGCTCGGCTTCCGCGTATTCCACGCCGGACACTTCGCGCCCGGTGATCGGGTGGGCCGGAACGAAGGAGCCGACCTGGTCGCGGAGGGCGCGGCGTGCGGCCTGCACCACATCGGCCTTGGTCGAGCCCACGTCCATGATCAGCATCTGCGGTGTGACGAGGTGCTTGATGGCCTTGAGTGTGGCCTCGGTCGCGGCCACGGGGACGGCCACGAGCACGATGTCGGCGCCCGCCACGGCGAGCAAGGCGGACGGTGCCTCGACATCGATCACGCCCATCTGGCGGGCGCGGTCGGTGGTGGACGGCGACTTGCTGTACCCGACCACGCGCTTGACGAGGCCGGCCTTTTTCATGGCCAGGGCGAACGACCCTCCCATCAGGCCGCAGCCGATCAACCCCAGCTGTTCAAACATGGCGGGCCCGCTCATGGCGCGACCGGGTAGGTGCCCAGCACCTTGTAGAACGCGCACAGCGCACGCAGTTCTTCGAGGGCCCGTGCCACATGGGGCAGGGACGGGTGGCCGTCGAGGTCGATGTAGAAGTAATACTCCCACTGGCCCGTGCGGGCCGGCCGGGATTCGAATCGGGTCATCGACACGCCGTGGGTCTTGAGCGGCACCAGCAGATCGTGGACCGCGCCGGGACGGTTGGGCACCGAGATGACCAGGCTGGTGCAGTCCTTGCTGGACGGCGGTGGCGTCTGCAGCGTGTGCGGCAGGCAGATGATGGCGAACCGGGTGCGGTTGTAGGCATCGTCCTGAATGGCATGCGCGACCAAGTGCAGGCCGAATTGCGTGGCGGCACGTTCGCTCGCAATGCCCGCCCACGCCGGATTGGTGGCGGCCAGCCGGGCCCCTTCCGCATTGCTGGACACTGGGCGGCGTTCCGCGTGGGGCAGGTGCTTGGAGAGCCATCCCTGGCATTGCGCCAGCGCCTGCGGGTGTGCCAGCACCGCTTCGATGCCTTCGAGCGAATCGGACTGCCGCATCAGGTTGTGGCGCACCAGCAGGCTCACTTCGCCGACCACGTGGCAAGGCGTGTGCAGGAACAGATCGAGCGACCGGGTCACCACGCCCTCGACCGAATTTTCCACGCCGACCACGCCGTACTGCGCGCTGCCCGCCGCCGTGGCGTGGAACACTTCGTCGAAATTGGCGCAGTACATGAGGTCGGCCGCGCCCCCGAAGAACTCCACGGCCGCCTGCTCGCAGAAGGTGCCGGCCGGGCCGAGCACGGCCACCCGCTGCGGGGACTCGAGTGCCAGGCAGGCGGACATGATCTCGCGCCAGATGGCTGCGACATGCGGCCCCTTCAATGGGCCGGGATTGGCGGTCTGGATCTTCTCGATGACCTGGGCCACCCGGTCGGGACGGAAGAAGGGCGTGCCTTCGCGCTTCTTGATCTCGCCCACCCGTTCGGCGACCAGGGCGCGCTGGTTCAGCAGCGTGAGCAACTGCTGGTCGATGTTGTCGATTTGGACGCGCAGGCTGGCGAGGTCCGGAGAGGCTTGCGGGATGGTCATGAAAGGTGTGGGGGCGTTTTCTCTGGACTGTCAGGGCTTCAGGCGTGTTTGCGCTCAAATTCTCGCATGTAGGCCACCAGGGCCTCGACGCCCGACAGGGGCATGGCGTTGTACAGGCTGGCGCGCATGCCGCCCACCGATTTGTGCCCCTTGAGCTGCAGCAGGCCGCGTTCCTTGGCGCCTGCCAGGAAGGCATCGTTGCGCGATTCGTCGCGCAGGAAGAACGGAATGTTCATGCGGGACCGGGCGTTCTCCGACACCTTGTTCACATAGAACTGCGACTGGTCGATGGTGTCGTACAGCAGCCGGGCCTTTGCGATGTTCCGCTGCTCCAGCGCCGCAATGCCCGTCAGTTCGCCCTCGCGTTGGCGCTTGAGCCACTGGAACGTCAGGCCGGCCACGTAGATGCCCCAGGTGGGCGGGGTGTTGAACATGGACTGGTTGTCCGCCACGATCTTGTAGTCGAAAGCGCTGGGGCAGGCGGGCAGGGCGTGGCCCAGCAGATCCTCCCGCACCACCACCAGCGTGAGGCCGGCGGGGCCCAGGTTCTTCTGCGCTCCACCGAACGCCAGGCCCACGCGCGACCAATCCACGGCGCGCGATGCCACGTGGGAGGAAAAATCGATGACCAGGGGCGCATCGCTGCCCAGCGCCTTCAGGTCGGGCAGTTCGTGGAATTCAATGCCGTGGATGGTCTCGTTGCTGCACAGGTGCAGGTAGCTCGCGCCGCGGCTCAGCTCCCAGCTGGCTGGCTCGGGCAGCGTCGTGAATTGGCTGGGCTCGCCAGATGCGGCCAAGTGCACTTCCGCTGCATATTTGCGGGCTTCCTTCACCGACTTCTGACTCCAGCTGCCGGTGACGACCATGTCCACCGTCGCTGCGCGCGAGAGGTTCAGCGGCACGATGGCGTTCTCAGCCAGACCGCCACCCTGCATGAACAGGATCTTGAACTGCGAAGGCACCGCCAGCAACTCACGCAGGTCGGCTTCGGCCTGTTCGTAGATCGACAAGAACTCCTTGCCGCGGTGGCTCATCTCCATGACGCCCATGCCGCTTCCGTGCCAGTCCAGCATTTCGGCAGCCGCTTGCTGCAGGACTTCGGCGGGAATGGCGGCCGGGCCGGCGGAGAAGTTGTACGGGCGATTCATGGTTTCAAGTGAAAGAGGGCTTCAGCGCATATGGATCTAGGGCTGATTGCTATGGTTGTGATAGCAAAGCGTCCTTCGGAGCGCTTTGCTTGGGGCATGGATCAGGCTTCTGCGGGCGGCGTGCCACCTTCTTCATCGGCGTCGATGTCCGGCACATTGGCATCGTTTTCCACGATGCGTTGCAGGCCGCTCAACTGCGAGCCTTCGTCCAGCGCGATCAGCGTCACGCCTTGGGTGGCGCGGCCAAGCTCGCGGATCTCCGACACCCGGGTGCGAACCAGCACACCCTTGTCGGTGATCAGCATGATCTCGTCATCGGCGTGGACCAGCGTGGCCGCCACGACCTTGCCGTTGCGCTCGCTCTGCTGGATCGCGATCATTCCCTTGGTGCCCCGGCCATGGCGCGTGTATTCGACGATGCTGGTGCGCTTGCCGTAGCCGTTCGCGGTGGCGGTGAGCACGCTCTGGGTCTCATCTTCGGCCACCAGCATGGCGATCACGCTCTGCCCGTCTTCCAGCATCATGCCGCGCACGCCACGTGCCTGGCGGCCCAGGGGGCGCACGTCGTTTTCGTCGAAACGCACCGCCTTGCCGCCATCGCTGAACAGCATGACGTCGTGCGCACCGTCGGTGAGCGCCGCGCCGATCAGGTAGTCGCCATCGTCCAGGTTGACGGCGATGATTCCGCCCTTGCGGGGGTTGCTGAATTCATCGAGCGCCGTCTTCTTCACGGTGCCCATGCTCGTGGCCATGAACACGTAGCGATCGGCCGGGAACGTCCGCATGTCGCCGGTCAGCGGCAGAACCACATTGATCTTTTCGCCTTCTTGCAGCGGGAACATGTTGACGATCGGGCGGCCGCGCGAGCCGCGGGAGCCGGCCGGCACTTCCCAGACCTTGAGCCAGTAGAGGCGACCGCGGTTGGAAAAGCACAGGATGTAGTCGTGCGTGTTGGCGATGAAGAGCTGGTCGATCCAGTCGTCTTCCTTGGTCGCCGTCGCCTGCTTGCCCCGCCCGCCGCGTTTTTGCGCCCGGTATTCGGACAGCGGCTGGCTCTTGATGTAGCCCGTGTGGCTGAGCGTGACCACCATGTCAGTGGGTGTGATCAGGTCTTCGGTGGACAGGTCTTGGGCGCTGTATTCGACCACGCTGCGCCGCGCCCCGAGCTTGTGCTGGCCGAACTCCTGCTTGATGGACGTCAGCTCTTCGCCAATGATGACGGAGACGCGTTCTGGCTTGGACAGAATGTCCAGTAGGTCTTCGATCACGGCCATCACGTCCCGGTACTCGGAAACGATCTTGTCCTGCTCCAGGCCGGTCAGGCGTTGCAGGCGCATCTGCAGGATTTCCTGCGCCTGGGTGTCGGACAGCCGGTACAGGCCATCCTGGCCCATTCCGTATTCACGTTCCAGCCCTTCAGGGCGGTAGTCGTCCGCATTCACGATGCCGCCGTCGGCCCGGGTGCGCGTCAGCATCTCGCGCACCAGTTTGCTGTCCCACGAGCGGGTCATCAGTTCCGCCTTGGCCACGGGGGGCGTCGGCGACTCGCGAATGATCCGGATGAAGTCGTCGATGTTGGCCAGCGCCACCGCCAGGCCTTCCAGCACATGGCCGCGTTCGCGTGCCTTGCGCAGTTCGAAGACCGTGCGGCGCGTCACCACCTCGCGGCGGTGCTGCAGGAAGACGCTGACCAGTTCCTTCAGATTGCAAAGGCGCGGCTGCCCGTTCACCAGGGCCACCATGTTCATGCCGAACGTGTCCTGCAGCTGCGTTTGCTTGTACAGGTTGTTCAGCACCACCTCGGGCACTTCGCCGCGCTTGAGCTCGACCACCAGGCGCATGCCCGACTTGTCGGACTCGTCCTGAATGTGGCTGATGCCTTCGATCTTCTTCTCGTGCACCAGCTCGGCCATCCGCTCCTGCAGCGTCTTTTTGTTGACCTGGTACGGCAGCTCGTCCACGATGATGGCTTGGCGCTGGCCGCGGTCGATGTCCTCGAAGTGGCAGCGCGCACGCATGACCACCTTGCCGCGGCCCGTGCGGTAGCCGTCCTTCACCCCGTTGATGCCGTAGATGATGCCGGCCGTGGGGAAATCGGGCGCCGGAATGATCTCCATCAGATCGTCGATGGATGCGTCGGGGTGGTGCAGCAGGTGCAGGCAACCGTCCACCACTTCATTGAGGTTGTGCGGGGGGATGTTGGTGGCCATGCCCACGGCGATACCGCCGGAGCCGTTGACCAGCAGATTGGGCATCTTGCTGGGAAGAACCAGCGGCTCTCTCTCGCTGCCGTCGTAATTGGGGCCGAAGTCGACGGTTTCCTTGTCGATGTCCGCCAGCATTTCATGGGCGATCTTCGCCAGGCGGATTTCGGTGTACCGCATGGCGGCCGCGTTGTCGCCATCAACGGAACCGAAGTTGCCCTGGCCATCGACGAGCAGATGGCGCATGGAGAAGTCTTGCGCCATGCGCACAATCGTGTCGTACACCGATTGATCGCCGTGCGGGTGGTATTTACCGATCACGTCGCCCACGATACGGGCGGACTTCTTGTAGGGCCGGTTCCAATCGTTGTTGAGTTCGTGCATTGCGAACAGCACGCGCCGGTGTACCGGCTTGAGGCCGTCGCGCGCATCGGGCAGCGCGCGACCCACAATTACGCTCATCGCGTAATCGAGATAACTTCGCCGCATTTCCTCTTCAAGGCTGATGGGCAGGGTTTCTTTGGCGAACTGTGTCATGGAGAACTGCGTGGACGGCGGAGGAGGGCCATTCTAGGCGGAACGTCTTGTCGCAAGTGCGCAACACATCAGGGGTAAAGCGCTTTTGTCCTACCGTGCGCGCCCCGTCTGCAACCACTTTGCGTTGTTACGTATGGCACAATCATTTCAACGTTTTTAGTGATGGTCACTGATGACGTCCATATTCGCAGCGCGGCTGCGGCTTTTTCCCCAAGAGGAGAACCATGAAGAAACTGAACAAAGTGGCGATGTTGTTGGCCTCTGCTGTGCTTGCTACCTCGGCTGGCGCTCAAGTCAAAGCAGCCGACGGCGGCAAGGTTGTTGACAACTGGCAGAACGGTACCGGCGAACTGGTGTGGAAGAACGGCACGAACGAACTGTGCTGGCGCGATGCCAACTGGACCCCTGCTACCGCTGCTGTCGGTTGTGATGGTGCTCTGGTTGCTCAGGCTCCTGCTTCTACCCCTGCCGCTGCTGCTCCTGCACCTGCTGCAACGCCCGCTCCTGCAGCGCCTCCTGCTCCCGCAGTGGCCAGCAAGGTGACGTACGCTGCCGATGCGTTCTTCGACTTTGACAAGTCCGTGCTCAAGCCAGAAGGCAAGGCCAAGCTGGATGATCTGGTCTCCAAGGTCAAGAGCGTGAACCTGGAAGTCATTATCGCCGTGGGTCACACCGACTCCGTCGGTACCGATGCCTACAACCAGAAGCTGTCGGTTCGCCGCGCTGAAGCTGTGAAGGCTTATCTGGTGTCGAAGGGCATCGAAAAGAACCGCGTTTACACTGAAGGCAAGGGCGAAAAGCAACCTGTCGCCGACAACAAGACCAAGGAAGGCCGTGCGAAGAACCGTCGCGTGGAAATCGAAGTGGTCGGTACCCGCGCTTCTAACTGATTTCCGAATCAGTCACGAAAAAGCCCCGGAAACGGGGCTTTTTTTATGGGCCATCTCTTTTGGAGCACCTACCCACATGAGCGATCACATTAATGCCGATCCAGCAGAGCTGGCCAAATTTTCCGCACTCGCCCACCGCTGGTGGGATCCGGAAAGTGAATTTCGCCCATTGCATCAGATTAATCCGTTGCGCCTGGAATGGATCAATGGCATATCGCGTTTGGAAGGGCAGCAGGTGCTGGATGTGGGATGTGGTGGCGGCATCCTCTCGGATTCGATGGCCAGAAAAGGCGCACAGGTAACGGGCATCGATCTGGCCAGCAAATCATTGCGCATCGCGCAACTGCATGCCTTGGAAACCGGGACACCCCATGTGCAATACCGTGAAATCAGCGTGGAGGACTTGGCTGCGGAAGTGCCTGGCACGTTCGATACCGTCACCTGCATGGAAATGCTGGAGCACGTGCCGGACCCCGCCTCGGTGATTCAGGCGTGCGCGCGTCTGGTCAAGCCCGGCGGCTGGGTCTTTTTCTCCACCATCAATCGCAATGCCAAGGCGTTCATGCTGGCAGTCGTCGGCGCCGAATACATTTTGGGCATGCTGCCCAAAGGCACGCACGAGTATGCAAAATTCATCAAGCCCAGCGAATTGGCGTCCGCCAGTCGGCTGGCGGGCCTCGATATCGTTCACAGCCGGGGACTGGAGTACAACCCGCTGACCAAACGCTATTGGCTGAGTGCCGACACTTCGGTCAATTACATGCTCGCTGCACGCCGCGCCGCCGTATGAGTTCACCCGTCTTTACCCATGTTCGTGCCGTCTTGTTCGACCTCGACGGCACATTGATCGATAGTGCTCCCGACCTGGGTGCTGCCGCCGACAAATTGCGAACGGACCGTGGCTTGCCGTCTCTGCCTGCCGAGCGGTATCGGCCCATGGCAGGGGCCGGAGCCAGGGGCATGTTGTCCGTGGCATTCGATATGGACACGGCCCATCCCGACTTTCCTGCATTCCGGGAAGAGTTCTTCGTCAACTACGAGGCCTGCATTCAGCAGCGCACGAAAGTGTTCGATGGCGTGGAGGCATTGATCGCCGAGTTGACCCGGCGTGGCATGCCCTGGGGCATCGTCACCAATAAGGCGGCACGATTCACGGACGTCTTGGTGGCGGCCACGCCGCTGTTCAGCAGCGCTGGAGCGGTGATCAGTGGCGACACCACCGCGCACAGCAAACCACATCCTGAGCCCCTGCTCGAAGCCGCCAGACGCCTGGACATCGAGCCAGCGCATTGCATTTACGTCGGCGACGATGAGCGCGACATCGTCGCGGGCCTTGCGGCTGGCATGCACACCGTGGCCGCTTTATACGGCTACCTCGGTACGCAGACCGCGGTGCACGAGTGGGGCGCACAGGCCGCAATTAAATCTCCGCTCGAGGTCTTGCAATTGATCTCTGCGCCTTAAAATACGAGGCTTGGGGCTGCCCTGGTTTCGACGTGGGTTCGGAATCGGTGTGGTGCATGTCGAGCTTGAGTGGCGCTCGTAAATCTGCATTCAAAAAACTAACTGCAAACGACGAACGTTTCGCACTCGCCGCTTAAACATCGGTGAGCCTTGCAACAGCATGCTAGCGGGCTGGGCAAGGGGGTCGTAAGACCTCCCGGCTGCAAGGTTATTCACGCTGGCTGGTTCCGTGCCGGGTACCTTGGCATGGAGCGAGATCCAAGGGTACTGGTGACCCACGTAGCGTGCGACTGCGCGACGTGGGCCATGAGAATCAAAACAGACCGCTAAACATGTAGATCTGCCCGAAGAAGGCTTGCGGACGCGGGTTCAATTCCCGCCAGCTCCACCACTCAAGACACCGCCACACTCTGACAACGTCAGGCTGTGGCGGTTTTTTCTTGCCCTAGCGCTTCGCGGAGTGCTGCGTCCGTCGCGCCGAAATCGCCGTCGAGTCGCACTTGCCGATTCCTGCCGTTGCTTGGCACTTCATCATTGAGTGTGGCGGTGGCCACCATGGCCCGCATCGACTCCAGGGCCTTGCATCTAAAACCGGTTTTTCCTCGGCATCGCGGCCTGTAGCGCCACTGCGGCATGAGCGCTGCAGTCCTACACCTGCGCCGAACGGTGGTTCGCAAACTGATTCCTCCTTGGAAAAGAAATTCATGCAAACCACCAGACCAGCCGGTATTTCAAACACCGCCAACGCGGCACCTGCCATGACGCGCATTGCTACAGGAACGCAGTGCTGCCAAGTTGCGGTTATCGACATGTCGGAGGTGAAGCCATGGTGAACTAGGTCAATGTCCCGGACGGCAAGCCGCGCAAGACCTCGATCATCCCAGCCCGGCATTGGTCGAAACAGATCCCGCAATGCAGCGCATGCCGCAGAAACGGCCTGCATCGCAAAAGGAGGGGAAGAGGGCGATGTTGCTGCGGACTCCGGCAAGCCATCAGACCCCCTTCGAAATGGCTAGCCGGACGGCCCTCCGTGCTCCGCCGCCCCTTCATTTATCCCGCCGTGGTCTCTGGAAGGAAATCTCTCATGAACACCCGCAGCCCTGATGCCTTTCCCTTCCCGACGTCTGAAAGCCATCCTTCTCCTGCGCCCGAAGGCACTGCTCCGGCGTTGAGAGCGACAGCCGATCCGGCACACACGGAGCCGGCTCTCGACCATGGGATCGAGGAGTCGTTTCCTGCCAGCGATCCGTTGTCGATCGCTGTGACCCAGGTTCACGTTCTACCGCCATTGGATTTGCAATCCCTGCCGCATGCTCAGAAAAGGCAGGAGACAACGGCACGCTCCGTGATGAGCGTGGGGCTGATGGCAGGGACTTTGGCCAGCTTCGCATCGACAGTGGTGCTCGCATGGTGGGGGCGCCATGAGGTGGGCACTACCGGCACGGTGGGTCGTTGGGTCGAACCGGCCGATGGCACTCCACGCCTTGGCGATCACCGCTCCCAGCGGTCCATGGCAACGATCTGTGCGACTTTCGCGGCGGGTCTTGCCGTGGGCTGTGCCGTGGCGCGCCGAGGTCAATGCAGCCGTCGAGAAAACGCATAGATGGCGATCGGAGCACGTGCGCGGTCATGACCGCCACCGTGCACCATCACGCTAACTTGATGATCGGCGCGATGGCTTTCGCGCTGCAGGATGCCATTGACTGCGCGTGCGAACCAAAAGCCACCCGGCGCTTGCCCCCGGGCTGCGGAAAGTACCTCATCGGGACATCACCACGGCCGCGGGAACGCGCTCAGGCGCATTAGTCTTCGAGCGTTTTCGGTACGTTGCGCAAACCGCCCGCATCACCCACAGGTTCCAGATCTTCTCCCATGCCCAGTTCTGCACCCGTGGTGGGATCGATGTCGGGCTGCGATGCCGTGCGTTCGGCCATCTGCTCCACGGCGGGCGCTTCCAGCTCGTTCAGGGTCACGGTCGCCAGGCCATCGCCGCCATCCACCGCTTCCGCGCCCTGGGGCAGGGGAACGACGTTCCAGCGGTCCCCTTCGTTCCATGCGCCCCGCACTTCGGGCTCTCCCTGCGAGGTGCGAAAGTACACGCTGGTGAAGCGCGGATTGCCTGGCAGCTTGCCGGGAGGGAAGTTCGGTTCGATGGCATAGAGCGCTTTTTCAAACGACTTCTGGTGGGCGATCTCGCGCGTCATGAGGAAAGTCAGCGCGTCCTTCACGCCCGGGTCGTCCGTGAGATTGATGAGGCGTTCGTACACGATCTTCGCGCGGGATTCGGCTGCGATGTTCGACCGCAGGTCGGCGGTGGGCTCGCCGATGGTGTCGATGTAGGCAGCGGTCCAGGGCACGCCTGCCGAATTGATCAACGCCGGGCCACCCCCGTACAGCACCTGGGTGAGGTGGCTGTCGTTCCCTGCGCCGGTGATGGAGCGGTAGAGGTCGCCTTCCTTTTCAACGCCTTCCGCCAGCCGGCCATTGGCGCCCTTGTTGAGCATGCCCACGATGGTGCCGATGATCTCCAGATGGCTCAGTTCCTCGGTGGCGATGTCGAAGAGCATGTCCTTGCGGCCGGGGTCGTCCTCGCCCAGTGCCTGGGTGAAATAGCGGCAGGCTGCGGCGAGTTCGCCCTGGGGTCCGCCGAACTGCTCCAGCAGCAGGTTGGCGAGGCCGGGATTGGTTTCGCTGATTCGTACGGTGTACTGCAGCCGCTTGTTATGAGAAAACATGAATGCTCCTTGTGGGGTTGAGCCAGCGGGTTCACCGACAGGCGACGCCATGCGGCGTCGATGGGGTCAGGGCAAGCGGTGTGCCGCAGGAGCGGGCCCGGGCCGATGGCATTGCAGAGCGGTGGTGTGGGCGAGCAGATCCCCTGCATCTGCGCTGTCCCGCGTTGCTGGTGGAGGCTCCGCGGAACACGCCATGCACCCTGTGAGGCCCATGGCTCGAGCCACCCGCGCCAGTGCCGGTGACGCTTGGCAGTGCATTCAGCCATCGCCACCGGCAGGCTCTGTGGCAGGAGAGCAATTGCTTGCGAGGTGCCGCGCGGTAACTTTTGCAGCGGTTTTTTCTGTTCCCTCGGTAGCGAACGGCCGCTGTCTGGGGAAGTAAAGCCTGTCTAGAGCCCAGGCCGAGCGATGGCCGGCGCCACGGCAGCGTGGCGCTTGTTGGCGCTGGCGAGGTAGGTGTGCACGATGATGCGCTCGGCCTCGCGGTCGACGGGCAGGCCTTCGAGAAAATCGTCGATGGCTTCGTAGCTCACACCGAATGCGTCTTCGTCGGGCCGCTGCGGTGCCAGCGTTTCCAGATCGGCCGTGGGCACTTTCATCACCAGATCTCGGGGCGCGCCCAACGCGAAGCCCACCGCGCGCACGCGGCGCTTGTTCAGGCCCGCCAGCGGGAGCACGTCGGCCGCTCCATCGCCATGCTTGGTGAAAAATCCCATCAGCGCCTCGGCGGCATGATCGGTGCCGATGACCAGCCCGGCCGTGGCGCCCGCCACTGCGTATTGCGCCACCATGCGGGCCCGCGCCTTGATGTTGCCGACCAGGAAGTCTTGCGACGTGGCATCGCCCAGGTCCACGCCGGCAGCGATCAGCGCCTGCTGCATGGCATCGACCGATGCGCGGATGTCGACGGTGCGCACCTCATCGGGCGCGATGAAGTCGAGGCACCTTGCGGCCTCGGCCTCGTCCCGCTGCTGGCCATACGGCAGCCGCATGGCGATGAAACGGGCGCTTTCTCCGGAGGCTCGCCGGCGGGCCACGGCCCGCTGTGCCAGGCAGCCGGCAACGAGCGAATCCACGCCGCCGCTGATTCCGAGCACGTAGGTCCGTCGCCCGGTGCGGGAAAGGTACTGGGCCAGGAAATCGACACGGCGCTCCAGCTCGGCCTCCACATCGAACTCGCGCACCACCGACAGGGATTCCAGAATCTGTGATTGGCTGGGTCTTTCGCTCATGTGCATTCGCTCCTCAAGGATGGGTGGTGGTTGGGCGGGGGCGGCGCGGCGCGGACGTCGCCAGTCCGCAAAAGGACCATTGGGCGGCCAAGCGGTCGGGCGCGGGTCTCGGAGGGTGCCGGCATGCCGCTGCACGTTGCCCGACAGGGGATAGGAGCACGTGGGGGGGGGCACGGTCCGACAGAGCGGCCCACCCCCAATCCATTTCGGATGCCACCGAAGCACCATGGGTCAAAAAGGCCTCTGCCGCAATAAGTACTATGGCATTGTGCTATAAAAAATATAGCAAATGGTTGAGGGCTCAGCGCAATGCCTTGCCTCGCTGGCGGGCCTCGATGAGCGCCACGAGTTTCTGGACCTCCACGGGCTTGACCATGTGGGCGTCGAAACCTGCCTCGGCGGCTGCGTTGCGGTCCGCCTCCTGGCCCCAGCCGGTCAGCGCGATCAGTTGCACGTCCTCACCGCCCGGCAGGGCACGCATCTGGCGTGCCACCTCGTGCCCGCTCATGCCTGGCATGCCGATGTCGAGCACGGCCACGTCCGGCATGGCCTGGCGGGCAGCCTCGAGCGCTGCGGGGCCGTCGGAACAGGTGCTCACCTCGCAGCCGGAGATCTGCAGCAGGGTGGCAATGCTCCAGGCCGCATCGGCGTTGTCGTCGGCCACCAGCACCTTGGGCGCCGTGGTGGACAGTTTGCGCAGCGGGGCGGGCGGCTCGGGCTCCGGCAGAGGGGCGAGGGGCTCGGCCTGCGCCAGCGGCAGACGCACGGTGAAGGTGCTGCCCTGGCCGGGGCCCGAGCTGCTGCCCTCCACCAGGCCGCCGTGCAGTTCCACGATGCTGCGCACGAGCGCCAGGCCGATGCCCAGGCCCCGCGTGCCGGGCAGGTCGGAAGTTTCCTGCACGAACATGCCGAACATGCTGTGGATGTTGCCCGCTTCCATGCCGATGCCGTTGTCCGTCACGGCGATCACGGCGGTGCGCTGGTCCACGTGGGCCCGTATCCCGATGTGCCCGCCCTGCGGGGTGTATTTGGCGGCATTGGCCAGCAGGTTGGACAGCACCTGGCTGAGCCGCACCGGGTCCGCATCGAGCACCACCGGCGTGTGCGGCAGCACCACCTCCAGCCGGTGCGCGCCTGCTTCGATGGCGGGCTTCGTGGTTTCGATGGCCATGTCCACCACCTCGGACAGCAGGATGCGGCGGCGGTGCAGGGTCAGGCGTCCCAGCCGCAGGCGAGAGACGTCCAGCAGGTCGTCCAGCAGCGTCTTCATGGCGGCGGATTGCCGGTCCAGGATGTTGGACGACTGCGCCCGCTCCCGGTCGCTCAGCTGCCCCGACTGCAGCGCTTCGGCGGCATTGCGGATGGAGGCGAGGGGGTTGCGCAGCTCGTGCGACAGCACGGCCAGGAACCGGTCCTTGGCGGCGTCGGCGGCTTCCAGCGCCGAGTGCGCGGCTTCTTTCTGCCGCAGGGCCTCGACCAGTTCGGCCCGGCTGGTTTCCAGGTCTTCCTGGGCCTGGCGGGCACGGCTCTGGTCGCGCAGGATCTTGACGAAGCCGACCACGGCGCCATCGTCGAGCATCGGCATCAACACCCCGCTGGCCCAGAAGGTGCTGCCATCCTTGCGGCGGTGCAGGCGGTCGTCCATGGCGCGGCCATCGGTCAGCGCCTGGCGCACCTCGATCTGCGGCGCGCCCAGGGCACGGTCTTCGTCGGTGAAGATGATGTCGGCGGGCTGCCCGAGCACCTCGGCCTCGGGGTAGCCGAGCAGGCGCTCGGCGCCCACGTTCCAGCGGGTCACGCGCATCTGCGGATCGGTGGAGAAGATGGCGAACTCGACCGCGTTCTCCACGATGAGCCGCAGTTGCTCCTCGCTGCGGCTGAGGGCTTCTTCCGCCCGTTTGCGCTCCGTCACGTCGGTGCACATCACCAGCGCGGCGTCGGCTCGGCCTTGCACGTTCGACAGGCGGCTCACGTTGTTGAAGGTCCAGATCACCGAGCCGTCCTTGCGCAAGCAGCGCTTTTCGACCTGGAAGGGCTCGCCGTGGCGGGCGAGCTTGTCGAACAGCCGCGCGCTCTCGGCCCGGTCGTCGGGGTGGACGAGATCGAGCATCGACATGCCCACGATTTCGGCCTCGGAGTAGCCCAGCAGCTCGCGGTAGCTGCGGTTGGTGAATTCGATGCGCCCGTCCAGCGACACCTCCATCACCCCGGCCGTCGCCTGGCTGACGATGAGGCTGAATCGGTCCTGCGAGACACGCAAGGCCTCCTGGCTGTGTTTGCGCTCGGTGATGTCCACGAAGGTGAGCACCACCCCGGCAATGCGGTCGTCCAGCGTGCGGTAGGGCAGGGCCCTGACCAGGAACCACTGGCCGCCGCCCTTGCCGACCTCGCGCTCCATCGGCACCAGCCGCTCCAGCACGCGGCGGGCATCGGAGGTCATTTCCGGGTAGTCGAGGTGGGTCGCCAGGTCGGACAGCGGGCGTCCGATGTCGGTGGGAATCAGCTTGAACAGCGTGATCGCCGAGGGCGTGAAGCGGGTGATGCACAGATCGCGGTCCAGGAACACCGTCGCGATCGCGGTGGCGTCCATCAGGTTGTGCATGTCGCTGTTGGAGTGGCCGAGTTCATCGACCTTGCTCTTGAGCTCGTGGTTGACGGTGGTCAGCTCTTCGTTGATCGACTGCAGTTCTTCGCGGCTGGTTTCGAGTTCCTCGGTGGCCGAGCGCAGCTCTTCGTTCATGGCCTGCAATTCTTCGTTGCTCGCCTTGAGTTCCTCGGTGGAGACCTCGTACTGCTCGACCGTGTCGCGCAGGTGCAGTTTCATGCGCTCGAGTTCTTGCTCCAGGTGCTGCGCCAGGGGCTCGGAGACCGCCATGGGGCGCACCGGCATGGGCAGCAGCGGCTGCAGCGCCGACGCGGGCTGAATGATCACCAGATAAAAGCCCGGCGCCTCGTGGAACGGGACGATGCGGACCACCAGCACCATTTCGCCGCCGGCATGGGTGAAGGCCAAAGGCGGGGTCTCCACGGCCGTCTTGCGCTGCGCTGCCTGGTAGAGCGCCGCGCGCACTTCGATGCGCAGGTCTTCGTGGATGGCGCGCAGCAGGTTGCGGCTGGGCTCGCCGCCCTGAAAGCGCAGGAACTCGCCGGCATTGGGCGACAGGTGCACGATGTCGTGGCCGGCATCGATCAGCACGGAGGGCGGCGCGATCTTCTCCAGCAGCCGGAAATGCAGCTCGCCCCAGTTGTGGCTTCGGCCCTCGAGAGGCGGCAGATCGCGCGAGGCCGGGGGCGTCGAGGTAAAGGCCGGGCCGGCCAGCACCGGGCCGGACCGCGCGGCATGCTGCGCCTCCATGGCGAGCGAGACGGTGCCGGGCGCGGAGTGCCCCGGCATGCCCGAGCGCGAGGCGGGGCGGTGGCTGTAAATGCGGTGCTTTTTGTCGAGCACGGCAAACAGGGGGCTGTTGTCTTCGACGGATTCCGACGAGCCCAGAAACATCAGCCCGCGGGGCTTGAGCGAGAAATGGAAGGTGTCGAACACGCGGTGCTGGGCGTTGCGGTTCAGGTAGATCAGCAGGTTGCGGCAGGTGACGAGGTCGAGCCGCGAGAACGGCGAATCCTTGAGCACGTCATGCACCGCGAACAGCACCATTTCGCGAATTTCGCGGCGCAGCCGATAGCCGCGGTGCTCCTTCACGAAATACCGGCGCAGCCGCTCTTCCGATACATCGGCCTCGATGGTCGTGGGATAGAGCCCCTCGCGGGCGATGCCGATGGCCTCGTCGTCCAGGTCGCTGGCGAAGACCTGGATCACCGGCGCCGCATCCACCTTGCGGGCGTATTCGCTGAGCAAGATGGCGATGGAGTAGGCCTCCTCGCCCGTTGCGCAGGCCGCCACCCACACGCGCAGCGAATCCCCTGGTCCCTTGCCGGCGAACAGCGCCCCGATGTGCGCCTCCAGCACACTGAAGCATTCGCCGTCGCGAAAAAAGTTGGTCACGCTGATGAGCAGATCCTGCAGCAGCGCCCCGGCTTCGCCGGGTCGCGTGCGCAGGCAATCCAGATAGCCCGGCAGGTCGGCGATGCCGTTGACCTGCATGCGACGGCCGATGCGCCGCAGGATGGTGGCCCGCTTGTAGTGGGCGAAGTCCCGGCCGGTCCGCGTTCGCAGGAAGATCAGCACGTCGCGCAGGGCTGCTTCCGTGGCCATGCCATGGGGAATCGGGTTTTCCATGGGCGGGGGTCCCTTCTCCGAAGGCAGCTTCAGGCGGTGCTCGAGCCGGTAGTACTCCAGCAGCCGACCGGGCATGGCCGCCGCGGGCAGCGTCCAGTCCACCATGCCGGTGGCCAGCGCCGAGCGGGGCATGCTGCTGTGCTCCGCCTCGTCCGGGTCCTGGGCGATGGTGAGACCGCCGCGCTCCTTGATGCGCTTGATGCCGATGGCACCGTCGCCATCCATGCCCGACAGCACGATGGCCGTGGCATGCGGCCCATGGGTGTCTGCCAGCATGCGAAAGAACAGGTCCACGGTCACTTGGCCATGGCGCGGGCTCGGCAGATCGGCCAACTGCAGAAAGCCGTCATAGGTGCGCAAGACCTTGCCCGGCGGGATGACGTAGACGGTGTTGACCTGGACCTTGCAGGTCTCGCGCACCTGCAGCACCCGCAGGGAGGTGGAGCGCTGCAGGATATCTGCCAGCTCGCTGTCGTGGTCGGGCGACAGGTGCAGGATCACGACGAAAGCCAGTCCGGGGTCTTCGGGCATGGACTGCAGAAAGGTCTGCAGGGCCGGGATGCTGCCCGCCGAACCCCCCAGACCGATCAGCGGCAGCATGTGATAGGCCCGCGCCGGCGCCACGCTGTCCAGCGCCTCTCCCACATGCTCTTCGGCTTCGTCGGGGGTGGTCAGCGAGTCATCCATGTTGGCGTCTTTCTAATGAATACCGATTATTGATCGTGGGCCTTGGCGGTCGAAGGCGTGGTCTGGCAGGCGATGGCGGAAAGCATGCATGGGGCCCTTTCGGAGCCGTGTCCGGGTGGGGCGTTTCCGGCGATGGGACGGGAGGCGCTGCGCTGGGGGATGGGGGCGGACTGCCGGAGCGGGCAATGGCGTGCACGCCCAGTGTGCCTGGCACGTGGCGGGTTCAGGATTCAAGGCCTTGGCAACGAACCGCTTCGGCGCACCTCCGCAGGCCCAGGGCCCGCGTGAAGGGCAGTGCCTGCGATTGCACGGGGCCGCGACAACGCCACTGTGCGCCTGGTCAAGCGCCGGCGCCGTATTCCTTCAGCCGGTTGTACAGCGTCTTCATGCTGATGCCCAGCATGGCGGCAGTCTGCTCGCGCCGTTGCCCGCAGTGGGCGAAGGTGGCCAGGATCAGTGCCCGCTCTACTTCCGCCAGGGAACTGCCCAGCGGCAGGCGCAGTTCGGTGGGGGTGGCAGCGCCGGTGGCTGGCGGTGCCACCTCCGGCTGCTGCGGCGCAAGCGGCTGGATCGGAAGCTGCGGCTGCGAAGGCACGAGGTCGCGGGGCAGCCAGCGCTCGGTGACCGGCCCTTCCTGCGTCATCACGAAGGCGCGCTGCAGCACGTTGCGCAATTCGCGCACATTGCCGGGCCATCGGTACTCCGCCAGGCGATCCAGGGCGGCAGTGGTCAGCGTTTTGCGCCCGCCCTCGCGCGCAGCGATGTCGTCCAGAAAGTGCTGGGCCAGAAGGGGCAGGTCTTCCAGCCGGTCCCGCAGGGGCGGCAGGTGAAGGGGGAACACGTTGAGGCGGTAAAGCAGGTCTTCCCGCAACGCGCCATCGACCACGGCCTGGGCCAACTCGCGATTGCTGGCGGCCACGATGCGCACATCGGTGTGCCGCGCTTCGGTGGACCCGACGCGCATGAAGGTGCCGGTCTCCAGCACCCGCAAGAGCTTGACCTGCAGCTCCAGCGGCATCTCGGTGATTTCGTCCAGGAAGAGGGTGCCGCCATTGGCACGCTCGAAAAACCCCAGGTGCTGCCGGTCCGCCCCCGTGAAACTGCCCCGCTCGTGGCCGAAGACTTCGCTCTCGATCAGCTGGGGCGAGATCGCGCCGCAGTTCAACGCCAGAAAAGGCCCGTCGCGCCGCCGGCTGAGGTCATGGAGGGAGCGGGCAACCAATTCCTTGCCGGAGCCGCTCTCTCCTGTCACGAACACCGAAACCGACGTGCCGGCCACGCAGGCGATCTGCTCGTACACCTCGCGCATGATGGACGACCGGCCCAGCAGGTGGCCGAAGCGGCCGGTCGATTCCCACTGCAGGCGCATGTCCTGGATCTCGGCCAGCAGGGTGGAAGGAGAGCGTGCACGGGACAGCACGGCATTGAGCCGCCGCGTGTCCACCGGCTTGATGAGGTAGTCCGCGGCGCCCAGGCGAAGGGCCTGGATCGAGGTATCCAGGCTGGCGTGGCCGGTGATCAGCACCACCTCCGAATAGGAGAGCAACTCGGCCTCCTCGCACAGGGAAAGGCCATTGCCGTCTGGCAACTGCAGGTCGAGCAGCACGATGTCGGGGCGCTGCAGGGCGATCTGGCGGCGCGCATCCCGGAGCGAAGAGGCCGTGGCTGCCGTGAATCCGCCAGTGTGCAACAAGCTCGCCAGCATGCGCGCGGAGTCGGCATCGTCTTCAACTACCAGGGCATGGGCCATGCAAAGTCTCCCCGAGTAAGAATTTGAAAAAGAAGAATTATTTGCGGCGATTGTGGTTGCTGGTGTAAACGAACGTACAGCGGTCAGCCGCTTCGGGATTCCAGCGCGTCCGTCAGCACCTGGGGCCAGTCGGCCCAGGCTGCCCATGCGTCGAAGCCTGCGCGCCGTGCGCCGGCCGCGTCCAGTGTCTCTTGCGCGCAGTGCATGGCGGGTGCCACGGCCATCATGCACCCGGCGTAGCCTGCTTCTCGGGCTGCGGTTGCGAGATGGCAAGCCGCTGCAGCCGGCTGGGCGCTTGCCAGCACCAGGTCTGGCAGGTGCTGCAGCAACAGGTCAAGCGTTGGCTGCATCGCTGTGCCTTCCAGCACGAGGTATCCCTGCCGCTCCAGGGTTTGCCCTGCCGCTTGGCGGTCTCGCCCGTCGTGCAGCGCGACCAGCACTTTCTGGCGCCGCAGTCTGGCAGGCGGTGGCGGCGCCTCTGCAAGGCAGGGCAGGGCAAGATAGCGACCGCCTCCATCGGCCGACGGAGCGATGTGCCCTCCATGCAATTGAATGACGTGGTCGGCAAGAAGGTCTGCCAAGGTGGCGGGCGCACCGATGCGCACATCCAGATTCAGGGGGCATGCAGTTCCCGAGGGTCGCCCCATGTCGTCTCTGGGCAGGCCGTGAACTTCCACGCGCACCTCGCCCCCTTGCGTGGACACGGTCAGGTCCATGCGCATTCCCGGCGCTCCCGCTTTGCACGCCCGGCAAAGAAGCTGATCGATCGCCCGGCGCATCAGGCGGGGATCGGCCATGACCCGCAGGCCTGGAGCGATCTGCTGGGTGCAGGCATAGCCCCCGTTGGGCTTCACCAGTGCCTCCCAGGCCTGCCGCGCCAGTTCCGAGAAGTCCAGTGCCACGCGCCGCAGTTCCATGCGACCTTCGCGCGCTGCCAGCACATCCTGCAGATCTTCAAGCAGTGATGACAGATGCCGCGTCTGCCGCGCGGCCACCGCGCATGCTTCGCTCTGTATGGGCATCGGATGGGGGGCGAGCGCGATCACCTCCAGCGCAGCGGACAGGGCGCCCAGCGGGGTGCGCAATTCGTGCCCCACACCAGCCATGGAAAGCCATTGCGGTATCGCAGGAGGGGCTACGGCGGGCGGGAACTGCCCACCTGCGCCATGCCCGCCGGGGACTTCGGCGGATGGGCGAGGCGCTGTCGTCGGAACGGGTGTGGAGGTGTTGTTCATGGTGAGGCAGGGGCGTTCCGCTCGTGATGGTGTTGTCGGGTGCCAAGTGCCGCAGCATGCCGCGTGCCAGTCAATGCCGGTAAGAACCGGGCCATGTAGCGAACCTCTGTCTGAAACCGGCAGGAATTGCGGCAATCTCTACCGGTTGAGCGACATGCCATGCATTGAAGGATAGCGCCGGGTGCTGGTTTTCAAGGCTGGGCAAGCGCTTTCAGCGTAAAGGGTTGCGTGGCATATGCCTTGCTTTGTTGCATGGGATGCGCCCACCATCAACGGACCTTCGATGAGCCAGCTTAGTCTGAATACCTCCGCCGCGCTCACCCAGAATGCTTCGCCCCGCTTGCAGCAAGCCGTGCGCCTGCTGCAGATGTCATCGCAGGATTTTGCGCGTGCGGTGCGGGAGGCTTTGGATAGCAATCCGCTGCTGGAAACCGACGAGGGGGATGCGCAGCAGGACACGCAAGACGCGCCGTTGAGCGATTGGAATCTGTCGTCCGGCAGCAGCCGGATCCAATCTTCCGACAGCGATGGGGAAGGGGCTTGGGAGCGGTCGGCAGCCCCCGTCACATTGCGCGCCCATTTGCATGGGCAACTGGACCTGCTTCGTCTGCCGGAGCGCGATCTTCTTTTGGCAAGGGCGGTCATCGAATCCCTGGACGACGATGGCTACCTGCGCGGCGGAGTCGAAGAGATCGAACAGGCGGTGCACACCATGGCCCTGTCTCCGAAGCCGGACGAACAGGAAATCCGCATGGCGTGGCGCCGGGTCCAGGGACTGGACCCTGCAGGCGTTGCCGCAGTGGACCTTCAGCATTGCCTGTTATTGCAATTGCACACCCTGAAGTGCGGCACCAGCCGGGATCTGGTGCGCCGTGCCATTGAAAGCCACCTGAAAGCCGTGGCCCTGCGCGATCCCACACGGCTGTCCGAGGCGCTGGGAGTGTCGCGCGAGGCTGCGGCAGCGGTTTGCGCGCAGATTCGCACGCTCGATCCCAGTCCTTGTCGAGCCTTCCTGCAAGACGATGTGCCGTTCGCGGTGCCTGACATCGTTGCGGTGAAGGGCGGGCGAGGGTGGCAGATGGTGCTCAACGATGCCGTGATGCCCCGTCTTCGGGTGCATTCCGCCTATGCGCGGATGTTTCAGCAGCGCAAGCGCAATGGTGAAAGTGCGGCGTTGAGCGCCTGCCTGCAGGAAGCGCGTTGGCTGGTGGGCAATGTGGCGCAGCGGTTTGCCACCATCCTGGCGGTGGCGCGAGCCATCGGACGGCATCAGCAGGCGTTTTTCGAGCACGGCCCGCTGGCGCTCAAGCCGCTGAAGCTGCGACAGATTGCGCAGGAGGTGGGGGTGCACGAATCCACCGTGTCCCGTGTCACCAACAACAAGTTCATGGCGACCCCGTTCGGCCTGCATGAGCTCAAGTATTTTTTCTCACGCGGGCTGTCCACGCGCAATGGCACTACCTGTGCGCCCGCGGCCGTCAAGGAACTGGTTTCGGAGTTGATTGCGGCCGAGTCGTCCTCACATGCTTTGTCCGATGCGGCGATTGCCAGCCTGCTGGCGCAGCAAGGGTTTTCGGTCGCTCGGCGCACGGTCACCAAATACCGTCAGGCGCTTCGCATTTCGGCGGCGCCGGAACGGCACAGGAACCTTTGAGCCAACCGCCTCCACCCGGCGGGCGGAGACCCCATTCACCAAAGATCAATCATGGCTTTCGCCTGGGCTTCCATCGACGGATTGACCTTGTTTTCCCGCACCTCGGCGGTAGAAGGCCATTGGTGTGGGCTGGTCGATGTGCTGCAGGGCATGCAACCCCAGATCACGACCGTGGCCTGTGCAGAGGTGCGGGCCAGTGCCGCACAAGCGGATTCCGATGCGATCGACTTGGTGCAGACGCTCTATGCGGGCATTGCCCGTCGCAGACATGCACGGCAAGAGGCTGCGCGTTGGGTGGCGCGGGCGAGCCAGCCGGACACCGCGCGTTAGCCGCGCAAGGGCGCGCGTTCGCAATGGGCATGTCGATTGCCTCTGCCTTGGCAAGCCCGGTTTCATGGCCGGGCCTGGGCCGTTCCCCTCCACGGGAGCACATTGAAGGAGTATCGAAATGGCCAACCAAGGCAATCCATCCGGTAGCAATCGTGGCTTCGCCGCCATGGACGCGGCAAAGCAACGCGAAATCTCAAGCAAGGGTGGGCAGGCAGCGCATCAAAAGGGCACGGCGCATCAGTTCACCTCCGAAGAAGCCCGCGCAGCAGGCGCCAAGAGCCATAGCAGCCGCAGTTCTGCCGTTGCCAAGGCGGTTGAGGCAGCCAGTTCCGAGGGCAGTGCGTCGGGCAGCACTCCCAAAGCAAAACCCAAGGCTGGAACCGGTCAGCAGCAGGTGGCCGGTGGCGATCCAAATCCCCAAAGCCGTTGATTCCAGCGCCTGAACGGGCGTACGCGCAATGTGTCCGTTGCACGCCGCGCGTAGAGCGCATGACAGTGTCCGTTCAGGCCTCCCCCTTTCGCAAATCAAGAAAGCAGCGGTGCGAGCGAGATGCGCCCTCGGTGGGTGCATTGACGCGGACAGTGCTGGCACGCCGATTGCCATAGTGAGTGGTACAGGTGACCTTCCTTCTGCACAGCCTCGGCATTCGTTCCGGTGGCTGATCCAGCATGGGCTGGCGCACCAGAACCCATTCCATGAGGCAATCCATGAGCACCAATTACCCCACTCGGGCCCAACGCCATCGCGGACTCTTTCAGCAGTTTTCTCCGCTCAATCTCGCGCCTGCCTGGGAGCAATACAGCGTTGTCAAAGCACGGGGAGTGCGCACCATCGCCCTTGGCGGGCATACACCCTACAGCGCCTCGGGATGGGTGGTGGAGCAGGCGGTGGGTTGTATTGAACTGATCGGCGCCAAAGTGGCGGGGCTGGGGCAGATGCTTCTGATCGGCTTCACCCTCCGCGAGCAGCCAGCATCCGCTGGCTTTGAAGTCACGGCCACAGACGCCATTGGCACATTGATCTTGCCGGCCCATTGCTTTGCGGCCTATGTGGCGATTGCGGCCGGGCAGAACACGCACTTCCGCATCGGAGGGAACGGGCAGTTGAATGCCATCGGAAGCGACCCTTCATCTCTGCAAGCGCCGTCGCCCGTATGAATTTTTGCGGTCCACCGCCAGCGTGGGAGGGGCCGCTTTACCGGTTCAGGCTGCCCAGCCTTCGCTGATGAAGAGCCGGGTGGCGAACAACCCCGTCGAAGTCCAATGGGTCGCAGGAGACAGCGCGGCGCTGAGGAACTGCCGGCGTTGCTCTCCTTCCAGGGACTGCAACTGCTCTTTGAACTGATGCAGTTCGGGGTCCAATGCAGGCTCCGCACTGCCGATGGGGTTGGCATTAGAGCGGTGACGTGCCAAGGCCCTGAACGAGGGCAGCCTGCGCGTTTGGTTGGCGGAGGCGGGCTGGGCATGGTCCTGGCCGTCGCGACTGTCTTCGCCGCGGATCCAATCGTGGATCACCTGCAATTCATATCCCGTGAAAACACCGAACATCTCCGCGCTTTCCCCTTGAAGCAGGTTCCAGAACCGGCTTTGAGACACCGGCGCTCCCAACTGGATCCAACCGTTGTCCACCAGCGCGTCCAGCATGGCATCGATGTCGCCCTGTGGCCCCAGCCAATCGTTGACGGTGCGACCGCCAATGCGGCAATAGTCGGAATGCATGCCCGCGCCGGCCGGTGCCTTCCGTTGGAAGATTTTCACCACTTCGGTCCTGGCGTCGAACGATGCGATGACCTCCTGGGTACCGCGCCCGGCATCCGCCAGCTTGCTTCCGGCGCGCACACGCTGCCAGAATTGATCGCGGTCTTGCTGCACTTCCAGCATTTGAAGTACAGCCTCGCAGGCCTGCCAGGCATGGCCGCTATCTCCGTTGTCGACCGTGACGTGAAGCGTGAAATAGTAGGGGTCGATCCCGAGCTCGTTGAGCTCGTATGCCGTGATCAGCAGGTGCAGGGGGAGCTGTTCATAACCCAGGTTGAAGCCGATGACCTCCGGCAGGAACTGCTCGGCATTCCATCCCAATGCCAGCTGCACCGCGCCCTGCAAATAGTTCGCATCGTCCAGTTGCAGGCCTTGCTGAAGGCCGTGCCGCCGCATCAATTGGCGATAGAGCGTGACGTGGTTTTTGTGGGCCACGCCGTCTCCGAGTTCTTCCAGGTAGGTCTGGAGCAAAGGCCGCAGCCGTTCGGTCGATGTATGTCGTGCCAACCCGTACAGCCAGGATCCATCCACCAGCTTGGTCGGCGCCACCGATCCCAGAAAGTTCAGCGCATGGGCACGGTTGCGAAAGTAATGGCGCTCGCCGCCTGCACGCCGCCCGTCCAGGTAGGTTTGATAACGCTGCGCCACGGCCTGTGCGTTTTCGCGGGCCCACGCATGCAGGTCCTCGGGTGCTTCGCACAATTCGCCAGGGACGTCTTCGCTTTCGTCCATCAGCCGCTGCAGCCATTGGGCGGCCTGCTGCCGGGCTTGTGGCGTGGGAGAGGGGGTCAGCAGCGCCTCGTACAGGCGGCGATAGGGACCGACTGCATTCTGGCGTTGCGCATCTGCAGCGCGAGGCGTTGGGCTGCCATGCAGATCGACGGATGGATGAATTTTTTGTGCGAGCATCGTTGGCGATGGACTGGAGGAATAGCTGCATGCTGCGGTGCTGCAACGGGGGGCAGAAGCCACCAGATGGCGCGAACCCCGGTCGGCAAGGTCCTACGCCGCCGATGGTCTCGCTTGCAGCCAGCCCCACGAGCGCAACTGCTGCAGCTCGCCCCTGTCTAGCCGCTCGCCGATGTCGTTGCGATACCGCAGATTGGGCACGATCACGTGGCGAACGCAATCCAGGGCGGCCAGGTGGGCGGCGCGCACCGTTGCGCCCACGCCCGTGGCAACGCCCAGGTAGCCGCACGAGCCACTCGCCACGAGCTGCCCCTGGTGCAGCGCCACCTCTGAAAAATGCAGGCTGTCGCGCTGCGACTGCGTCATGGAGGGATTCAAGAAAACCGGCAACCCCTTGGAGAGTTCTTCATACCCGTGCCGGTAGCGGAACGGTGGCACGGCGAGAACCACGCCGCAGGCAAAACCGCTTTTCGTGCCGAAGTCCGACGTGTCGCGGTGCAGCATTCTGCGAAAGATGGTTTCCCATGGATCGTTGTGAAGGGCTTCGCAGATCGCGAACCCCGGATAGCCGAACCGGCAGGTGAACTCGAGAGGCCACAGCCCGCTTTCGTTGGCGATGAGGTTCACGTTGATGTAGCCGCAATAGCCGCCATCACGCAGCAGGGGCGTGAGGGGGCGCAGGACGGTGTCGTACAGGCATGCGCTTTCCCGGTAGCTGACGATGGTGCCCATCTCTCCGGTGAGTTCGCCCAAGTCGCCCGGGAAAAGCCGCTTGTGCTCGAAATCGACACACACGGGCAACAGAAAGTCATGGCCGTTGAAGTATCCGCCGACCCCGATCTCGATCCCATGGATGAACTCCATCAAGATGAAGTCCGGTGCGTCGGCTTGGTCCGCGCGGGCCTTGCCCGCGTGCATGGTCAACAGGGCGCGCACGTCGGCGCCGTCGCCGGACTGGCCGACGTAGTTGCGTGTGCGCTCGCTGGAGGCCCCGTTGAACTTGAGTACATACCTTGCGGGATGGTCATCGAGGAACGTCATCGCTTCGCCATAGTCGGTGAAACGGTGGCAGCCCGCTACCTGCAGTCCTGCGGCCTGCAAGGCACTCTGCCCGAATGCGCGGTCCGCCTCCAGGCGATCGCCGAGGGCACTGCCGCCGATGACCTGAAAGCCTTCGGCGCGCAGCGCATCCTGCAGGTCGCCCTGTGTCGCGGATTCGAAGAGGATCACGCCTTCGTTTCCAGCCGCCTTGATCCATCCCAGTTCGCTTTCCCATCCTTCGACGCGCTGCAGGATGCCCTGGAAGACGTCGTGGCACGCAGGGTCTTCAATCACGACCCGCACCTCGTGGCCGCGGCGCTGGAGGCCACCGTACATGGCCGCCAGATCGTTGTTCTGCCCAATGCCCAGAAATCTCATGCAGCCCGCCTTTGCACCACCACGCCGACGGCCGCGATCCGATCCGCCTCGGCGTAGGGCTGCCCCTGCAACTCCTCTCCAAAGACATCGGGGTCCAGTTCTTCATAGTGGACTGCGAAGTCGTGGGCGGTGGCGTAGGCCATGACGGAGTCGCGGAAAGCGTCGCGTCCTTCGACGATGGTGGAGCCGGTGTAGAGCAGCAGGCGGCCGCCGGGCGTCAAGCGGTCGAGGCTCTCTTTCATGATGCGCTCGGACAGGGCCTCTCCGAACTGGCCACCCCCATGTCGATAGGTGCGGCTCGCGTCGTCCATCAGGTAGGGCGGGTTGGCGACGATGAGATCGAACCTGCCGGCCACATTGGAAAAGAGGTCGCTTTGAACGCACTGCACATTGCGGTAGCCAGCGACGGCCACATTGGCTGTGGCATGCAAAAGCGCGCGGGGATTGATGTCCGCCAGCACGATTTCGCATCCGTTGGGCTTTGCTTGGCAGGCTTTCGCCGCAACAAGGCCTCCCGGCCCGGCGCCGCACCCCATGTCGGCAATGCGTGGGGATCGAGGCAGAGGCTGCATCCGCAACTGATGGCGAATGAAACTGGCAAACCGGTAGGTATCCGGCCCGAAAAACACGGCATCTTCTTGTGCCGTCGGGAAGGGGGAGTGCGCGAAGAGCAGTCCGTCGAGCGAACTGAACCGGACATTGCTCTGCAAAAGGCCGGTTGCTGTGGACTGCAGCCAGCCATCGTTCAGCAAGCATGGGGTGAGATCGGCAGGAAGCCGGTCTTTCGAAAACAGCCGGTTCCATCCGAATGCATCGCGCAGGTTCGACCTTTCAGGGTCGTGCGGCCTCGCGAGCACCCGTTGGTGCGTGAGCGGCGTTACCGTGACGAACCGGTAGCCAGCAGCCGCAAGCCACTGCCCGAGCCGTTGAAGGCTTTGTTCGACAGACCGCGTTGTGGATGCTTTCATCGGGTTTGGCAAGAGGCCGTGCAAACAGGAAGGAGGGGAGCAGGCGGTGAGGGGGCACGCGCGCTGCGGGATGCCAATCGCCGTGATCTTTCAGGAGGCGTTGGCTGCCGCGGTGTAGGACAAAAGAGACTGCTTGGCTCACGATCTTTGGCATCGAGGGACCTGGTTGGCATGGGCTGAATGGGCCGCGGAAGTCGGCAGGCTCTTTCAATGAGGCTACAATTGGAGGCTTTCCCGCAAAAACGTCGCCCGGCAGCAACCAAAGCAATCCCCCAACAAGCAGCAGTCTTCAGGAATTTCTTCCTGCGGACTCCGGGCGACCCGTAACCATTCGGAGAACCCAGTGCTTTTGTCTCTACAGGGATCCTTCCCGCCCGCCATCCTGGCGCTCGCAGACGGCACGGTCTTTATCGGCAATTCGATTGGTGCCACCGGCACCACGGTCGGCGAAGTGGTGTTCAACACCGCGATCACCGGCTACCAGGAAATCCTCACCGACCCGAGCTACTGCCAGCAGATCGTCACCCTGACGTATCCGCACATCGGCAACTACGGTGTCAATACGGAGGACATCGAAGCCGACAAGGTCCATGCCGCAGGCTTGATCATCAAAGACCTGCCGTTGCTGGCCAGCAATTTCCGCAGCACCGAAACTCTCTCGCAGTACCTCGTGCGCGAGAAGACCGTTGCCATCGCCAACATCGACACCCGCAAGCTCACGCGCATCTTGCGCACCCACGGAGCGCAGAACGGCGCCATCGTCGGGCTTGCGGCCGGCGAAGCGGTGACCCAGGCGCGCATCGACGAAGCCCTGGCCGCCGCCAAAGCGGCGCCCAGCATGAAGGGCCTGGATCTGGCCCAGGTGGTGAGCACCTCCGCGGCCTATCCGTGGGACCAGACCGAGTGGAAACTCGGTTCGGGTTACGGCACCCTTGCCGCGCCGCGCTTTCACGTGGTGGCCTACGACTACGGCGTGAAAAAGAACATTCTGCGCATGCTGGCCGAGCGCGGCTGCCGACTCACGGTGGTTCCGGCCAAGACCCCGGCAGCCGAGGTGCTGGCCATGAAGCCCGATGGGGTGTTCCTGTCCAACGGCCCTGGCGATCCGGCGCCGTGCGACTACGCCATCGAAGCCACGCGTCAAATCATCGATGCCGGCGTACCTACCTTCGGCATCTGCCTGGGCCACCAGATCATGGCCCTGGCCAGCGGTGCGAAGACCTTCAAGATGGACAACAGCCACCATGGCGCGAACCATCCCGTGAAGGACCTGGACAACGGCCGTGTCAGCATCACCAGCCAGAACCATGGGTTTGCCGTGGAGATGGAGTCGCTGCCGGCAACCCTGCGCCCCACGCACATCAGCCTGTTCGACGGCACGCTGCAAGGCCTGGAGCGCACGGACAAACCTGCGTTCTGTTTCCAGGGCCACCCCGAGGCCTCGCCCGGCCCGCACGACATCGCCTACCTGTTTGACCGCTTCACCGCGCTGATGGAGAAGAAATAATGCCGAAGCGCACAGACCTCAAATCGATCCTCATCATCGGCGCCGGCCCCATCATCATCGGACAGGCCTGCGAATTCGACTATTCCGGCGTGCAGGCCTGCAAGGCCCTGCGCGAGGAAGGCTACAAAGTCATCCTGATCAACAGCAATCCTGCGACGATCATGACCGACCCGGCCACCGCCGATGTGACCTACATCGAGCCCATCACGTGGCAGACCGTCGAGAAGATCATCGCGAAGGAGCGCCCTGATGCGATCCTGCCGACGATGGGCGGGCAGACGGCGCTCAATTGCGCCCTTGACCTGTGGCGCAATGGTGTGCTGCACAAGTACAAGGTGGAGCTGATCGGCGCCACGCCCGAGGCGATCGACAAGGCGGAAGACCGCCTCAAGTTCAAGGATGCGATGACCCGCATCGGCCTGGGCTCGGCCCGCTCGGGCATCGCCCACAGCATGGACGAAGCGTGGACGGTGCAAAAGACCGTGGGCTTTCCCACGGTGATCCGTCCCAGCTTCACGCTGGGTGGCACCGGCGGCGGCATTGCCTACAACCCTGAAGAGTTCGAGACCATCTGCAAGCGCGGCCTGGAGGCTTCGCCCACCAACGAACTGCTGATCGAAGAATCGCTGCTCGGCTGGAAAGAGTACGAGATGGAAGTGGTTCGCGACAAGGCGGACAACTGCATCATCATCTGCTCGATCGAGAACCTCGATCCGATGGGCGTGCACACGGGCGACTCGATCACGGTGGCGCCTGCGCAAACGCTGACCGACAAGGAATACCAGATCATGCGCAACGCGTCCCTCGCGGTGCTGCGCGAGATCGGCGTGGATACCGGTGGTTCCAACGTGCAGTTCTCGGTGAATCCGAAAGACGGTCGCATGATCGTCATCGAGATGAATCCGCGCGTATCGCGTTCGTCGGCCCTGGCATCGAAGGCCACGGGCTTTCCGATCGCCAAGGTCGCGGCGAAGCTTGCGGTGGGCTACACGCTCGACGAGCTGAAGAACGAGATCACGGGCGGCGCCACGCCCGCGTCGTTCGAGCCCTCGATCGACTACGTGGTCACCAAGATTCCGCGTTTTGCGTTCGAGAAATTCCCCACGGCCGACAGCCGCCTGACCACGCAGATGAAGTCGGTGGGCGAGGTCATGGCCATGGGCCGCACGTTCCAGGAGTCTTTCCAGAAGGCGCTGCGCGGCCTGGAAGTCGGTGTGGACGGCATGAATGAAAAGACGCAGGACCGCGAACTACTGGAAAAGGAACTGGGCGAACCCGGTCCCGAGCGCATCTGGTATGTGGGCGATGCCTTCGCCATGGGCCTTTCGGTCGACGAGGTGCATGACCTCACCAAGATCGACAAATGGTTCCTGGTGCAGATCGAAGAGATCGTGAAGATCGAACTGGATCTGGACAAGCTGACCGATGAAAAGGGGGATGGCGCGCTGGCTGCCATCGACGCCGATACGCTGCGAGCGCTCAAGAAGAAGGGTTTTTCCGATCGCCGTCTGGCCAAACTCCTGAGGACGCAGGAAAAGGCCGTGCGGGAGGCGCGCCGGGCGCTCAACGTGCGCCCTGTCTACAAGCGGGTGGACACCTGTGCCGCCGAGTTCGCCACCAACACGGCTTACATGTACTCGACCTACGAGGACGAGTGCGAAGCCGCGCCCACCACCAACAAGAAGATCATGGTGCTGGGCGGTGGCCCCAACCGCATCGGCCAAGGCATCGAGTTCGACTACTGCTGCGTTCACGCCGCACTCGCCATGCGCGAGGACGGCTATGAAACCATCATGGTCAACTGCAACCCGGAAACGGTTTCGACCGACTACGACACGTCGGACCGGCTGTATTTCGAGCCGCTCACGCTGGAAGACGTGCTGGAAATCGTCGACAAGGAAAAGCCCACGGGCGTGATCGTGCAGTACGGTGGTCAGACGCCCCTGAAGCTGGCGCTCGGCCTGGAAGCCGAGGGCGTGCCGATCATCGGCACCAGCCCGGACATGATCGATGCTGCGGAAGACCGCGAGCGCTTCCAGAAACTGCTCAACGACCTGGGGCTGCGCCAGCCGCCCAATGCCACGGCCCGCACCGAGCCAGAGGCCCTGGAGAAGGCGGCTGCGTTGGGCTACCCACTGGTCGTACGCCCCAGTTATGTGCTGGGTGGCCGTGCCATGGAAATCGTCCACGAACAGCGGGATCTGGAACGCTACATGCGCGAAGCCGTCAAGGTGAGCAACGACTCGCCCGTGCTGCTGGACCGTTTCCTGAACGATGCGATCGAGTGCGATGTGGATTGCCTGCGCGACCCCGAGGGCAAGGTTTTCATCGGGGGCGTGATGGAGCACATCGAGCAAGCCGGCGTGCACAGCGGCGACTCGGCCTGTTCGTTGCCGCCTTACTACCTGAGCAAGGCCACGGTGGATGAACTCAAGCGCCAGACCGCGGCCATGGCCGAAGGCTTGAGCGTGGTGGGTTTGATGAACGTGCAGTTCGCCATTCAGGAAAAGGATGGCAAGGACGTGATCTACGTGCTCGAAGTGAATCCGCGCGCATCCCGCACGGTGCCCTTCGTCAGCAAGGCCACGGGCATCCAGTTGGCCAAGGTGGCGGCCCGCTGCATGGCGGGGCAGTCGCTGGCGAGCCAGGGCATCACGCGGGAAGTCACGCCGCCATATTTCAGCGTGAAGGAGGCGGTGTTCCCCTTCGTCAAGTTCCCGGGTGTGGACACGATCCTCGGCCCGGAGATGAAGTCCACCGGCGAAGTGATGGGGGTGGGCAAGACGTTCGGCGAGGCTTTCGTGAAGAGCCAGCTGGGGGCCGGCACGAAGCTGCCGACGTCCGGCAAGGTGTTCCTCACCGTGAAGAACAGCGACAAGCCGCGTGCGGTGGAAATCGGCCGGCAACTGGTCGCCCTGGGTTTCGACCTGGTGGCGACCAAGGGCACGGCTGCCGCGATCTCGGAGGCCGGCGTGCCGGTGACCGTGGTGAACAAGGTGACCGAAGGCCGTCCGCACATCGTGGACATGATCAAGAACGACGAAATCGTCATGGTCATCAATACGGTGGAAGAGCGGCGCAATGCGATTGCCGACTCCCGCGCGATCCGCACGAGTTCGCTGCAGGCCCGGGTCACCACCTTCACGACCATCTTCGGCGCCGAGGCGGCCGTGGAAGGCATGAAGCATCTGGACCATCTGGACGTTTATTCCGTGCAGGAACTGCACGCGCAATTGACGGCCTGAACGGCACAGTCAGGTTAAGCGTCCGGCCGCCTCAAACGCGGCATAATCGCCACTGACCAGAGACCGCCGCGCGGCAACGCGCGGCGGTTTCCTTTTGGGGCGTCCGTTTGTGCATCCACGGGTGTGCAAGACGCCAGGAGGGCCGCGCGTTGCGCGGCGTCGAATTGAACGTGGAGACTGATTCAATGGCCACCATTCCCATCACCAAGCGCGGCGCTGAAAAGCTCAAGGAAGAGTTGCACCGTCTGAAGACCGTCGAACGCCCTGCGGTGATCAATGCCATCGCCGAGGCGCGTGCCCAGGGCGATTTGAGCGAAAACGCCGAGTACGAGGCCGCCAAGGACCGGCAGGGTTTCATCGAAGGCCGCATCCAGGAAGTCGAGAGCAAGTTGTCTGCTGCGCAGATCATCGACCCCACCGCGCTGGACGCGGGCGGCAAAGTGGTGTTCGGTGCCACGGTGAAGCTGGAAGACGAAGAAAGCGGCGATGCCGTTACCTACCAGATCGTGGGCGAGGACGAGGCCGACCTGAAGCTGGGCCTCATCAATGTGTCCAGCCCCATCGCTCGCGCGCTGATCGGCAAGGAAGAGGGCGATACGGCCGAGGTCCAGGCCCCTGGCGGCCTGCGCCGCTATGAAGTGGTGGGCGTGAGCTACATCTGAGCGAAAGACGCTGCCATGTATGACCGCGTGCCTATTCTGGCCGCCGCATTGTGGTGGGGGAGTTTGTCGGCCATCGGGTTCCTGGCCGTACCGCTCCTGTTCGTGCATTTGCCCACACCGGCGGTGGCCGGCAACATGGCCGCACGCCTTTTCGAGGCACAAACCTTCGTCTCGATCGCTTGCTGTGTGTGCCTTCTTCTGTTGTCCAAGCGAAGGCATGCGGAGACGCAGGAGGACTGGGCCCAGGCCGCGCTGGTCTTCGTGATCGGTGGGCTTTTACTGGCGTTGCTGGTGCAGTACGGCGTATCGCCCCGCATCGTCGCTCGCCAGAATCTAAGGCTGTGGCACAGCGTGGGCACCGTGATGTACGCGTTGCAGTGGGGATGCGCTTTGGCCGTCCTGTGGCGAGCGTCCCGGCGCTGATTTCTCGGCGCAGGGAACGGTCCTTTCACTGCCCGTTCACTCTTTCCAGTGCTCGGCCACCCAGGTGGCAGGCTGGATGTGGCGAAAGCGGCGATTGCGCCGGCCTGCCAGGGCATCCGGCGGGTTGCACTCACCGTGAAAGATCACGATGCGCGCGTCGGCCGGAACGATTGGCGGCTTCCAATAATTGGAAGGCCATGCAGGGATGCAGTGGTATTTGAAGCTGGGGCACCAGCCTGCGGGCCAATAGCTCAGCTTGCCCTGCTGATGCAGGAAGTCCGAAAGGTAGGCCTGTTCGTTGCGAAACTTCCGGCGGATGGCATCGAAGTGCCCGCGAAAGTATTCGAGTACGTCGGGGTGTGCACCGATCTCGAACCGATACACCGATGAATTGCCTGTGATGCGCCAGGGGCGTTTGTAGTCATGGATGATCAGGAACTCGCCCGGCGCTTCGAAAAAGGCATCGAGACCGCCTGTGACGACGACATCCACGTCCAGGAACAGTGCGGTGCCTGACAGGCCATGCAGATCGGCGCTGAACGTGGCGAGCTTGGTCCAGCCGCGCTCCGGAATGCCGGCGGGTAGGTCCAAGGCGGGAATCGGAAGGCATTGCACTTCGGCCCGGATGCCCGTCGAATCATCCGTCAGGCAGACAAAGCGAAAATCCCCAGTGAGATGACGCCGGACCATGGCGTAAAGCCGGTTCACATATTCGGGGCCGTATTTGGTGCCCCATTTCATGCAGATCACGTGGCGCATTCGCACCGTGCTGGAGCCCATCAATCGGCCTGGCGCTTCTTGACGGATTTCTGCTTGGGCTTCTTGGCCCGCTTGATCTGGCCGCCGGGCGTCAATCGCTGGTTGCCAAGGACGCGCAACTGCTTGATCTCGGGCCGCTGGCCGCCACGCTTGCTGAACTTGAGCACTTTCACATCGCGCGGGCCGGGCATGCGGTCTTCGTCGACGGTGCGCTCCTTGGGAGGCTGCGGGCGCCAGAGCACCAACAACTTGCCGATGTGTTGGATGGGCGCAGCGTTGAGTTCTGCCGCCAATGTCTGGTAAATCTGTTCGCGCGATGTCCGGTCGTCGCTGAAGACACGGACTTTGATCAATCCGTGGGCATTGAGGGCGGCGTTGATTTCTTTTTGGACAGCGGGGGTCAACCCATCGCCGCCGATCAGGACGACGGGGTCCAGATGGTGGGCATTGGCGCGGTGTTCCCGGCGCTCTGCGGGAGTCAATTGAATTTGGGGCATGGGCCGTATTATCGAGGCAGGATGAAAACAAACACGAAAAGCAAGAAGGTGAACAAGGCGTGGCTCCACGACCATGTCAACGACACCTACGTCAAGCTAGCCCAGAAAGAGGGCTACCGCGCCCGTGCCGCTTACAAACTCAAGGAGATTGACGAGCAACTGGGGCTGATCAAGCCAGGGCATGTGGTGGTCGACCTGGGGTCCTCGCCCGGTGCCTGGAGCCAGTACCTGCGGCGGCGCATGTCGCCAGGAGGCGCGGCAGTCGGCCAACTCAACGGCACCATCATCGCCCTGGATCTACTGCCCATGGAGCCGATCGAGGGGGTCGGCTTTCTTCAGGGCGATTTCCGGGAGGACGACGTTCTTGCGCAGTTGCAGGAAGCCGTCCAGGGGCGGGCTGTCGACGTGGTGGTTTCCGACATGGCCCCCAATCTGTCCGGAATTGAGTCCGCCGACGCGGCGCGCATTTCCCACCTGATCGAGCTGGCCGTCGAATTCGCCGTGCAGCACCTCAAACCCGAAGGGGCGCTCGTGGTCAAGCTGTTCCATGGCAGTGGGTATGCGCAGCTGGTGCAGTTGTTCAAGGAAACATTCAAGGTGGTCAAGCCCATCAAGCCCAAAGCCTCGCGGGACAAATCTTCCGAGACTTTTTTGGTGGGGATCGGCTTGAAAAAGCAGGCTTGAGCAGTATGAATGCGGTTCGTCAGCGGTTCCGACCCATGCCAATGCATTCTTCCTATGGGTTGACCATGGCCTCTGCTGGGGTAAATCGCATCGCCTTCCACCTTGAAACGCCTAAAATGCGCCCTAAATGCGCTAGGACGTCTCCATGACACGTTCGTGGCGTTATCCCCTTTGCTTCTGGAGCCCCGCTTGAACAATCAGTGGTTTTCAAAAATTGCCGTGTGGCTGGTCATCGCCATGGTGCTCTTTACGGTGTTCAAACAGTTCGACACCCGTTCAGGCGCCAGCGCGGGCTCCGTGGGGTACTCCGAATTCCTGGAGGAGGTCCGCAGCAACCGGATCAAGAGCGCGACCATCCAGGAAGGGCAGGGTGGCACGGAGATCGTCGCCACCACCACCGATGACCGCAAATTGCGCACTACCGCGACCTATCTTGACCGCGGATTGGTGGGCGATCTGATCAACAACAACGTCAAGTTCGACGTCAAGCCACGGGAAGAGGGCTCGCTTTTGATGACCCTGCTCGTCAGCTGGGGCCCCATGCTGCTGCTGATCGGCGTGTGGGTGTACTTCATGCGTCAGATGCAGGGTGGCGGCAAGGGCGGGGCTTTCAGCTTCGGCAAGAGCAAGGCCCGCATGCTGGACGAGAACAGCAATCAGGTGACCTTTGCCGACGTGGCAGGGTGCGACGAAGCCAAGGAAGAAGTCAAGGAAGTCGTCGACTTCCTGAAAGACCCTCAGAAATTCCAGAAGCTCGGTGGCCGCATTCCACGGGGCCTTCTGTTGGTCGGCCCTCCTGGCACGGGTAAAACGCTGCTGGCGAAGTCCATCGCTGGCGAAGCCAAGGTTCCGTTTTTCAGCATTTCCGGCTCCGACTTCGTGGAAATGTTCGTGGGCGTGGGCGCGGCCCGCGTGCGCGATATGTTCGAGAACGCCAAGAAGAACGCGCCTTGCATCATCTTCATCGATGAAATCGATGCGGTGGGCCGCCAGCGCGGCGCCGGCCTGGGTGGTGGCAATGACGAACGCGAACAGACCTTGAACCAGATGCTGGTCGAGATGGACGGCTTCGAGACCAATCTCGGGGTGATCGTGGTGGCCGCCACCAACCGCCCTGACATTCTGGATGCCGCCTTGCTGCGTCCGGGCCGATTCGACCGCCAGGTGTATGTGACGCTGCCCGATATCCGCGGCCGTGAGCAAATCTTGAACGTCCACATGCGAAAGGTGCCTGTGGGCCAGGACGTGAACCCGAGTGTGATTGCACGCGGAACCCCTGGAATGTCGGGTGCGGACCTCGCCAACCTTTGCAACGAAGCGGCTTTGATGGCGGCCCGCCGCAATGCGCGCACTGTGGAGATGCAGGACTTCGAGAAGGCCAAGGACAAGATCATCATGGGCCCCGAGCGCAAGAGCATGGTCATGCCCGAGGAAGAGCGCCGCAATACGGCCTACCACGAGTCCGGCCACGCACTGATCGGCAAGCTGCTGCCCAAGTGCGATCCGGTTCACAAGGTCACCATCATCCCCCGTGGCCGTGCACTGGGCGTGACCATGAGCCTTCCTGAAAAGGACCGCTACAGCTACGACCGCGAGTACATGCTGAACCAGATCAGCATGCTGTTCGGCGGACGGATTGCCGAAGAGGTGTTCATGAACCAGATGACCACCGGCGCCAGCAATGATTTCGAACGTGCCACATCGATCGCCCGCGACATGGTGACGCGCTACGGCATGACGGAGGCCCTGGGCCCGATGGTCTATGCCGAGAACGAGGGCGAGGTTTTCCTCGGCCGCTCGGTGACCAAGACCAACAACATGAGCGAGCAGACGATGGAAAAGGTCGATGGCGAGGTTCGCCGCATCATCGACGAGCAATATGCGCTGGCACGCAAGCTGATCGAAGACAACAGCGACAAGATGCATGCCATGGCCAAGGCGCTGTTGGAGTGGGAAACGATCGACACCGAGCAGCTCGACGACATCATGGCAGGCAAGCCTCCGCGCCCTCCCAAGGACTGGACGCCTCGCACGCCATCGTCGGGTGGGGATAACTCGGGCGGCGGCACGCCGGCCGTGACGACCGAACCTGCTCCTTCGGCCGCTTGAGCCTGCGGCGGAACGCTGCAATCAACAACGGGGCCTGTGTGCCCCGTTTTTGTGTTCTTCTCGTTTAAACCATTTCACGTGTCGATGCACTGGCAGACCAGCCGATTCCAGATCGATCTCTCACGGCCTCAGGTCATGGGTATCGTGAATGCCACTCCGGATTCCTTCTCCGATGGCGGGCGGCATGCCAACACCACGGACGCGATGCGCCACTGCGAAAGCCTGCTGGCGCAGGGGGCTGACATTCTGGACATCGGGGGGGAATCCACGCGCCCAGGCAGTCCCGCCGTCTCGCTGGACGAGGAGTTGGCTCGGGTGTTGCCGCTGGTTCGGTCGGCGGTGGGCCTGGGCGTACCGTTGTCCATCGACACCTACAAGCCCGAGGTGATGCGTGCGGTGCTGGACTTGGGCGCTGACATCATCAACGACATCTGGGCCCTTCGGCAACCCGGAGCCATGGCCGTGGTGGCCGGCCATCCTGCATGCGGGGTGTGCCTGATGCACATGCACCGCGACCCCCAAACCATGCAGGCAGCTCCGATGGAGGGAGACGTGGTCTCTCAAGTGCTATCTTTTTTAGAGCAATGTGCCCTAGATTTACATGCGCTGGGGGTCGAAAAGAGTCGCATCGTGCTGGACTGCGGCATTGGCTTTGGCAAGACGGTGGAGCAGAACTTCGCGCTCCTTGCCTGCCAGCCTTTGCTGTCCCGCGCGGGCTACCCCTGGCTGGCTGGCTGGTCGCGCAAATCGTCGCTCGGTGCGGTCACGCAGTGGCCGGTTTCAGAGCGCATGGTCCCGAGCGTGGCAGCGGCGTTGTTGGCCGTGGAGCGTGGCGCGCGCATCGTGCGCGTGCACGATGTGCGCGAAACCGTCGCCGCATTGCAAGTCTGGCAGGCCTCTCAAATTCCCCCACCCTCACTCTAGCCTGCGGATATCCTTCAGGCGGAGGCAAAAAATCATGACACGTCGATATTTCGGTACGGATGGCATCCGCGGCACCGTAGGGCAGGCGCCTATTACTCCCGACTTTGTGCTGCGGCTCGCGCATGCGGTGGGCCGGGTTTTGCGCCGCAAGGAGGAGCGGCCCACGGTGTTGATCGGGAAGGACACGCGCATTTCCGGCTACATGCTGGAGAGCGCGCTGGAGTCCGGCTTCAACTCTGCAGGGGTGGATGTGGTGCTGCTGGGCCCTTTGCCCACACCCGGCGTGGCGTACCTGACCCGTGCCCAGCGCGCAAGCCTGGGTGTCGTGATCAGCGCCAGCCACAATGCCTATCCGGACAATGGCATCAAGTTCTTCAGCGCGCAAGGCACGAAGCTCTCCGACGAGTGGGAGATGGCGGTGGAGGCGGCGCTGGATGAAGCCCCCGTCTGGGCGGACTCCGCCTCTTTGGGCAAAGCGAGACGCCTGGAGGACGCGGCAGGCCGCTACATCGAATTTTGCAAGAGCACGTTCCCGCAGGATCTGACGCTCAAGGGGGTGAAGATCGTGGTGGATGCGGCCCACGGCGCGGCGTATCACATCGCGCCCAAGGTGTTCCATGAGTTGGGTGCGGAAGTGCTGGCCATCGGCTGCTCGCCCGATGGCCTGAACATCAACCACCAGGTCGGAGCGACCCACCCCGAAGCCTTGGTGCGGGCGGTCCGCGCCAATCACGCGCACTTCGGCGTGGCGCTGGACGGGGATGCGGACCGGCTGCAGATGGTGGACGCAGCAGGGCGGCTCTACAACGGCGACGAACTGCTGTATCTCATGGCCTCGGACCGTTTGGGCCGGGGCGAGCCGGTGCCGGGCGTGGTCGGCACGCTCATGACCAACATGGCGGTGGAGCTCGCGCTCAAGGCGCAGGGTGTGCAGTTCGTGCGTGCCAAAGTCGGTGACCGGTACGTGCTGGAAGAGCTGGCCCGCCATCGCTGGCTTTTGGGCGGAGAGGGTTCGGGACACCTGCTGGCCCTGGACCGCCACACGACGGGCGATGGCCTGATCAGCGCCCTCCAGGTGCTTCAGGCGTGTGTACGCAACGCCTGTGGTTTGCCGGACATGCTGGCGAATGTGCAGCTCTTTCCGCAGGTGCTTCTCAATGTCCGGCTCGCACCGGGGCAGGATTGGAAGAGCAACACCACTTTGTCAGACACTTTGCGCTCCGTCGAGGCGGCGTTGGGCGAAACCGGGCGGGTACTGATTCGCGCGAGCGGAACCGAACCTCTGCTGCGCGTGATGGTGGAGGCCAGCAATGCCGACCATGCCAATCACTTCGCGCAGCAGCTGGCCGACGCGGCGCGTGCGGGGTGAGTCCACCTGCAGCGTGCTCCGGGGCTGAGTCGGCGCAGGGTCTGATCCAGCCTATTGCGTGGCATGCTGCCGCTGCAGCAGGGCGGTGATCTGGTGGGCGGGCAAAGGCTTGCTGAAGTAATAGCCCTGTGCTTCATCGCACCCTTGCTCGCGCAGGTATGACAGCTGCTCGCTCGTTTCCACGCCCTCGGCCGTGGTCCGGATGCCCAGTGCCTGGGCCATGCGAATGATGGCGCTGACGATGGCCCGGTCGTTGCTGTCGTTGCCCAGGTCTCGCACGAACGACTGGTCGATCTTGAGCTTGTAGATTTGGAAGCGCTTGAGTTGACTCAGCGAAGAATATCCCGTGCCGAAATCGTCCATGGACATGCGCACGCCCCGGGCATGGAGCTGGTCCATGGTGGCAATGGCGGAACGGGGGTCGTCCACCGCGACGCCTTCGGTCAGTTCGAGCTCCAGCCGGTTGGCCCGCAGCGAGGTGCTGTCCAGGAGCCGGCTGACCAGTTCGGGCAACTGCGGCTGCCTGAACTGCAGTGCCGATAGATTGACCGCCATGGCCAGCCAGTCCATGCCCATGGTGTGCCAGTGCTGCAACTGGTCCAGGGCTATCTGCATGACCCACTCACCGATCTGCAGGATCTGGCCGCTGTCTTCTGCGATGGGGATGAACTCCGCAGGGGAGATGCTGCCCAGGTCGGGGTGCTCCCAGCGGAGCAGCGCTTCCACGCTGCGGATCTCCCCTGTCGCGATGGTGATTTGCGGTTGGTAGTGCAGGTGCAGCTGGTTTCGCTCCAAAGCGCGGCGCAGGGCATTCTCCAGCAGGAGGGCGCGCACCGACTGGGCCTGCATTTCCGGGGTGAAGAAGCGGTAGGTGTTGCGGCCGTCCAGCTTTGCCCGGTACATGGCCACATCGGCGGACTGGGTCAGGGTGTCGAAATCTGCGCCGTCCTGTGGAAACAGCGCGATGCCCATCGAGGGTGCCATCGTGAGTTCGTGGTGCCCGATCTGGTAGTGCTGGCGCGACGCCTCCTGCAGCTTGCCTGCGACCCGTGCCGCCCCATGCGCGTTCGCCCCGGGCAGCAGCAGGATGAATTCGTCGCCCCCTAAGCGCGACACGGTGTCCTTGTCGCGGACGACGGCCCGCAGCCTTTTGGCGATTTCCACCAGCAACGCGTCACCCACCCGATGGCCCAGCGAGTCGTTCACGTGCTTGAAGTGATCGAGGTCGAGGAAGATGACAGCCAGCGGCGTGCCCCCTTCGCTGGCGGCGCGGATCGCGTGGTGGCTGCGCTCAGCCAGGAGCGTGCGGTTCGGCAGGCCGGTCAAGGGGTCGTAGTGGGCCAGCCAATAGATACGTTCCTGGTCGTGCTTGCGATCGTTGATCTCGCGGTGCAGGTTTTCCACGGTCTCGCTGAGCTGCCGGGTGCGCTGGTGCACCTGAAGCTCCAGGTCGGCGTGCATCCGGGCCAGCTCTGCCTGTGCCTGCCGCTGCTCGCTGACGTCCATGGCAATGCAAACCGATCCATTGGCCGGGCGGGCGGGGTCGATGGCCTTGACACGCACCTCGCACACCACGGCGCGGCCATCCTTGCCGCGCAAGGTCATCTCGCCCACGAAGATCTTGCCGTCCAGCAGCGGTTCATAGCAGCGCTTTTTCGCGTCTTCCCAGTCCGCGTCGCTGAAATGCCACTGCCGCGTCGCTGCGTTGGCCAGCTCTCCAGGACCATAACCCAGCATCTGTTCGAAGTGCTGGTTGCAGCGCGTCATGCGCTGGTTGGAGATGAAGGCGATGCCCACCATGGCCTGGTCGAAAAGGGCCTGCTTTTCCTGCACCACGGCATGAAGCTGGGTTTGCGCATGCCGCTGCTCATCGATGTCGTCGATGATCCAGATGGATCCTTCCGCCGTGTCGGCTGGGTTGATCAGCCGACCGGCCAAGCTGCTCCAGAACAAGCGGCCGTTGCAGCGCCGCATCTGGCATTCCGTGCGATAGGTGTCCCCGCGCGCGAGCACCGGATAGGCATTGCGCCCCAGTTCCCGGAAGGCGTCGAGGGTGGGATACAGGGCCTGACTGCTGAGCCCGATGGTTTCTTCGACCGTTTCATAGCCAAAGATATCGGCATAGCGCTGGTTGCAGCGAACGATCTGCCGTTGGCGGATGAACACGATGCCCACGCCGGCGCTGTCCAACAAAGTCTGCTGCTCGCGAAGGATGCGTTGCAAAGTCGGCCCGGACTGAGAAAGCACGGGCGCATCAAGCGTGGGGCACATGGAAATGAGTGAAGCCCTGGCGGGCGGCAAGTTGTACGAAAGTGTAGCAGTCGCCCCTGAAATCCTGAGTTCGGGATTGTCTCGATCAAAAGCGCGATGGATGCCTTTTCCTGGGAGGGCTGGCGTCCTTCTTTCCACGTCATGAAGCTGTCATGGCCTGGACATGGCGGCGTCACTGCCGTTTGCCACAGTCTCGTCCAAGCGGGAAGGGCAACGCTCCTTCAAGCTGTGATCCAACCACCCTTGCAGGGAGAGACGAGTGAACGAACTACCCATCCCGACGATGCCCTTGTGTCCAGACTCATTGCCCAGGGGGTCACTTCATCGCCCTGGCCATTCGGGCGATGTGGCAAGCCGTTTGTCCACCGAGGGCGGCGTGGAAGTGGCTTGGGCGCGGCACCTCGACGAAGTCCGGGAAGCCCAGCGCCTGAGGTTCGAGGTGTTTGCGTCGGAGATGGGCGCGCGCCTCAATACCTCGGTGGCCGGCCATGACGTGGACCTTTTTGACGAATATTGCGAGCATCTGCTGGTTCGGGACACGGTCACGCGTCAGGTCATTGGCACCTACCGCGTACTCACTCCCGCTCAAGCGCGCCGGGTCGGCGGTACCTACAGCGATACCGAATTCGACCTGACGCGGCTGCGCACGCTCCGCTCTCGCATGGTCGAACTGGGACGCAGCTGTGTCCATCCGGACTACCGGCACGGGGGCGTGATTCTGGCGCTTTGGAGCGCCCTGGCGGACTTCATGGTGCGCAATCAACTCGACACCATGATCGGTTGCGCCAGCATTCCCATGCTGCACAACGGGGTGGTGAGCGGCGATGCGGCTGCAAGCATCTGGAGCCAAGTGCAGAAGTCGCATCTAGCGCCCATCGAGTTCCATGTGCGCCCGCGGCTGCCGCTGCCTGTGGACCAACTGGACGGGTCGCTGGCTATCGAGCCGCCCGCCCTCATCAAGGGCTATTTGCGCTTGGGTGCGCGCGTTCTCGGTGCGCCGGCCTGGGACCCCGATTTCAACTCAGCCGATTTGCCGATGCTCATGCGCATTGCGGATTTGCCTTCGCGATACCGAAAGCACTTCCTCGGAGTGTGACGGCGCTTTATCTGTCATGAACCTCAGCAAACCTTCCGTGACACCTCCACCGGATTGTCATGAAAATGTCATGGTGACTGCCAATACTGGGGTGGAACCCATCCCTTTCAAAGCAGTCATGCCGTCGCCTTCAGAGCCCCTCCCCGAATCGCCTCTTCAATCTGCTGTGCCTACCGGGGAAGTCGAGGAGGCCAATGCGCCCCCTTTGCCAGAGAAATCGTTGAACTCCGATCCTGATTTTCTCAACCGCGACCACAGCATCCTTGCTTTCAACGAGCGGGTATTCGACTGGGCCGCGCGGACCGATGTGCCGCTGCTCGAGCGCCTGCGATACCTCTGCATCGTTTCTTCCAATCTCGATGAATTTTTCGAGGTTCGTGCCGCGGCCCATCTGACCGCCGCCCAGAACGGCGATACCAAAGGCCCGTATACCGTCGCTTCGTTCGAGGAGTTGGCCGCCAAGGCCCATGACCTCGTCGCGCGGCAATATGCGCTGTACAACGAATCGCTCACCCCGGCCTTCGCGGCCCAGAACATCCACATCGTGTCCCACGGCGACCGTACCGGGGCACAAAGACGCTGGGTGAACGAATACTTTGATCGGGAAGTCCGGCCTTTGCTGATTCCGGTTGGCCTGGACCCGTCGCATCCGTTTCCACAGGTCGCCAACAAGTCACTGAACTTCATCGTGCGTTTGAAAGGCAACGATGCCTTCGGACGCGAGAACGAGATTGCCATCGTCAAGGTGCCTCGCGTCTTGCCGCGCCTGATACGCATGCCCGCCAAAGTGGCTGTGACGGGAGCGCAATTTGTCAGTCTGTCCAGCATTGTGCGGGCACACCTGGCGGAGCTCTTCACCGGGCGCGAAGTGACGGAGTTTTCCCAGTTCCGTGTCACGCGCCATTCCGATCTGGCCGTGGATGAAGACGATGTGCGCAACCTGCGAACGGCCCTGCGCCAGGGCCTGGAACATCGCCACTATGGTCAAGCGGTGCGGCTGGAAGTGTCATCGAGCTGCTCGCGGTTCTTGTCCGATTTCCTGCAATTGCAGTTTGCACTTCCCGATGCGGCGCTGTACCGCGTGCACGGCCCTGTGAATCTGGTGAGGCTTTCGCAGTTGGTGGACCTGGTGAACGATCCAGAACTGCTGTTTCCTCCATGGCGTTCGGTCTGGCCGCGTCAAATCCAGTCGGGAACCTCGCTTATCGAACAGATCGGGCGGCGCGATGTGCTGGCCCACCAGCCTTTCGAGAGTTTCGACGCGGTGCTGGCCTTTCTGCGTGAGGCGGTGAACGACCCACAGGTGCTTGCCATCAAGCAAACCATTTACCGCACGGGGGCCGATTCGGAGTTGATGGAGTTGCTGCGGGAGGCAGTTCGGCGCGGCAAGGAAGTCATGGCGGTGGTGGAGCTGAAGGCGCGCTTCGACGAAGAGGCCAACATCAATTGGGCGGAAGCCCTGGAGTCCATCGGGGCGCAGGTCGTGTACGGTGTGGTGGGCCTGAAGACACACGCCAAGATGCTGCTGGTCACGCGCCGCGAAGGGCGGCACCTGCGCCGTTATGGCCATCTTTCCACAGGCAACTACAACCCGCGGACCGCCCGCCTGTATACCGATCTGAGCTATTTCACGGCCGATGCCGAAGTCACCGCCGATATGGATGCGGTGTTCAATCATCTGGCGAGCCAGAACAAGCTGCCCAAGTTGCGCAAGCTGGTGCTCGCGCCTTTCCATTTGCAGCAGCACATGCTGGACATGATCGAGCGGGTGGGGGAGGCTGCAGCCAAGGGCGACGATGCCCGCATCGTGGCCAAGATGAATGCCCTGACGGACGATGTGCTGATGCGCGCGCTCATCAAGGCGGGGCAGCAAGGTGCGCGCATCGATCTCATCGTACGGGGTGCCTGCATGCTGCCGGCGCAGCGCAAGGGCACCACGGACAACATTCGGGTGCGCTCGGTCATCGGACGTTTTCTGGAGCACACCCGGGTGTTCTATTTCCGGGCGGGCAAGGCAGAGGATCTGTATCTGTCCAGCGCGGACTGGATGAACCGCAACATGCTGCGGCGTGTCGAACTGGCCTGGCCCATCACGGACAAGGAACTGCGGCAGCGCATCATCGATGAATGTCTGGTGGCTTACCTGCAGGACGATCGGGATGCCTGGACTCTGCAGCCCGATGGTACGTATGAGCGCGCGCCGCATCCCGTGTCTGGCAAAGGTGCGCAAAAAGCGCTGATGGACCGCTATGCTGCGGCGGCAGGCCGAACAATAGCCCACGGCGGCAGCTCCAAGGCATGATGGACCTGATCCTCTGGCGCCATGCGGAGGCTGAAGAGCTTCGTGAGGGAGAAGACGATCTGGATCGTCCTTTGACCGCGCGCGGAGAGAAACAAGCTGCGCGCATGGCGGCTTGGCTGGATCGGCAACTGCCAGATGGGTTGCGCGTGCTGTCCAGCCCCGCACGTCGCACCGAGGCTACCGCGAAGGCCCTGGGGCGCAAGTACAAACTGCGCGCCGAGCTGCTGCCTGGTGGCACCCCGCAGGAACTGCTTGAACTGGCGCAATGGCCGAAGTCCCGCGGTGCCGTGTTGGTGGTGGGGCATCAGCCAGTGTTGGGTCAAGCCGTGGCAAGCCTTTTGGCCTTGCAGGCGCCGGAATGCGCCATCCGCAAAGGGGCGGTGTGGTGGCTGCGTCAGCGGCAACGGCCGGAAACCACGGAAACTATCCTGCTGGCGGTGCAGTCCCCGGATTTTCTCTGAGACCAGCACCACCAAAAGCGCCAGGGCCAACCGGCGCTCGATGCCCTTGGCTTACTTGCGCGCCGTTTTCGCCGGCTTGGCAGCCTTCTTGGCGACGGGTGCAGGCTGCGCAGGCGCTTGCGCTTTAGGGCGGCCGGTCTTGATGGACGGAACAGCCTGCAGTGCCTTCGCCAATGCATCGTCACCCAACGCCGAGAGCAGCTTGAGGCCCGCACGCAGCAGTTCGCTCTTCTTGGCTGTTGTGCCCAGTTGCCCGGTGCGAAGCTTCAATGCTTCGATGGCGGCGTACTCGTCTTTGGGAATGGTGAAGCTGTCACGCATGAGCTTGGGTTTCTTGGCCTTGGTGTCGAGGGCCGGGCTGGCTACAGCGGGCTTGGCCGCCGCCTTGCGGGCCGGGGCTTTCTTCGGAGCAGCTGCCTTGCTGCGTGCGGCGGGCTTGGCCGAAGGGGCGGCATTCGCTGCGGGAGCAGGGGTTGCTGCGGTGTTCGAGACAGAAGTGGTGGAAACGTCTGACGTATTGGGCATATGAGTCGAATGAAAAAACGGTATATACAGTTTATACCGTTTCATCTGACGATTGGTCCATCACTGCAGCTCTGCTGCGAACTCCCAGGGCGTTTTGATCCATGCCGTGCTCTCTTCTCGGAGAAGATGAGCGGACTGTGGATACGCGGCCGACCATCCGGGGCGTGTGGACAAAGCGAATCGATTGCCTTGTTGGGAAAGCGACAACCCTTGCATGTCGGGTGTGCGGCGGGCGTGGCACAGCGCCACGGCGATCCGCAGGCAGACCAGTTGCAGCGCCAGGTCGGGATCGTCAAGGTCGGCTTCGAGCTTGCGGACCTTCCCCCGATGGCCTTTCACCAGCAGGCCCAGCCGGTGCAGTTCCCATACCGCAAAGCCGGCAGCATCGGTATGGTCCAGGATGTACGCGCCATGGTGGTGGTACTCGCTGTGCGAAATGCGGCAGCCCACTTCGTGCAACTGCGCGGCCCACGCCAGTTTTCGCTCGGCGCGCTCGCAGTTTTTGCGGCACGCCTGCGTGAACAACGAACAGGCGGTCTTTGCGACCCGCTCCGCGTGCTCGATGTCCACCGCGAACCGGTGCATCAGTCCCCGCACCGTGGAAGAGCGCAAGTCCGTTTCCGGCAGTTCACGGTCGAGCAGGTCGTACAGGGCCCCTTGGCGCAATGCCCCTTGAGCCACCTGCATCTGATCGATCTGCAACAACTCGAAAATGGCACGCAGCACACTGAGTCCGCCGCCGATCACGCTGCGGCGCTCTTCCTTGAGCCCCTCCATGCGCAGGCGGTCTGCCGATCGGACACGCAGCAACTGCTCCTGCAGCCAATCCAGCCCTTGACGCGTGACGAGTCCACTGGGATGGCCTGCTGCGGCCAGTACATCCCCCACTGCCCCGACCGTGCCGGAGGACCCGTAAGCCACGTCCCAGGTGTCCGGCCGGTAGACGTTGAGCGCTTCGTCCAGCACGGCCTGGGCCGCGATCTCGGCCGTTCGGAATGCCTGGGGCGTGAAGATGCCTTCTGGAAAATACCGGCTGGACCAGGCCACGCTGCCCACCCGATAGGACGCGACGGCACGCGCCGAAAATTGCTGTCCCAGGATCAGTTCGGTGGATCTTCCGCCAATGTCCACGACCAGCCGACGCTCGTCGGACTGTGGAAGCAGCCGCGCAACTCCTTGATAGATCAGGCGGGCTTCTTCGGGGCCCGAGACCACTTCGATCCGGTGACCCAGGATGTCGCTGCCGCGTTGGAGAAACACCTCGCGATTGCGCGCTTCCCGCAGGGTCTGCGTGGCGACGGCACGGACGTGATGGGGTTCGAAGGCGGTCAGGCGTTCGGCAAAGCGGGCAAGGCAGTCCCAACCACGCTGCATGGCCTCGGGGGTCAGGTTGCGGTCTTCATCCAGGCCATTGCCCTGGCGAACCGTTTCCTTGAGGTATTCCACACGCTGGATATGGCCGTGTTCGAAACGCCCGATTTCCAGGCGAAAGCTGTTGGATCCGAGATCCACAGCGGCAAGCAGTGTTCCGTCGTGCATGTTGTTGCGCAAGGCGCGCTGGTTTTCAGGCGGGGCAGCATAGCACCTGCCTCTCCAGTCGATGACGCATCGGAGCTGTGCCAGGAAGGGCGGGGGATGCCGCCCCCTCCTGCAATATCGATTCAGTTACTTTTTGGCCGGTGGCATCAGCACGCGGTCGACCACGTGCACCACCCCATTGCTGGCGGGAATGTCGGCTTGAACGACCATCGCATCTTCCACGGTCACGAAGGTGCCGGCGCGCGACAGGGTGATTTCGCTGCCTTGCAGGGTTTTCGCCGAGCCAGGCTGGATGTCGGCCGCAGTCAGCCGCTTGGGAACGATGTGGTAGTTCAAGACGGCCTGGAGCTTGGATTTATCGGCCTGGAGTTCTGCCATCGTCTTGGCTGGCACAGCCTTGAATGCTTCATCGGAAGGGGCGAAGACCGTGTAAGGGCCGTTGGCAGCCAGCGTATCCGCCAGACCGGCTTGCGTGGCCAGCGTGCGGAATGTGCTGATGGAGGGGGTTGCCGCCAGCGTGGCGGAAATGGGGCTGGAGGCGCTGGGGCCCGTGGCACAAGCGCTCAGCGTCGCGGCAGTCAGGGCAGCGAGCAAAAAAGGAAAGACGTAGCGGCGGTACATGTTGGTTCTCCGAAGGGTTGCCGACGGGGTCGGTGCGCCGGAGGCTACGCAGCAATGATGACGATTTCGTGACAAGTACGGGCAGCTGTCCCTCTGAAAATCGTGAATGACAGCTTGCAGGGGATGTCACGATGGTGTCATAAAGCGCTTCTAGAGTCGCCTCACTGATTCTTTCAACCAAGAGGTTCCTACATGAAACTGTCTGTGATTCGGATTCTGGTGTCTGGTGTGGTCGCGGCCGGCGCTTTTTCCAGCGCATGGGCCCAGCAGGAAGCCACGGGTGCTGGCGCGAGTTTCCCCGCACCGCTGTATTCCAAGTGGGCTGCCGACTACAACAAGGCCACCGGCGTCAAGATCAACTACCAGTCGGTGGGCTCGGGTGCCGGTCTGCGCCAGATCGAAGCCAAGACGGTGGACTTCGGTGCGTCCGACGCTCCCCTCAAGGATGACGAACTGGCCAAGAAGGGCCTGCTGCAGTTCCCCACCGTGATCGGTGGCGTGGTTCCCGTGGTGAACATCAAGGGTATCTCGCCCGGCCAGATCAAGCTGAGCGGGCAGGTGCTGGGCGATATCTACCTGGGCAAGGTCACGAACTGGAACGATGCGGCCATCAAGGCGCTGAACCCTGGCGTGAACCTTCCGGACGCCGCCATCGCTCCCGTCCGCCGTGCGGACGGCTCGGGCACCAGCTTCATCTTCACGAACTACCTGTCCAAGGTGAATGCCGAGTGGAAGTCCAAGGTGGGTGAGGGCACCGCCGTGAACTGGCCCACCGGCGCCGGAGGCAAGGGCAACGAAGGCGTTGCTGCTTTCGTGGGTCGTCTGCCGAACTCCATCGGCTACGTGGAATACGCCTATGTGAAGCAGAACAAGCTGAACTACGTCCAGCTGCAGAATGCGGACGGCGCTTTCGTGTCGCCGGAAGACAGCGCCTTCAAGGCCGCCGCTGCCGGCGCCGACTGGGCCAAGAGCTTCTATCAGATCCTCACCAACCAGCCAGGCAAGGATGCATGGCCGATCACGGGTGCCACCTTCATCCTGATGCACAAGACGCAGGACAAGCCCACGCAGGCAACCACCTCGCTCAAGTTCTTCGAGTGGGCCTACAAGTCGGGTGACAAGACGGCAGCGGACCTGGACTACGTGCCCATGCCCGACTCCGTGAAGAACGTCATCATCAAGTCCTGGGGTGACATCAAGGACACTTCCGGCAAAGCCGTTTCGCTGAAGTGATCCCATGGTGGCCCGCTGACGCGGGCCACCAGTTTCGTTTTTTCTTATGGAAGGCACAGCAGTGTCCAGCACCATGCCAGTACGTCAGTCGTCCTCGATGCCGGTTCGCGCCGAGGCTCCCCGTACCACACCGCCTCCGCGGTCGCCGCTCCTGTCGGGCGTGATGGCCGATCGGGTTTTCGGCTTTCTCGCCCGCGGTGCGGCCCTGCTCACGCTGGCGCTTCTCGTGGGTATTTTGTTGTCGCTCGTGGTCGGTGCCTGGCCTTCGATCGAGAAGTACGGCCTGACCTTCCTCACGCGCAGCGTGTGGGACCCCGTGCAGAACGACTACGGCGGCCTGGTGATGATCTATGGCACGCTCGCCACATCGTTCATCGCGTTGCTCATCGCCGTTCCCGTGAGCTTCGGCATTGCGCTGTTCCTGACGGAACTCTCGCCCGCTTGGCTCAAGCGTCCCTTGGGCACGGCCATCGAGTTGCTGGCGGCGGTTCCTTCCATCGTGTATGGCATGTGGGGCCTGATGGTGTTCGGCCCCATTCTGGCCACCTGGGTCCAGCAGCCGCTGCAGTCGCTGTTCAGCGGTATTCCTTATCTGGGCGCCCTGGTGTCCGGCCCCCCGGTCGGCATCGGCATCCTTTCGGCCGGGATCATCCTCGCCATCATGATCATTCCGTTCATCGCTGCGGTGATGCGGGATGTTTTTGAAGTCACCCCCGCGCTGCTCAAGGAGTCGGCCTACGGGCTGGGTTCCACCACCTGGGAGGTGGTCTGGAAGGTCGTGCTGCCCTATACCAAGACGGGTGTTCTGGGAGGGGTGATGCTGGGCCTCGGCCGCGCCCTGGGCGAGACCATGGCCGTGACCTTCGTGATCGGCAACATGAACCAACTCAATTCGCTGTCGGTCTTCGAAGCCGCCAACAGCATCACCTCCGCACTGGCCAACGAGTTCGCCGAAGCCGGCGAAGGCCTGCATCAGGCCTCGCTCATCTACCTGGGCCTGGTGCTGTTCTTCATCACCTTCGTGGTATTGGCCCTGTCCAAGGTGCTGCTGTCCCGACTGCAAAAGAACGAAGGAACCCGCGCATGAGCACGTCGCAAACCCTCATCACGGCCGCTGAAATGGCGCAGGTGCGCCAGCGCCGTTACGACAGCCGCAAGCGTGTGAACAACATCGCCCTGACGCTCTCGCTCGCCGCCATGGTGTTCGGGGTGTTCTGGCTGGTGTGGATTCTCTGGGAGACCATCCGCCTGGGCATCGGCGGGCTCAGCCTGGCGCTCTTCACCCAGATGACGCCCCCTCCCAACGAGGTCGGCGGCATCTCCAACGCCATTTTCGGCTCGCTCGTGATGGTGTCGCTCGCCACGTTCGTCGGCACCCCCATCGGCATCATGGCCGGTGTGTACCTGGCCGAATACGACACGCGCGGCTGGCTGGCCTCCACGACCCGCTTCGTGAACGACATCCTGCTCTCGGCGCCCAGCATCGTCATCGGCCTGTTCGTGTATGCAGTGGTCGTGGCACGGTTCAAGAGCTTTTCCGCCTATGCCGGTATCCTGGCGCTGGCGCTCATCGTGATTCCGGTGGTCATCCGCACCACCGAGAACATGCTGGTGCTGGTGCCTGCCAGCCTGCGCGAAGCGGCCTATGCGCTTGGAACGCCGAAGTGGAAGGTGATCACCATGGTGACGCTGCGGGCTGCCCGGGCCGGCGTGATCACCGGTGTGCTGCTGGCAGTGGCCCGCATCGCTGGGGAGACCGCACCGCTGCTGTTCACGGCGCTCAACAACCAGTTCTGGAATGCCGACCTGGGCAAGCCCATGGCCAGCCTGCCGGTCACCATCTTCAAGTTCGCCATGAGCCCTTACGAGAACTGGCAGCAGCTCGCCTGGGCAGGGGTGTTCCTGATCACCGTCGCCGTCCTCGGCCTCAATATCCTGGCCCGCGTGCTCACGCGCCAGAAGTAAGCAATACAAGGAAGACACCATGCCCTCCCCAACGCCCGCTGTGTCCGAGACGCCGAAGATCACGGTCCGCGACCTGAATTTCTACTACGGCAAGTTCCACGCCCTCAAGGGCATTAACCTCGATATTCCGGAAAAGAAGGTCACTGCCTTCATCGGTCCGTCGGGCTGCGGCAAGTCCACCTTGCTGCGCACCTTCAACCGCATGTTCGAGCTGTATCCCGAGCAGCGCGCCGAAGGCCAGATCGTGCTGGACGGTGAGAACCTGCTCACCAGCAAGCAGGACGTGGCGCTGATCCGTGCCAAGGTCGGCATGGTGTTCCAGAAGCCCACGCCGTTTCCCATGTCGATCTACGACAACATCGCGTTTGGCGTGAAGCTCTTCGAGAGCCTGAACGCCACCGACATGGACGACCGGGTGGAGTGGGCGCTGCGCAAGGCGGCCCTGTGGAATGAAGTGAAGGACAAGCTGCACCAGAGCGGCTCCGGCCTGTCCGGCGGGCAGCAGCAGCGGCTGTGCATCGCCCGTGGCATCGCCATCAAGCCCGAAGTGCTGCTGCTGGACGAGCCATGCTCGGCACTGGACCCCATTTCCACCGCCAAGGTGGAAGAGCTGATTGCAGAACTCAAGAACGATTACACCGTGGTGATCGTGACGCACAACATGCAACAAGCTGCGCGCTGCAGCGACTACACGGCCTACATGTACCTCGGCGACTTGATGGAGTTCGGCGAAACCGAACAGATGTTCTTCAAGCCGCAGCGCAAGGAAACCGAGGACTACATCACCGGCCGGTTCGGCTGAGGAGCAACAACATGCCCGACAAGCACCTTTCTTCGCAGTTCGACAGCGAACTCAACAGCATCTCCGCCCGCGTCATGGAACTGGGCGGGTTGGTGGAATCGCAGATCCGCCAGGCCATCTACGCACTCTCGCAGTTCAGCGTGGAAGCCGCCGACCAGGTGGCTGCCACCGAGCACCGCGTGAACGCGATGGAAGTGGAGATCGATCACGAGCTGTCGTCCATCATCGCGCGCCGCCAGCCGACCGCGCGTGACCTGCGCCTGCTGATCGCGTTCTCCAAGGCCACTGCCAATCTCGAGCGCATGGGCGACGAGGCCAACAAGATGGCGCGCATGGTGAAGTCCATCATCGAAAGCGGCTCTGCCCGGCTTCTGCCCACCAGCGATCTGCGGGTGGCGGCGGATCTGGCCTCCGGCCTGCTGCGCAAGACGCTGGATGCCTTTGCCCGCCTGGACACCAAGGCGGCCGTGGCGATCCTCAAGGAGGATGACCTCATCGACAAGGAATTCGACGGCTTCGTGCGCAAGCTCATCACCTACATGATGGAAGACCCGCGCACCATTTCGGCCAGTCTGGACCTGCTCTTCCTCGCCAAGGCGATCGAACGCATCGGTGACCATTCCAAGAACGTTGCCGAACTGATCATCTACCTCGTCAAAGGCAAGGACGTGCGCCATACTGCGCTGGACCAGATCGAGTCCGCCGTGCTTTGAAAGGCGGTGCATAGCCATGAAGAGACTTCCCCGTGTACTCATCGTCGAGGACGAACCCGCAATCGCCGAACTGATTGCGGTCAACCTGCGGCACAACGGTTTTCAGCCCATTTGGTCGGAAGACGGTGAATCCGCTCAGCGCGAGCTGGACGCGGTGCTTCCCGACGTGATCCTGCTGGACTGGATGCTTCCGGGCCAGAGCGGCCTTACGCTCGCCCGCAAGTGGCGCGCCGATGCGCGCACCAAGCCCATCCCCATCCTCATGCTGACGGCGCGCGGCGATGAGCCGGACAAGGTCGCGGGCCTGGATGCCGGTGCCGACGACTACATCACCAAGCCGTTTTCCACGCAGGAGCTGCTGGCGCGCATTCGCGCCGTGCTGCGTCGCCGTGCGCCCGAACAGGTCAGCGACAGCGTGACCATCGGCGAGTTGACGCTGGACGCCGCCACCTACCGCGTGACCTTCCAGGGGCAGCAACTCAAGATCGGCCCGACCGAGTTCAAGCTGCTGCACTACCTGATGAAGCACCCCGAGCGCGTGCACAGCCGTGCGCAGTTGCTGGACAAAGTGTGGGGCGACCATGTTTTCATCGAAGAGCGTACCGTCGATGTGCATGTCAAGCGCCTGCGGGAGGCCCTGGGCGTGGCCGGCGCCATGGTGGAAACGGTGCGTGGCGCGGGGTATCGACTCACCGCGCAGCCGCCGGCATTGATGCGGGCTTGACGTTCGCTTTGCGGCGCCGGATGCGCCGCGCTTTCTGACCCGTACTGCACGACATGGCCTGGCGCTTTTTCTTCTTTTTCTCCTTTCAGTTGGCGGGTCTGGCTGTGGGATGGTGGCAGGGCGGACCGTGGGGTGCGATGCTGGCGGCGGCATTGGCGGCCTGGGTGTGGTTCATCTGGGACCTGCTGCGCGGCGCGCGCGTCGTGGCGTGGCTGCGGGAAGGTGACCTGGCCAGGGCGCCCAGCCTGCGCGGCCTGTGGGGCGAGGCGGCCGACCGCGCGCGGCGACTGCTGCGCCAAAGCCAGGCGGAGGTGGCCGCGAGCGACGCACGGCTGCAGGAGATTCTGGCGGCGCTCCAGGCCACGCCCAACGGCGTGGTGCTGCTGGACGGGGACGGGCGCATCGAATGGTGCAATCACATCGCCGCCAGCCAGTTCGGGTTTGACGCGCAGCGCGACGTCATGCAATCCATAGGCAACCTGGTGCGCGATCCGGACTTCAGCGCCTACTATTCCAGCCAGGATTTTTCACACGATGTCGTGCTGCAAGGCCGCGACAGCACGGCCTCCCGGCCGGTGCGCATTTCGGTGCACCTCCACCCCTATGGCGACGGGCGCAAGCTGCTGCTGTCGCGCGACGTGACGGCGCTCGAGCAGGCAGAGGCCATGCGCCGGGATTTCGTCGCCAACGTGTCGCATGAAATCCGCACGCCTCTTACCGTCTTGACCGGCTTTGTCGAGACGCTGCAAACGCTGCCGCTCTCCACCGAAGAGCGTTCGCGCTACCTGGGCATGATGTCGCAGCAGGCGGCACGCATGCAAAGCGTGGTGCAGGACCTGCTGACCTTGTCGCGGCTGGAAGGCAGCCCGTTGCCCGGGATCACCGAATGGACACCGGTGGAGGTGCTGCTGCGGCGTTGCGAGGACGAGGCCCGTGGCCTGTCCGCCTTGCTCACCCAGAACCAGCCCCGGCCGCACACGATCCAGTTCCCTTCGCTGGAAACCATGCGCGCGGCAGGCCAGCTGGGTGGGGTGCCGGCCGAGTTGCAGAGCGCTTTGTCCAACCTCATCGGCAACGCGGTCCGGTACACCCCTGCCGGCGGCTCCATCACCGTCGAATGGCTGCCTCTGGAGGATGGCAGCGCACGCTTTACGGTGCGCGACACGGGCCCGGGGATCGAGGCGGTGCATCTGCCCCGTTTGACGGAGCGCTTTTACCGCGTGGACCGCAGCCGCTCGCGCGAGACCGGGGGCACGGGCCTGGGGCTGGCCATCGTCAAGCATGTCCTGCAGCGCCATTCGGCATCGCTCGACATTTCGAGCACGGTAGGGAAGGGCTCGGTTTTTTCCGTCACCTTTCCTGCGGGCCGGGTGCAGAGCCGTCGCCCGGTCACTGTGCTGGAGGCGGGAGCGGTTGCCCAGGCCTGAGCGCCCTGGCCAGCATCGTGACGAACACCATGGCGGTCGTGATGAGGGCCGCGGCACTGGCCCCCCAGAATGCCGACGGTGATCGAAGGGCCTCCCATCCCAGGGCACCTTCGTAGGCCAGCAGGTAACCGCCGGTCAGTCCGCCGCCCCACAGCAGCACGCAATAGACGACCAGCGGCGCGAGCGTGATGCGGTAGCAGCGAAGGATGAAAACGCAGACCGTTTGCAGCGCATCGGCGACGTGATAGATCGATACCCAGACCAGCAGCGAGGCTGTGAGCCAGGCGACTTGGGCCGAAGACGTGTAGAACGGTGCGATATGCCCTTTTGCTATGAAAAGCATAGCAGCCAAGACAATACTTATCCCGGCAGAGAGGCGAAAACCCATCCAGGCTGCCGCACGGGCGCGGGATTCGTCGCCCGACCCGCGCCAGAAGCTCACCCGTGCGCTGGTGGCAATGGACAACGACAACGGCACCATGTACAGCACGGCGGTGAGGTTGGAGGCGATCTGGTGCGCTGCTGCGGCAATGTTGCCTTGCCGGGCGATGAAGAGCGCCATCAGCGTGAACGACGTCACCTCCACCAGAATGGCCAGCCCCGCCGGGACGCCCAATTGGGCGAAGCGGCCGATCTGCGCCCAGTCCGGTTTTTCCAGCCGCCGCCACAGGGCGAGCGGCGTGTACAGCGGCTGGGTGTTCAGCAGCCAGGCCGCTACACCGAGCAACGCGTAGTTGACCACCAGGGTGGCCCAGGCGCAGCCCACCGCGCCCTGCGCTGGAAGCCCGGCACCGCCGAAGGTGAACCAGATCGACAAGGGAATCTTGACCAGCAGCGAGCCCACCTGCAGCCAGGTGACCAGCTGGGGGCGCCCCAGCGCCTGGTTGAGCGTGCTGTAGATCCGGAACAGAAGGGCCGGGGGCAGTGCCAGTGCCAGCACGCCCAGGTAGCTGCCCACCACGGCGCGCAGCGCTTCGGGTACCTGGGTCCACCGCAGGATGGCGCCGGGCGACACCAGCACCACGATGCCCATCGCGCAGGCGATGGCGCACAGGTACAGCGCCTGCCGCACCGTTCGGCCGATGCCTTCCCGTTCTCCCGCTCCGCGCTGCTCGGCCCAGACCGGCAGGAGGGCCTGCAGCGCGCCCATGAGCGCCACATAGATGCTGACGTAGATCGCCGACCCGATCGACAGGGCCGCCAGGGCGGCGGCGGAATGCCGGCCGGCCACGATGGTGTCCGTGACGCCGAACGCCATGACCGCCAGCTGCCCGGCCAGCACGGTGCCGGCATGCCGCGCGATGGTGGCGCGTTCGGACATTACCGCAGCGTGGCCGCGCGCCGCAGCACCAACAGTTGGTCGTTCTTGTCGGTGGGCCGGGGGAGCTGCGTCACTCGCGACCACTCTGGCGGCGATGCGATGTCGCCGCCGGGTGGCTGGGCTTCGCTGTCGGCCACCAGCCACTGGCAATCGGACGCAGCCGGCAGCCGGCGGCCGTCGGTCGGCTGCAGCGAAAGGCCGCCGTGGTACTGGAGCGCCGCCACCTGGGCGCGGCTCAGGCCATGGGTGATGATGCAGCCTGGCTGCGGGCCCAGCACGGCCATCAGGCTGTTGATCTGCGGGCGATAGCTGCGACCATAGTCGAGCAGTGGCAGCCAGAGCGTCATCAGCAGCAGCCAGCCCAGCGTGGCGCCGCTGGCAGGCAGCACCAGGCTCTTCCAGATCACGGCCCGGTCGCGCGAGGCACGCCACCACACGAGAGCGCACCATGCCGCGGTGGCGATCAGCGCGAGGGTGAAAGCAATCGCCGAAAAGTGCGGCACGAACGCGGGAGCCAAACGGGCCACGTTGGCCGCCGGTTTGGACGGCACGCCCGTCTGCAGCGACAGCCAGATCACCCAGATCGTGATGGCGGAAGCACTGAAGAAAAGCAGGGTGAACCAGTCGATCAGCGACGCGATGGCGCGGCGCAGTGTGGGCAGCGCGAACGCCGCCAACGCCGCGAGGGCCGGCAGTCCCAGCAGCAAGGCGCGGTCGGCGGGCTGGGTGGTGATGGTGGCGCCCAGCGTGACCACGGTGAACCACAACGGCAGCAGCAGATGGCGGTGCATGGCGCGGCTGGTGATTTGGTGGCGCCAGCGCCACAGGGTCCACAATGCCAACGGCCAGGCCGGCCACGCGAACCAGGTCAGCAGGCGCAGCAGGCTTTGCCAATCCTTCGCGCCCTCTGCGCTGCCCACGATGCGCCAACGCCATAGGTTCAGCTTCCAGGCCAGCAAGGCGGCCACCACCGTCAGGCCCAGCAAGGCCAGCGCCCAGGTGCGGCTCGAACGCGGTTCGTGGTCGGCTGTGCGCAGCACCAGCAAGGCGCTGCCCGCACCGAGCAGGGCGGCCATGGTGGGCGCCCCGCTCAACACCAGTCCGATCAGCCCGAGCGCGGCGGCCGCCGTGGGCAGTGCGGTGCGATAGGGCAGGGCCGATGCCGCAAAGAACAGCAGGGCGGTGCAGGCCAGTTGGGTGAGATAGCTGGTGATCTCGTGCGACAGCTGCGCCAGGCCCAGGCAGGCCAGCAGGGCCAGCAATCCGCCGTCGGCCATGGCGCGGGCGTAGTCGGCGGGCAGGGCCTCGCCGCCGAATGCAAAAGCCACCGGCTGGGCACCCGGACTTTTTGCCAGGTAGTAAACGCCGTACCAGGTGGCCACGAGGGTGGCTGCCAGCAGGGCAATGAAGGGCAGCCGCGCTGCCATTTCCTGTGAAAGCCAGGAGGGGGCGATCTGCAGGGCCAGCGCCCCCAGCCAATAGGGCAGCAGGCCTTCCGTTTCGGGGGGCATTCCGGCCAGCGAAGGGGACAGCCACGCCGTTGTGCCGTGCGCCAGCTCGAGCATGTAGCCGAACGCGGTGACGTCGGCGTTCTTCCAGGGGTCTCGCATGACGAACCCGGGCACCACATACGCCAGGCACAGCAGCAAGAGCGCCCAGCGCGGCAGCGGGCGGACTGCGCCTTGGGTGACGATGGCAGGGGTGGGGTGGATCACTCGGCTCGTTCTGGTGGCGGAAAAGGACGCCCGAGAATACGGGCAAAAAGACAAAGAAAAAGGCAGCGCGGTCGAGCCGGGCTGCCTTTCTTCAAACGGTGTTGTCGGTCTGCGGTAGCAGGCCGGCTGCCTTGCGGCACCGCAGGCCAGGGCCTGCACACATCGTTGTCCGCCGATTACTTCGCTGCGGTCGTCTTGCCGAAGCGGTTGCGGAACTTCTCCACTCGGCCGCCCATGTTGTCCACGGACTTTTGCGTACCGGTGTAGAAGGGATGCGATTCGCTGGAGGTGTCCAGCTTGAACAGAGGCAGTTCGCGTCCGTCATCGGTCTTGCCCATTTCCTTCGTGTTCACGCAGGAGCGGGTCACGAACTTGAAACCGTTGGACAGGTCCACGAACAACACTTCGCGGTAATTGGGGTGAATGCCTTCTTTCATGGCATGGTCCTTTCAGGGGCTGCTGCGGTAGCCACGCCGCACCCATTGCGTCGCACTTTCCGCGGAAATTAGCCTTCGATTATTGCATAGGCCCGCCAAAGTGAGACCATTGCCATTCCAGAACTTCTCCAAAAGCCACGAATTGCGCCTCCTGCATACCTCCGACTGGCATCTGGGCCAACACTTCATGGGCCAGACACGACAAGCCGAGCATCTGGCTTTCATCGACTGGCTGGCGCAGCAGGTTCGCGCACAAGCAGTGGACGCCGTGATCGTGGCAGGCGACGTCTTCGATACCGGCGCCCCCCCAAGCTATGCGCGCGAACTGTACAACCGCTGCGTGCTGGCGTTGCGCGATGCCGGGGCGCAATTCGTCGTGCTGGGCGGCAACCATGACTCCGTTTCCGTGCTCGGCGAAAGCCGCAGCTTGCTCGCGCATCTCAATACCCGGGTGGTGCCAGGCATGGCGGAGCGGCCCGAAGACCAGGTGCTGGTGCTTCATACCCGCGCTGGCGTGCCGGGAGCGGTGCTGTGCGCCGTGCCGTTCTTGCGCCCGCGGGACCTGCTGCTGAGCCAGCCCGGGCAAAGCGCGGCCGACAAACAGTTGGCGTTGCAGGCATCCATCCGTGCCCATTACCAGGCCTTGCATGCCCTGGCCGTCGAGCGCAGCGCCGCACTGGGCGGCTTGCCCATCGTGGCGACGGGGCACCTCACCACCGTTGGCGCCAGCGCCAGCGAATCGGTGCGCGAAATCTATGTGGGCACACTGGAAGCCTTTCCCACCAACGCGTTTCCACCAGCCGACTACATCGCGCTGGGCCACATCCACCAGCCACAAAAGGTCGGAGGGCTGGAGCATGTGCGCTACAGCGGATCGCCGATACCGCTGAGCTTCGACGAGGCACGCCAGCGCAAGGAGGTGCTGCTGGTCGATTTCGATCTGGCGGGCCTGAAGTCCGTGACGCCGCTGCCGGTCCCCTGCTTTCAGCCGCTGGCCAGCGTGCGCGGCCGCCTGGCGGAACTGCCGGCGGCATTTGCCGAAGCCGCCAGCCGCGCAAGCGATTCGTTGCCGGTGTGGGTCGAGGTGGAAGTGGCCCATGACGACTACCTTGCCGATCTGCAGGTGCGCGTGGCCCAGATGGCGGAAGGCCTTCCGATCCAGATCCTGCGTGTGCGCAGGGCCCGCAATGTGCTTTCCACCGTGCTGGATGCCGCTGCGGGAGAAACCCTCGATGAACTGGGCCCCGCAGAAGTCTTTGCCCGCCGGCTGGCGGCCCAATCGCTCGAACCGGCACTGGAGGAGCGGCTTTCGGCGCTGTATCGGACCGTCCTGGCCGACCTGCAGGAAAGGCCCGCGCCATGAGAATCCTGAGCCTGCGCCTCAAGAACCTGAATTCGCTCAAAGGCGAATGGCGCATCGACTTCACCACGGCACCCTTTGCCGGCAACGGCCTGTTCGCCATCACGGGCCCCACCGGGGCGGGCAAGACCACCATCCTCGATGCGATCTGCCTGGCGCTCTACCACCAGACGCCGCGCATCGCTGGCGTGTCGCAAGGGGGCAACGAGGTCATGACTCGGCACACCGCGGAATGCCTGGCGGAAGTGGAGTTCGAAGTTCGCGGCGCCCGCTACCGGTCGTTTTGGAGCCAGCGCAGGGCACACGGCAAGCCCGACGGGGCCTTGCAGCAGGTGCAGGTGGAATTGGTGGCCCATGTCCGCGGCGAAGGCGGAGGCGAAATCTTGACCACCAGGGTGCAGGACAAGCTGCGCCAGACGGAAGTGCTCACCGGGCTCAATTTCGAGCGTTTCACACGGTCCATGCTGCTCGCGCAGGGCGGCTTTGCGGCCTTCCTCGAAGCCAGCGCTGGCAAGCGTGCGGAGTTGCTGGAGGAGTTGACGGGGACCGATATCTACGGGCAGATTTCGCAGCGGGTGTTCGAGAGTGCCCGCGACGCGCGCACGGTGCTGGAGCAAATGCGGGCCCGTGCCGGTGGCGTGGAGTTGCTGGACGAGGCCACGCGCGCCACGCTGGTGGACGAAGCTGGCCGCCTTGCCTTGCATGCGCGGGCACTGCAGGCGCAGCGACAGGCCGCCGCCCGCGAGCGCCAGTGGCTGGCGGACAAGGACCGCGCCCAGATGCGGCGTGACGAGGCGGTGCGGCATCGGGAGCAGGCCCAGGCCGAATGGGATGCCGGTGCCGAAGACAGCCTGCGCCTTGCCGCCAGCGAGCCCGCTGCGCGGCTGCAGCCGGTCCATGCCGCATGGCAGGCCGCGCGGCACGATGCGTTGGCCGTGGTTCGGCAACGGGATGACGCGCAGGCGCGGCATGGTCAGGCGGTGGATCGCTGCGCCCGAGCGCTTCGCCAGGTGCAACGCGAAAGCCAGCGCCTGGCCCGGTTGCGCGAAAACGAATGGCAGGATGTCGTGCAGGCCCGCGAGACGCTGTCCCAAGAACTTGCAGCGGTGCCCCAGCACGCCCAATTGGGGGAATGGTTGAGCGGATGGCGCGAGCAATTCGGCGCCCGTGCGCACCGGTTGCAGGCGATGGCCGAAACCCGGGCGCGCCAGGAAAAACAAGGCAGTGAGTGTCAGGCGCTGGAGGCACAACGCGCCGGGTATGAGCAGGCCTGCCAACATGCCGCTGCGGCCTTGAACCAGGCGCAACAGGCGGCCGTGGCAGTGCGCCAGGCCCATGAGCGCCTGACGTTGGGGCGTGAAGAATCCGCATGGCGCGATGCCCCATTGCAACTGCTGGAGCGCAGCCATGCCTGGGAGCGCCTGGGCCAGAGCCTGAGCGCATGGCAGCAAGCCCGATCGCGGCAAGCGCAATGGCTGGCGGCCCAGACGGAGCGGCAGCGGCAGGAGGCGGACGAGGCGCAGGCCGTGCAGTCGCTGCGCGATCGCTATGCCAGCCTGCACCGGCAAGTGCAGGACCAGGAAAAGCTCCTGGCGCAAGAGCAACGCATTCAGGCCCTGGAGGCGCATCGCAGCCATTTGCAGCCGGGCGAGGCCTGTCCGCTGTGCGGATCGACCACCCATCCCGCTATCGAAGCCTACGAGGCGCTGGACGTTTCCGCGACCCAATCCGCACTGGAGATGCTGTGCGCGCAGCGCGACGAGGTGACCGAGCAAGGGCAGGCGCGGCGCTCCCGCCTGGCCGCGCTGCAGGCGCAGAGCGATCAGGTGGCGCAGCAGATCGCCGAGGGAGAGCAGGCCTTGGCACAGTGGCTGGCGCAGTGGCAGGCGTGCTGCGCGGCCAGCGACTGGCCGGTGGATGTCGTGGACGCCCAGGTCATCGCCGACGCCCAGGCCCGGCACGCGGCAGCGCTGGAAGCCGCACAACAGCAATGGGTGGAGATCGCCCAGGCACGAACGCGGCTCGATGAGACGCTGTCCGCATTGCAACAGGCCGAACAGGCCGAGCGCGCGGCCCTGCAGCAGCGGGCCCTGTCGGACAAGGATCTGCAGGCTGCCCGAGAGCGGGCGGATGAGTTGGCGCGGCACCTCCAACAGCAGCAGAGCCAGCACGCCGAGGCCGAAGCGGCGCTGGCGGACCAATTGCGAACGTTGGGCTACACGCTGCCCAGCGATGGGGCGGACTGGCTGCAGCAGCGTGCGCAAGAACATCGCGCGTGGCAATCGGCGCAGGCGCGCCTTCAGGCATTGGCGGCCAGTGAATCGGCATTGAAACAGGTGGCCGACATGGCGGGGGATGCCGCCCAGCGTTGGGCGGCCGTGGGAGCGCCTGGCACGCGGGCCGAAGTCGATGCCCTGCTGCGGGAAGATCCCGAATCCGGGTCCGAAGACTTGGTACAGGCGGTCGAACAAGCCGAAGCGCTCTGGCGTGCGGCAGAGAACGAGCTGGCCACGCTGCAAGGCATGCTGGAGTCCTTGCAGCGCCGGCATGCCGAGGTGCAGGAGGCCCAGGTCCGGGCCGAGCAGGATTGGGTGCAGGCGCTGTCGCTCAGCCCCTTCGCCGATGAAACCGCTTTTCGCGCGGCAGGCATGGGCGAGCCAGAGCGCGAAGCGCTGCGCGCACAGCTGGCGCAGCGGCAGCAGGCGCTGGCCGAGGCGAACGCCCTGCAGGCAGCCGCTGAAGCAGCCTTGGCGGAGTTGCAATCCCTGCCGCTCACCGAACGGAGTTCAGAGGATCTGGCCGCGCTGATGGCACAGTGGGAGGCCGAGCTCACCTTGGCGCAGCAGCAGCAGGGCGCCATCGCGAGCCGGCTGCAAGACGATGCGCAGCGCCGCGATGGCTTGCAAGCGCTGTTGGCGCAGATCCAGGCCCAGGAGGCCGACCACGATCTGTGGCAGCACCTCAATGGCCTGATCGGCTCTGCAGACGGCGCCAAATACCGGAAGTTCGCGCAGGGCCTCACGCTGGACCACCTGGTGCATCTGGCGAATCGTCAACTGGGGCGGCTGCACGGGCGCTACCGGCTGGGCCGCCGCTCTGCGGGCGAACTGGAGCTGGAGGTGATCGACACCTGGCAGGCCGATGTGGCCCGCGACACCCGCACCCTGTCGGGTGGCGAGAGCTTTCTGGTGAGCCTGGCCTTGGCGCTGGCGCTTTCCGACCTGGTGAGCCACAAGGCCAGCATCGACTCGCTTTTTCTCGACGAGGGATTCGGCACGCTGGATGGCGAAACACTGGAGACCGCCCTGGACGCGCTCGACACCCTCAACGCCAGCGGAAAGACCATCGGCATCATCAGCCACGTGGAGGCCCTCAAGGAACGCATCCCCGTGCAGATTCGCGTGCACAAGGGCGTGGGCCTGGGCTACAGCGCGTTGGAGCGGCGATTCTCCGTGGGCTGAGCGGGCCGCGGTCCGTTGTACGCAGCGCGCGGCCGGATGAGCTGTCCGCTGTCGCGCTGCTCCAGCGCATGGGCCACCCAGCCGATGGATCGCCCCAGTGCGAACAGGCCGAAGGCCGCTCCTTCCGGAAGCGCCAGATGGCGTCGAAGGGCGACCAGCGCAAAATCGATCGAAGGCCGTTGGCCGGTCAAGGCCTGGGCCTCCGCGATCCAGCGCTGCAAGCGTTCGTTGTGCGGCAGCAGAGGGCGCAGCAGGCATTCGGCGCGCACATCCCCTTGCGGATAGAGGTGGTGGCCGAAGCCTGGCAGGTCTTCTCCCCGTGCCAGGCGCTGGCGCAGGCGTTGCTCCGGCGCGGCGTTGTCCAACTCGTCCCAGAGGGCTTCCACGCGTGCGGTGGTGCCGCCGTGCTTGCCGCCCGTGAGCGCGGCCAGACCGCCGATCACCGCGGCCCGCAAGCTCGCGCCGGTGGAGGCCACACACCGGGCGGTGAAGCTGGACGCGTTGAGTTCGTGGTCGGCGCAAAGCACGAGCGCCTGGCGTACGAGGTCCGCCCCGTGGTGGTCCAGCCCCCATGCCGCGGCGCATTGTCGATGGATGGGGGCCGTTAGGGGTGCCGTGCCCAGCAGGCACGCAGCCAGCAGCCGCACCAGCGCACCGCATCCTTGCGCCAGCCGCTCTGGCGACGTCTGCCACACAGCGGTGCTGGCGTCCTCGCTGCCCGCGGTAAAGAGCGGCAGCAGCGTTTCTTCGGGCCGGAGCCCGGCCAGGCAGGGCTGCAATGCCGCCATGGCCCGGGGCAACGCAGGCGTGTCGGAGCCGAAAGCCGATTCGGTGGGGCAGCGCCACAGTCGGCCTGCGAGATCTTCCACAGTACAGGCGGCGGCCAGCGAGATGGTGTTTTCTCCACGGTAGTAAAGCTGCCCATCCTCGATCAATGTGATGGAGGACTCCAGCACCGGCAGGCCCCAGTCCAGCGCCGCCTTGACCACCTCCTTCGGCTTGCGGCCCCGCGTGCGCTGGCCTGCGAGCCGTTCCACGTCCTGCTGCAAGTATCGGCTTTCGCGGATGCTGTCGCCCGCGTGGGCTGGCAGCAGGCCCCGGCTCACATAGGCGTAGAGCGTCTGTCGGGAAACACCAAGGCGGGCGGCAGCGTCAGGGGCTGACAGATAGACGGGCATCACGGCTCCCGGATAGAAATAGGTTGATGTTGAAAATATAAATCAATATTGACAATTTAATGGGTTGATCTAGGCTGATGCATCGTTTTTGAGGCCTGCCATGTCCACCCATTCCTGCGCTCCTTTGCCCCCTTCTGCGTCACTCACCCATTTCGCGCGCACGCTGTGGAAGGGCTTGGGCGGCACAACGGATCCGATGGATGCGCTGTCTTTCACGGGCGCTGGGCAATTGCCATCGGTCTTTCCCGTGACCGACCTGGCCAGTGCCTCGATGGCGGTGGCCGGTCTCGCATTGGTGGAGGTCGCCGCACCTTCCCGCGCACCGGTGCCGCAGGTTCGGGTGGACCGGCGGCTGGCGTCCTTCTGGTTCGGTGGGTCGTTGCGTCCGATCGGCTGGGCCTTGGCACCGCTGTGGGATACCGTCGCAGGCGACTACCAAGCTGCGGATGGATGGATCCGCTTGCACACCAATGCGCCGCATCACCGGGCCGCGGCGCTGGCGGTGCTCGGCGGGGTGACGGACCGGGAGTCGGCGGCCCAGGCGGTCGCTGGCTGGCGTGCAAGCGATCTGGAGTCCGCCATCGTGGAGCAGGGCGGGTGTGCCGCAGCCATGCGAAGCCTGGACGAATGGTCGTCTCATCCTCAGGGAGAGGCTGTCCAGGCGGAACCGTTGCTCCACATGGCCTTTGGTGCGGAAGGACCTGCGCGCGCCTGGGTGGGAACGGCGCAGCGCCCCCTGCATGGCGTGCGTGTTCTGGACCTCACCCGCATCCTGGCGGGGTCGGTGGCGACGCGTTTCCTCGCCGGCTTTGGCGCCGAGGTCCTGCGCATCGACCCGCCGGGCTGGGAAGAGCCAGGCACTGTGCCCGAGGTGGTTCTGGGCAAGCGCTGCGCGCGCCTGGACCTTCGGCAAGCCGCCGACCACGCGGTGTTCGAGCATTTGCTGCGCCAGGCCGACGTGTTGGTACACGGGTTGCGGCCGGAAGCCCTGGAGCGGCTGGGGCTGGGCGTTTCATGGCGGCGCGCGGTCCATCCCGGATTGATCGACGTCTCGCTCGACGCCTATGGGTGGAGCGGTCCGTGGCGCGGACGCCGGGGCTTCGACAGCCTCATTCAGATGAGCACCGGCATTGCCGAGGCAGGCATGCGCCGGACCGGGCGGCAGGTGCCGGTGCCACTGCCCGTGCAGGCCATCGACCATGCTACCGGCTACCTGATGGCGGCCGCGGCCCTGAAGGCGCTGGCGCATCGCCGGCAGACCGGCCGGGGCTGCGAGGTGCGAGCATCGCTGGCGCGAACCGCCCACTGGCTGGCACAGGCGCCGTCGTCGCTGGACCAGGAGCCGCTGTTGCCCGAGGCCTTGCATGACCAGTCTCCGGAGATCGAAGCCACCGCCTGGGGGCCGGCCAGGCGCTTGCTGGCGCCGCTGTCCATCGAAGGCATGCCGATGCGCTGGGAGCTGCCTGCACCTGCGCTGGGATCGTCCGCCGCCGCGTGGTCCGGTACTTGAGCGGGGAGGTTGCGGCCTTCAGCAAAAAGCCCCGCAGACCGGATGGCCTGCGGGGCTTTTGGATGTACACGGGAGCGGCGCAAGCCACCCCATGCGAACGGCAAAAATCAGCCGCCGCGGCGCATCATGTCGAAGAAGTCCACATTGGTCTTCGTCGCCTTCATGTTCTTGATCATGAGTTCCATCGACTCGATCTCGTCCATGTTGTACATGAACTGGCGCAGGATGCGGGTCTTTTGCAGGATCTCGGGCGGCAGCAGCAGTTCTTCGCGGCGGGTGCCGCTCTTGTTGAGCTCGATGGCCGGGAACACGCGCTTTTCGTACAGGCGGCGGTTCAGGTGGATTTCGCTGTTGCCCGTGCCCTTGAATTCTTCGAAGATCACTTCGTCCATGCGGCTGCCGGTATCGACCAGCGCCGTGGCGATGATGGTCAGCGAACCGCCTTCTTCCACCTTGCGCGCCGCGCCGAAGAAGCGCTTGGGGCGCTGCAGCGCAGCGGCATCCACGCCGCCCGACAGCACCTTGCCGGAGGAGGGCACGACGTTGTTGTAGGCACGGGCCAGGCGCGTGATGGAGTCCAGCAGGATCACCACGTCCTTTTTCAATTCGACCAGGCGCTTGGCCCGCTCTATCACCATCTCGGCCACGTGCACGTGGCGTGCGGCAGGCTCGTCGAAGGTGGAGGCGATGATTTCGCCCTTCACGGTGCGCTGCATTTCGGTCACTTCCTCGGGGCGCTCGTCAACGAGCAGGACCATGAGGTGAACGTCGGGGTTGTTGGCGGTGATGGCGTGCGCGATGTGCTGCATCATCATCGTCTTGCCGCTCTTGGGCGGTGCGACGATCAGTGCGCGCTGGCCGCGGCCGATAGGGGCGATGATGTCGATGATGCGGCCGGTGATGTTCTCTTCGCCCTTCATGTCCCGCTCGAGCTTCATTTGCTCCTTGGGGAACAGCGGCGTCAGGTTCTCGAACATGACCTTGTGCTTGTTCTGCTCCGGCGGGCCGCCGTTGACCGCATCGAGCTTGGTCAGCGCAAAGTAGCGCTCCCCATCCTTGGGGGTGCGCACTTCGCCTTCGATCATGTCGCCGGTGTGCAGGTTGAAGCGCCGGACCTGGCTGGGCGAGATGTAGATGTCGTCGGTGCTGGCGGTGTAGCTCGTGTCGGGGCTACGCAGGAAGCCGAAGCCATCCGGCAGGATTTCCAGCACACCGTCGGCAAAGACCTGCTCACCGGCCTTTGCGCGCTTCTTGATGATCGCGAACATCAGCTCTTGCTTGCGCATGCGCCCGGTGTTCTCGATCTCCAGCTCTTCGGCCTGCTTGAGCACTTCGGACACGTGCAGTGCCTTGAGTTCGTTTAAATGCATGGGGTGACTCCTGAACGGAGCGGATTTGAATCAGGGGGGAGGCCGGGAGCCGGGCTGCCGCTGTTTGCGGACCTCGGATGGCCTGGGGATCTGGAACCGGCCGCTAGTGCATGCGGACGCGATGATCTGCGGCGATTATGACAGGAAAAAAAACCGGTTTGCCAAGGCACGTGCAGCAAGATCGCTGCCATCGAACAATGCGTGCACGCGGGATGGCGCGCTGCGGACGAGGCCGCCGCCCACGCCAGCCCCGACCGTCACCAATCAGGCCAGTTGCTGGTCGATGAACGCGGTGAGCTGCGTCTTGCTCATCGCGCCGACCTTGGTGGCGGCCAACTGGCCGTCCTTGAACAGCATGAGGGTCGGGATGCCGCGGATGCCGAACTTGGCAGGCACTTCGCGGTTCTCGTCCACATTCATCTTGGCGACGGTCAGCTTGTCTTTGTAGGTGCTGGCGACTTCGTCCAGGATGGGCGCGATCATTTTGCAGGGACCGCACCATTCGGCCCAGTAATCCACCAGCACCGTGGTGCCCGGTTGCAGTACATCGGTTTCAAAACTGGCGTCGGAAAGGTGTTTGATGAGTTCGCTTGCCATGGCACATTCCTTTGTGGAGCAAGTTGAGGTGGGCGGGTACGGATAAAGTCAGGGGATTGTGACAGAAAGATATTTCCCGCCCCACGGTGTGGCCGCGGCCTCCACCGCTATGACAGTCATAGCGAAAAACGATGCGCCCGGCAGCGTTTGGGGCCCGGTGCTGGACCGGGTGCAGGCCCACATCCGGCGCACCGGCGCGCACCCCGCGGCCACCGTGGTGCTGGTGCCGTACGCCCAGCTCATGGCCGAGGCGCAGCGCGAATGGGCGCGCCGCGTGCCCGATGGCTTCGCGCCGCGTTTCGAGACAACCCGGAACTGGGCCTCCCGCATCGCCCCGTTCGTGCCGGAAGGCGACGACCTCTCGCACGACATGGGGCGCGACACCCTCACGGCGCGCGCGTTGCTCGACCGGGTCGGCCTGACGGAGCAGCGCGACGTGCTGGCCGCGTCGCTGCTGGAGGCGGCGGCCCAATTGGCCAGCGTCGTCTGCGCCGTGCCGCCGTCCGAGCGCGACGCTTGGGCGGTGGGCGCGCGCGAATCGATGCCCCCCGCAGGTGACGGCGCGGCACTGCGCTACGAGGCGGCGGTGGCGCGCATCGCTCTCGAATGGGTGCTGGCGTCCCGCCACGCAACGGACGTGCTGTTCGATCCGGGCACGCAATCGGCCGTGGATGCGCTGGTCGTGCTCGGTGGCTTCCAGGCCGATCCGCTGGCCAAGACGCTCTGCACGCGGTGGGGCGACCGCGCACTGTCCCTGCCGCTCGGTGAGCCACCTGAAACGGCGTTGCCCGCGCTCGGCGAGGTGTTCCTGCACGAGGCCACCGATGCCGAGGATGAAGCCCAACGCGCGGCGGCGTGTGTGCTGCACCGCCTGGCGCAGGGCCACGCGCCGCTGGCCCTGGCCGCGATCGACCGGGCGTTGACGCGCCGCATCAGCGCGCTGCTGCAGGGCCGCGGGGTGGCCGTGCACGACGAGAACGGCTGGACCTTGTCCACCACGCGCGCGGCGTCCCATGCCATGGTGGCGCTGCGGGCCTGTGCCTGGAACGCCTCCGCCGACGCGGTGCTGGACTGGCTCAAACACGTGCCGGCCGCCAGCCCGCAGGCGGTGGGCGCGGCCGAGAAGTGGCTGCGCAGGGCCGGCACCGGCCACTGGACGGCCATCGAGGAACGCAGCGATGCCATGCCGCCTGCAGCGGCTGCAGTGCAAGCGCTCATCGCGCAGGTACAGGCCTGGCGCACGCCCTGGCAGGCCGCGAGGCCGGTGGCGGCATGGCTGGACGCACTGCGCGAGCTGCTGCAGGCAACGGGGCAATGGGAGGCGCTGCAGGCCGACGCCGCGGGGGAGCGCGTGCTGGCGGAGCTGCGGCTGCAGGACGGGTTGCCCTCTGATCTGGAGGGGCTGGCGAGCGCAGGGCGGCCCATGGCGCTGGCCGAGTTCACCCGCTGGGTGAACGAGGTGCTCGAAGCCGCACGCTACCGGCCCGGCCACGACGGCAGCGCCTCGGTGTTCGTCGTGCCGCTGCCGCAGATCCTGGCGCGCCGGTTCGCCACGCTGGTGGTGCCCGGCTGCGACGAAAAGCGCCTGCCGCCCGCTCCGGAGCCCCCCGGCACCTGGACCCGGGCGCAGCGCGAGGGCCTGGGCCTGCCCACCCGCGAGGCGCTGGAGGCCGCCCAGCGCGCGGCCTGGCGCAATGCCTTGTGCACCGCCCACGTGGATGTGCTGTGGCGCAGCGGCGATGACGGGGGAGAGCCGTTGCTGGCCAGTCCGCTGGTGCTGGCCCTGCAGCTGGCCGGCCAGGCCCGCGCCGGCACCGATCCGCGAAGCGTGCGCGAAGTGCCGCTCGCACCCGTGCCCCGGCCGATGCCGACGGGCGAGGCCCTGCCCGTGCTGCAGTTGTCCTCCACCGCCTATTCCGATCTGCGCCACTGCCCCTATCGTTTCTTCGCGCTGCGCCAGTTGGGCCTGCAGGAATCCGACGAGCTGGGCGCCGAAGTGGGCAAGCGGGATTTCGGCAACTGGCTGCATGCCGTGCTCCAGCACTTCCACGAGGCGCTGCAGGCGGCGCCCACCGAAGCGCTGCCGGCGCGCCGCGCGCTCATGGATGCCGCGGCCGAGGCCGTCACCCGGGCGCAGCGGCTGGCGTCGGGCGAGTTCCTGCCGTTCGCCTCCGGCTGGCCGGCCCTGCGCGACGGCTACCTTCGCTGGCTGCAGGACCACGAGGGGCAGGGCGCAGCCTTCCGGCAGGCCGAGGTGCGCTCGACGCAGTCGCTCGGTCCGCTCCAACTGGTGGGCCTGCTCGACCGCATCGATGCCGTCCGCTCCGGCGTTCCGGGCGAAGCACCGACCTTGCTGGTGATCGACTACAAGACCGAGAACGAAGCCGTCACCCGCAAGCGCCTGGCTGCCGGCACCGAGGACACACAGCTGGCGTTCTATGCCGCGTTGCTGCACGACGACCACCTGCGCGCGGCCTACGTGAACGTGGGCGAGCGCGGCGACACACGGACCTTCGAGCAGCCCGACATCGTGGCCCTGCGCGACCAGCTGGTGGAGGGCATCCTGCACGACTTCGAACGCATCGCTGCCGGTGCCGCCATGCCGGCGCTGGGCGAGGGGGCCGTGTGCGACTACTGCGCCGCGCGCGGCCTGTGCCGCAAGGATTTCTGGGCATGAAGAACGCACCATGACGCTGGCCGCCTACGAACACAACGGCCGCCCGGTCACGCGCGAGGCGTTCTATTCGATTGCCTGCGATCCGGACCGCAGCGTGGCGGTGGAAGCCTGCGCGGGCGCGGGCAAGACCTGGATGCTCGTCTCCCGCATGCTGCGTGCCTTGCTGGACGGCTGCGCGCCGCACGAAATCCTGGCCATCACGTTCACGCGCAAGGCCGCGGGCGAGATGCGCCAGCGGCTGCAGGAATGGCTGGAAGAATTTGCCGAGGCCAAGCCCGAGCGCCTGGCCCGGGAACTGGTCGCCCGCGGCATCCCGCCCGATAGCGCGCTGGAAAAGCGCGCGCTGCTGCAGACGTTGTACCGCTCGATGCTCGAATCCGGGCGGCCGGTGCAGATCCGCACCTTCCACAGCTGGTTCGCCGCGCTGCTGGGCACCGCGCCGCTGGCGGTGCTGCACGCGCGCGGGCTACCCGGCAACTACGAGCTGCTGGAGGACGACGCCGAGGCCGTGCGCCAGGTCTGGCCGCCGTTCCTGCAGCAGGTGGCCGACGATGCGGCGCTGCATGCCGACTACCTTGCGGCGGTGGCCTCGCATGGGCGGTCGCAGACGCACAAGGCCCTGGGCGCAGCGCTGTCCAAGCGCATCGAGTTCGAGCTGGCGGACGCGGCCGGCGTGATCGACGCCTCGGTCCCGCCGTTCCATGCGCAATTCCCCGACCTGCAGGGGCTGGACAGCCCGGCCCACGCGCTGGAGGGCGATGCGGCGCGCGCCCGCTGGCTGGCCCGCGCGAGCGCCCTGGGCACCGAATCCAACAAGACGCCGCAAAAGGCGGCCGACGCGGTGATCGATGCCTTCGCATGCGAGGACCCGCACAAACGCCTGGAGCGTTTGCGCCGCGCCTTCTTCGTGGCCAAGGAAGACCGGCTCAGCAAGAACCTGGAGAAGTTTGCCGTGGCGCAGGAGGCCGAGGCCGAGCTGCAGCGCCTGTGCCTGGCGCGCCGCCAGCACGAGGCTTGGGGCCACCACCACCGCATGGCCCGGCTCACGCGCGCCCTGGTGGCTGCATTCGCTGCGCTCAAGCGCGATCGCGGCTGGGTGGACATGAATGATGTCGAACGCACGGCGCTGGTCATGCTGTCCGACCCGGTGCTGAGCGGATGGGTGCAGGAGCGGCTGGATACGCGGGTGCGGCATCTGCTTGTGGACGAGTTCCAGGACACCAACCCGCTGCAGTGGCAGGCGCTGCACGCCTGGTTGTCTGGCTATGTGGGCGCGGGCGGTGGGCGTGCGCCCAGCGTGTTCATCGTGGGCGATCCCAAGCAGAGCATCTACCGCTTTCGGCGTGCCGAGCCGCAGGTGTTCCTGGCCGCGCAGGCCTTCGTGCGCCAAGGCCTGGGCGGAGACCTGCTGAGCTGCGACCACACGCGCCGCAATGCCACGGGCGTGATCGACGCGGTCAATCACGTGATGCAGGCCGCGCAGGGCCAGGGGGAATACGCTGGCTTTCGCGACCACACCACCGAGTCCACCGACCCGGGAATGCGGCTGCGGCTGCCCGCCATCACCGCGCCCGACGATGGCGCGGGCCCTGCCTTGGACCCCATGGCGTGGCGCGACAGCCTCACGCAGCCGCGGCACGAGGCCGAGGAAACCCTGCGCATGCGCGAATGCACGCAGGCCGCCCGCTGGGTGGCCGGGCGCATCGCCGACGGCGTGCCGCCGCGCGAGGTGATGGTGCTCGCCCGCAAGCGCGACCGGCTGGCCGCCATGCAGGACGCGCTGCGCGACCTGCACCTGCCCTGTGTGCAGCCTGAAAAAGCCGAGCTGGCCGAGGCGCCCGAAGTGCAGGACGTGGTGGCGCTGCTGGATGCGCTGGTCTCGCCGGGCCACGACCTGTCGCTGGCCCGCGCGCTGCGCTCGCCGCTGTTCGGGGTGGGCGACGACACGCTCGTGCGGCTGGCGCTGTGGCGCCGCCAGCCGGAGAACCTCGAATGCAGTTGGCTCGATTTGCTATTAAAAAGTGAGCATGATGCCCTAGAATTTATTGTGCTGGGAGCCGATTTGGCTCTGTACAAGGGTTGGTTCGACGCATTGCCGCCCCACGACGCGCTGCAGGCCTTCTACACCCACCGCGACGTGCTGGCCCGCTATGCTGCCGCCGCGCCCGCCACCCAGCGCGCCAGCGTGCTCGCCAATCTGCGCGCGTTGCTGTCGGCCGCGCTGCAGATCGACGGCGGGCGCTACCTCACACCCTACGCCTTCGTCCGGGCGATGAAGCGCGCCGGCCAGCGCGCGCCGGGCCGGGTGGACGCGCAGGCGGTGCGCCTGCTCACCGTGCACGGCGCCAAGGGCCTGGAAGCGCACAGCGTGCTGCTGCTGGACACCGACACCCGCCCGCAAAAGGCCGAGACCATGGGCGTGCTGGTGGACTGGCCGGGCGAAGAGCCGCTGCCGCGCCGCTTCGTGTTCCTCGCCAGCGAAAGCACGCCGCCGCCCAGCGCGGTGGACATGCTGGCCGCCGAACAGGCCGAGCGACAGCGCGAAGAACTCAACACCCTGTACGTGGCCATGACGCGGGCCAAGCACTGCCTGGCGGTCTCGTCGGTGCAACCCTCGTCCTCGGCGCCCGGCAGTTGGTGGAACCGGCTGGCGCCCCTGCTGCAGGATGAGGACGAGAACGTCTTGGCTGAACCTGCCGGCGAAGCCTTGCCGCAAAACGATGGGCGGGCGCAGGACCATGCCGTGCTGGCCGAACTGCCGGCCTGGTCGCCGCCGCCGAAGCCGGAGCCCGATGGTCCGGCCGTGCCGGCGGTGGCCGTGTCCACCCCGGCATCGCGCCAGGGCGAGGCCATGCACCAGTTGCTGGAGCAGGCCGCCATGGCAAGCGCTGGCGGGCCGGTCCCGTCCGGGGGCGGATGGCCCGCCACGCGGCTGGCACGGCTGGCGGCAGACTTCGACCTGGCGCCGGAGTCCGCCACCCTGGCCGCCGGCATGGCCCAGCGCATCCTGGGCGGCCAGGGCGCCTGGGCATGGCAGGCCGACGCGGTCGATCGGGCGGTGAACGAGGCCACCATCGTCCACGCCGGGCAGACCTTGCGCATCGACCGACTGGTGCGGCGCGTCGATTCCGGCGGCGAGCCGGTGTGGTGGGTGCTCGACTACAAAAGCGCGGCGGACCCCGAGCGCCGCCCCCATCTGATGGCCCAATTGGCGCGCTACCGCGAAGCCGTTCAGGCCCAGATGCCGGGCCACGCGGTGCGCGCGGCGTTCCTCACCGGCGACGGGCGGATGGTGGAGGTGGGCAGCGAGACTGCGCCACCGCCACCGCCACCGCCACCGCCACCGCCACCGCCACCGCCGGCTCCGGCTCCGGCTCCGGCTCCGGCTCCGGCTCCGGCTCCGGCTCCGGCTCCGGCTCCGGCTCCGGCTCCGGCTCCGGCTCCGGCTCCGGTGCAGGTGCAGGTGCAGGGCGCCCTGTTTTGATGGCGCGGCGCGCTGCAGGCTCCCGGCCTGCGGCGCCGCGCCCCGATGTTTCAAAAGCAAAGGTTGAAGATGACTGTTTCCGAATCGATCGCCCCCGTGCTGGCCTGTGATGTCGCCGTGATCGGCGGCGGCCCCGCCGGCCTGATGGCGGCCGAAGTGCTGGCCCGTGGCGGCCTGGCCGTGCATTTGTTCGACGCCATGCCTTCCGTGGGGCGCAAGTTTCTGCTGGCGGGCAAGGGGGGGCTCAACCTCACGCACTCCGAGGCGTTCGAGCCGTTCGCGGCCCGCTTCAGCGATCGCCGTGCCGCCATCGAGCCCCTGCTGCAGGCCTTCGGCGCCGATGCGGTGCGCGCTTGGGCGCAGGGCTTGGGGGTGGAGACCTTCGTCGGCACCTCGGGCCGGGTGTTCCCCTCCGACATGAAGGCCGCGCCGCTGCTGCGCGCCTGGCTGCACCGCTTGCGCGGGCAGGGGGTGGTGTTCCACATGCGCCACCGCTGGCTGGGCTGGAGCGACGAGGGCGCCGCGCAGGACGGCGATGCGGCCGCCATGACACTGGGTTTCACCAGCCCTGCGGGCCTGGTGCCGGTGCAGGCCCGGGCCGTGGTGCTGTCGCTGGGGGGTGGCAGCTGGGCCCGGCTGGGCTCCGACGGCGCGTGGGTGCCGCTGCTGGCCGAAAAGGGCGTGCCCGTGGCCCCGCTGCGCCCGGCCAACTGCGGCTTCGACACGGTGCGTGCCGGTGGCGCCCAGGCAGGCGAGACGCGGCGGGAATTCCTGCGCGAGCTGATGGGGCGGGCACCCGATCCGGCCGGCTGGACGCCGCATTTCACCGAGCGCTTTGCCGGACAGCCCTTCAAATCGGTCGCGCTGCATTTCTCCGACCACCAGGGGCGCACGTTCAGCCGCCGGGGCGAGTTCGTGGCCACGGCCACCGGCGTGGAGGGCAGCCTGATCTACGCGGTCTCCAGCCTGCTGCGCGACGAGATCGAGGCGCATGGCCATGCCACGTTCACCCTGGATCTGCTGCCCGACCACACGCCCGAGCGCGTGCTCAAGGAAGTGCGCCATCCGCGCGGTGCCCGCAGCCTCAGTAGCCACCTCAAGAGCCGCCTGGGGCTGGACGGCATCAAGATGGGCATCCTGTACGAGCAACTGGGCAAGGAGGGCATGAACGACGCCACCGCCCTGGCCCAGGCCATCAAGGCGCTGCCCATCACCGTGGGCGCGGCCCGTCCGCTGGACGAAGCCATCAGCACCGCGGGCGGGGTGCCGTTCGAGGCGATGGATGGCCGCCTCATGCTGACGGCCCTGCCCGGTGTTTTCTGCGCGGGAGAAATGCTGGACTGGGAGGCCCCCACGGGCGGCTACCTGATGACGGCCTGCATGGCCAGCGGCATGGCGGCTGCCGAAGGGGCGAAGGCCTGGCTGCAGCGCGCCTGATCAGGCGCTTTGAGGCTGGGGCTGGGGCGGTGCCGTCGCTGCCGGGGGCGCCTCGCCGTCGGGGCCGAAGTGCATGCAGAAACGATTCTTGCCTTCGCGCTTGGCCCGGTAAAGGCCCAGGTCCGCGCGCCGGATCAGTTCGGAGGTGGTGCAGTCCGCCTCCCCGCGGGTCAGGCCGGCGCTGATGGACAGCCGGCGGCCCTGGAAGGCAGGGTGGTCCACGGGCACCGCGTACAGCGTGTTCACGGTGTTGACCAGCGCCTGGGCGAGTTCACAGGCCTCGGGCAACGTGGCGGCCTCCACCACCACGCCGAACTCCTCGCCGCCCAGGCGGCCGCACAGGTGCCGGCCGGCCTGCCGCTTCAATGCCGACGCCACGTCCTTCAGCACCACGTCGCCCTGGTCGTGCCCGAACTGGTCGTTGATCGACTTGAAGTCATCGATGTCGATCATCATGAAATACAGGCCTTCGATGTACCCGGCGTCCTGCAGCGACTGCATGTGCTTGAGCAGGCTGCGGCGGTTGGCCAGGCCGGTCAGCGCATCCTGGTAGGCCAGGGTTTCCAGTTCCAGTTGCTGCCGATGGCTGTCTTCCCGCAGGCGAAAGAGGGCCATGTTCAGCAGCATCCCGCACAGCGACGACAGGGTGACGATCAGCATGCTCCAGACGGGGTCGTGCGCGGAACGCATCTGCTGGAAATCGCCGTGCCCGAACGCGAGCCAGATGACGGCCACGGATGCCAGGTACTGCCATTTCGAAATGAACATGAAGGCGATCAGCAGCGTGAAGGCCACCCCCAGGGCCAGGCAGAAGTAGACCCCGACCGGGCTCGGCACCGACAGCAGCCAGAACCCGTGGGCCAGCAAGCCACAGGCCGGCAAGGCGGCCAGCACGACCCTGCCAGGGGTGCTTGCGAACATCGATGTGATGATGCAGCAGTAGAAGGCGATCGCCAGCAGGGCGAACAGGATGTTGTCGTAGTGGTAGGTGGGCGCGGCCGTCCACCACGCCGCCAGCCAGCCCAGGGAGCCGAACGCAAGGAGGGAGCCGTTGACGCGCCGCATCTTTTCGAACGTGAACTGGTCCAGCGGCTTGGCGTTGGACTTTTCCTCGATCACAGACGGGCTGGCACTGGCGACACGCGCCGGCTCGGCCGCCGGTGGCGCATCAGCCGTGTCGCACAGGTAGGCGGTTCCTTGCGCTTGACCTTCTGCCATATCGGCTCCTCAAAAGAAACAAATGGTAACTTGAAAATGCTAAATGTGAATATTTTGGAAAGTCGCCTGGGGTCTTAAGCCTTGAACGGCCGGCTTGGCATGACAGTCGGCGGGGGCAGGTCTGGCTTTCTTGGGCATACGCCAATAGACAAAAGCAGCCACTGCACAGGACAGGCTTGGCAAGAAGGCATGGAACATGCCCCATCCACGCATGCCGATGCCGTTGCCTGTTTCCGTGAGTTGGGTTGGAACATGCGCGTTGCAGGGAACGCACAGGATGCGCAGGGCTCAGGCTGCGAGCGGTGAGTGCCCAGGCGGCGCTTGCCGGTCACTGGATTGGCCGAGCCGGATGTCGCGAGAGTTTTGGAAAGGGAAAAAAGCCGCGGCGTGGACCGCTTTGAGGGGACATGCCCTGCGCCAAGGGCCGTGAAAGGCTTGGCAGGGATGGCTGGAAAGATAGTTGACGAGCCTTACCCCCGGCACTGACTCTACAGTTAGGGCTGCTTGGTTCCCCACCTGACCCGGTTGGCTGCTTCACCATGCGGGGAGGCCCGTCACCGCCGATTGTAGGCGATAAAGCAGGCCGTTCCGGCCGGGCCGACCCTGCACGCCGTGCAGGTGTTGGCCACGGTGGCCTGACAGCGGGGCGCACCGGTGCGCGGTGTGGAATCGGTACCCCGGCGATCCGGGAGGGCGCGCCCAGCCACATAGAATCCCCCCATGTCTTACCTCGTGCTCGCCCGCAAATACCGTCCCAAGACCTTCTCGGAGATGGTGGGCCAGGAGCATGTGGTGCAGGCGCTGTCCAATGCGCTCACGCAGCAGCGGCTGCACCATGCCTATCTTTTCACCGGCACGCGCGGCGTGGGCAAGACCACGGTGTCGCGGATCCTGGCCAAGTCGCTCAATTGCCAGGGGCCGGACGGGCAGGGCGGCATCACGGCCACCCCTTGCGGCGTGTGCCAGGCCTGCACCGACATCGACAGCGGCCGCTTCGTGGACTACACCGAGCTCGATGCCGCCTCCAACCGCGGCGTGGACGAAGTGCAGGGCCTGCTGGAGCAGGCGGTCTACAAGCCGGTGCAGGGGCGCTTCAAGGTCTTCATGATCGACGAAGTGCACATGCTCACCAACACGGCGTTCAACGCCATGCTGAAGACGCTGGAAGAGCCGCCCGAATACCTCAAGTTCGTGCTGGCCACGACCGATCCGCAGAAGGTGCCGGTCACGGTGCTCTCGCGCTGCCTGCAGTTCAACCTGCGCCCGATGGCGCCCGAGACGGTGCTCGAGCACCTGGGACGCGTTCTGGCGCAGGAGAACGTGCCGGCCGAACCCCAGGCGCTTCGCCTGCTGTCGCGTGCGGCGCGGGGCTCGATGCGCGATGCGCTTTCGCTCACCGACCAGGCCATCGCGTTCGGCAGCGGCCAGTTGCAGGAAGCGGGCGTGCGCCAGATGCTGGGCAGTGTGGACCGGTCGTACGTGTTCCGCCTGATCGAGGCCCTGGCCCAGGGCGATGGCCGCACGGTGGTGGAAACCTCCGATGCCCTGCGCTTGAACGGCTTGTCTGCCGCCTCCACGCTGGAGGAGATGAGCGCGGTGCTCCAGCGCATGGCCGTCATGCAGGCCGTGCCGAACATGGCCCAGGCGCTGGATGCCAACGACCCCGAGGCCGTGGAAATCGCCCGCCTGGCCGCACAGATGCCCGCAGACGAAACCCAGCTGCTCTACAGCATTTGCCTGCACGGCCGTGCCGAACTGGGGCTGGCCCCGGACGAATACGCAGCGCTGACCATGGCGTTGCTGCGGTTGCTGGCCTTCAAGCCGGCGGATGGCTCGGCCGCCCCGGCCCCTTCGGCTGAAAAAAAAACTCTGACGCCGGTTGAGCCGGCACCCGCGCAGCCCGCGACCCGGGGGGCAACCGCCACCGATGCGATGCCATTGCAGCGGCCGGCGGCCGAATCGGCGCGCGATGCGGGTGCGCCTGCAGCGCCGGTGCCGGCGCAGGCCGCCAGCGCCGTTGTTGCCGAGACGGAACCATCCGTTGCAGCCACGCCGGTGCCCGCGCCCGATTCCGCGCCTCCGTGGGAAGACGCTGCGGCGCCGGTGCAGCCCTCTCCCGGCGAGCCGGGGCCGGCAGCGGCCCCTGTGCGGCTGCCGGTCCATTCGGCCGAGGATTTCCGCCGCGCGGCGGCCCCACCTGCGCCTGTGCCAGCGCCTGCGCAACGACCGGTGGCGTCGGCGCCGTCGTCGCCCGAATACATGGCGATCCCCGTGCGCACGTCGCCCGAACCGGGCGCGCGCCTGCAGCCGCTCGCGCCGACGGGCTCCCTTCCTGCATCCGCCCGCTACACGGCCACGGAAGAGGGCGATGTCTGGCACGCCACCGTGCAGCAACTGGTGGCTGCCGAGGCCATTGCGGCGCTGGTGCGGGAGTTGGCCCTGCAGTCCCAGTTGGTGGCGCGTGACGCCGGACACTGGCTGCTGCGCGTGGAGCGCGAATCGCTCAACCAGCCGGTGGCGCGCGAGCGCCTGCGGGCGGCGTTGGAGGCCGCGGGCCATGCGACCCAGATCAGCGTCGAACTGGGCGTGGTCATCGACAGCCCGGCGCGGCGCAATGCGGCCGCGGCGGCAGAGCGCCAGCGCGTGGCCGAGGAGATCGTGCACAACGACCCGTACGTGCAGACGCTGGTGCGGGACTTCGGCGCCAAGATCGTGCCGGGCAGCATCAAGCCGGCGTGACGGAAGTCGTTGCCATCTGTCCCACGGTTCATTCGCTCATTCATTCAAGCCTCCCCTTCATTCCCATCAGAAAAGGAAAACTCACATGTTCAACAAGGGACAACTCGCCGGCCTCATGAAGCAGGCCCAGGCCATGCAGGACAACCTGAAGAAGGCCCAGGACGAACTCGGCAACATCGAAGTGGAAGGCGAATCCGGCGCGGGCCTGGTGAAGGTGCTCATGACCTGCAAGCACGACGTCAAGCGCGTGACCATCGACCCCAGCCTGTTGGCCGATGACAAGGACATGCTCGAAGACCTGGTGGCTGCCGCTTTCAATGCGGCCGTGCGCAAGGCCGAAGAAACCTCGCAGGAGAAGATGGGCAAGCTGACTGCGGGCATGCCGGGACTGCCTCCCGGAATGAAATTCCCTTTCTGAGACAGGCGGCCGTCCCAGTCCGTGCGACTGCAGCGGCTGGAGCGCCGGTGGATGGCTTGGACAGGGGCCGGATCGTTCGCTTGCCTTCCGTTTGCGGCCGCCGGGCTTGCCGCACCCTTTCCATGCCCTTCACGGGCATGTTTTCTTGATTCTTGAACGGCGCCTTGCATGTCCGACACCAATTCCCTCGATGCCCTGGTCCAGGCGCTGCGCCGCCTGCCGGGCGTGGGCGTGAAGTCGGCGCAGCGCATGGCCTTCCATCTGCTGCAGCACGACCGCGAAGGCGCCGAGGTGCTGTCGCGGGCGCTCCATGAGGCGACGGTGTCGGTGCACCACTGCGAACGCTGCCACACCTTCACCGAAGCCGCGGTGTGCGACACCTGCCTGGACCCGGAACGCGATGCCAGCCGGCTGGCCGTGGTGGAAACCCCGGCCGATCAGGCCGCGCTGGAGCGTACGGCGGCGTTTCGCGGGCTGTATTTCGTGCTCATGGGGCGGCTGTCGCCACTGGACGGGGTGGGTCCGAAGGACATCGGGCTGCAAAAGCTCATGGAGCGGGCCACCGATGGCGTGGTGCAGGAGGTGATCCTGGCCACCAATTTCACGGCCGAGGGCGAGGCCACGGCCTATGTCATCAGCGAGGCACTCAAGAGCCGGGGGCTGCACGTCACCCGGCTGGCCCGCGGCGTTCCGGTGGGCAGCGAACTGGAATACGTGGACCTGGGCACCATCGCGCATGCGCTGGTCGATCGCCGCTGACACTATAAAATTGATAGCTGCCAGCGCAATACTCAGTTGCGCTGGAGCATGAAAAGGCTTGAACCATGAATTCCCTGCATGTCGCGCATTTCACCGTCGCCTACTGGTGCGTGCTCCTGATGGCGCTGCTGCCCATAGTGTGCGCCCTGATCGCCAAGCGCGGCAGCTTCCAGGTGTCCGACAACCGCGATCCGCGAGGGTGGGCCTCCCGGCAGACCGACTGGCGCGCCCGCGCGCTGGCCGCGCAGTCCAACACCTTCGAGGCGCTGCCGTTCTTCATCGGTGCGGTGGTGATCGCGCACCAGTTGGGGGCCGGGCAGACGCTGCTGGATATCCTGGCGTTCCTCTTCGTGATGCTGCGCGTCTTCTACGTGATGATGTACGTGTCCGACCTGCCCACCGCCCGCAGCGCCGTGTGGCTGGGGGCGCTGGTGGTCAACATCGCCATTCTCTTCACCGGCTACCGCTGAGGCGGCGCCGCGGTCATGTCGCGGTGATCCACCTGCCTGGATCGCCCTGGCACCCATCCTATTAACCCGACTTTCCGTTCATGTCCCTCAGGGATTGCCCTGACGGGGCGGCTGCGCGCAGGTGGCACGATTGCTGCACTGCAGCATTTTCTTGAATTCGCTTTTTCCCATGGATTTTCCTCGCATCCGCCGCCGCCACTTCGGTACCTTGTCCGCCCTTTCGATGGCGGGCTGGGCGGGTGCGGATGCCTTGGCGGTGCCGTCGCCGTTCACGGCCGGGACCGGTCCGCTGCGGGTGGCGGTCGGGGGCTCGGGGCTGCTGTACCACCTGCCGCTGACCATCGCTCAGGAGCTGGGTTTCTTCCGGTCCGAGGGGCTGCACGTGGTGGTTCAGGACTACCCGGGCGGTGCCCTGGCCCTGCAGGCACTGCAGGACGGCGAGGCCGACGTGTGCTCGGGCGCCTACGACCACGTGCTGCGCCAGCAACTGCTGGGCCGCAGCTATTGCACCATCGTGCTGCAGGGGCGTGCGCCGCAGCTGGCTCTGGCGGCATCGGCGCGGGCCTGGCCTGTCAAGAGCGTGAGCCGCTTCAAAGGCATGCGCGTGGGCGTGTCGGCCCTGGGGTCTTCCACCCACCATGTGGCGCAATTGATGCTGTCGCGGGACGGCGCGCCGCTGGACGAGGTGTCCTTCGTCGGCGTGGGCTCCGCCCTCGGGGCGGTGGCCGCGCTGCGACAGGGGCGGGTGCATGCGCTGTGCCATGCCGACCCGATCGTTAGCGCGCTCGAGCAGCGCGCCGAGGTGCGGGTGATGTGCGACACGCGCTCGCTCAAAGGGTCGCAGGAGCTGTTCGGCGGCACCATGCCGGCCGCCAGCCTCTATGCGCCGCAGTCGTTCGTGCAAAAGCAGCCGGCCCGCTCGCAGGCCCTGGCCAACGCCATGGTCCATGCCCTCAAATGGCTGCAGACGGCCAGCCCGGCCGACCTGGTGCGCGCCGTGCCGTCCGGCTACCTGCTGGGCGAGCGGGGCGCCTACCTAGCGGCATTCCACAAGGTGCGCGACACCTTCTCGCCCGACGGCCTCATGCCCGATGACGGCCCGGCCAACGCGGCGCGGGTGGTGGCCCGCCTGCGATCCGAACTGGCGCCGCTCAAGATCGATCTGGGGCGCACGTTCACGAACGAATTCGCGCGCAAGGCCAAGCAGAAGTTCAACGCCTGAAGGGTGGGGGGCACACGGTGCCGTGCCGGGGGCGGCCGGCACTTTGGCTGAACTGTCCGACACACGGCGGCAAGGGTGTGGCGCTAGAGTCGACGGGGCGCCGACGGCGGTCTTGCCACGGCGCTGCAACGCACCGATTGCGCTCCTTCATTCCATCACTCCAACAAGGATCTTTCCATGTCGCTGAACCTCAGTATCGGCCCCCTCGTTTCCCTGATCGCAGGCATCCTGATCCTGGTCATGCCCCGCCTGCTGAATTACATCGTGGCCCTGTACCTCATCGTGATGGGCGTGCTGGGACTGGTCGGCATGCACAACCTGCGCCTCTGAAGCGCATGCTTGCCGGGCCGCCCCGCGCCAGCGCTGGACGGCCAGCCTCGCCGGGGCGATGCCTTGATTCGGCCCAGCCCGGCCTGCCGCTCAGCGCTTCTTGCGCGAGGGCGTTCCACCCTTGCGGGTGGGGGCCGCAGGGGCCTTGGCGCCTCGCGTGGAGGTCTGCTTGATGGCCGGGCGCGCGGACGAGGTGGCGGCCAGCTTCACCGGCAGATACATCACGACCTGCTGGCCGGCCTTGAAAGCGGCGTTGGCCTTGACGTCGTTCCATTCGGCCACGTTGGCGGCGCTCACCTTGTAGCGGTTGGCGATGCTGGCGACCGAGTCGCGCTTGCCGGCGCGCACCGTGGTGCGCCGCGTGACGATTTCCGGCGTGAAAGCGACCTGCCCGTTGTCTGCCACCTGGCTGGACACGTCCTGGCGCGTGGTGGTGGCGCGGGGCACCATCAGGGCCGAGCCCGCCTTGATCATCATGCGTGGCGGAATGCGGTTCACGCTGCGCAGGTCGTTCTCGCTCATGCCGACGCGTTGGGCGGCGGTCGCCACCGTCATGGTGGTGGGCACGCTCCAGACCGTCCAGCTGGCGTACTGGCCTTCGCGGTGGGCTTCCAGGTTCTTGAGGAACACCTTGGCGTTGTCCCAGGGCAGCAGGATTTGCGGCATGCCCGCGGCCAGGATCACGGGGCGGTGCAGCGAGGGGTTGAGCGCGCGGAAGTCCTCTTCGCGCACCCCGGCCAGGCTGGCCACCAGCGAGACATCGATGTCGTGCGTGATGTCCACCGTCTGGAAGTAGGGGTGGTTTTCGATGAGCGGCAATTCGGTGCGAAACGCCTGCGGGTTGGCGACGATGTTCTTCACCGCCTGCAGCTTGGGCACGTACATGCGGGTTTCGGCCGGCATGGTGAGTTCGGTGTAGCTGGTGCCCAGGCCCAGCTTCTGGTTGCGGGCGATGGCCCGGCTCACGCTGCCTTCGCCCCAGTTGTAGGCGGCCAATGCCAGGTGCCAGTCGCCGAACATGCCGTACAGGCGCTGCAGGTAGTCGAGCGCGGCGCGCGTGGAGGCCAGCACGTCGCGGCGGTCGTCGCGGAAGGCGTTCTGCTTGAGCTGGTAGTCGCTGCCGGTGGCCGGCATGAACTGCCACATGCCGGCGGCCTTGGCGCTGGAGACGGCCTGCGGATTGAAGGCGCTCTCGATGTAGGGCAGCAGGGCCAGCTCGGTGGGCATCCCCCGCAGTTCGAGCTCTTCGACGATGTGGAACAGGTATTTGCTCGAGCGCTCGGTCATGCGCTGCATGTAGTCGGGGCGCGTGGCATACCACTGCTCGCGGTCGCGCACGAGGTCCTGGTCCAGGTCGGGCATGGCGAAACCGCGGCGGATGCGGTCCCACAGGTCGGAGGGCGCGTAGAGCGATGCCACCTCGCCGTTGCTGGCCTGCACGGCCGAGATCGGCTGCAGCGGCCCGGAGGGGATCAGGGGGGTGTGGGAAGAAGACGAGGTGTCGGTGGTGGCCGGCGCAGAACCGTCCTTGTTCGCGGCGCTTCCGGGCGACGTGCCTTGCGTGGCGCAGCCGGTGAGCCAGACCACGCTTGCCAGGCCCAGGATGTGCAAAATTTTCATTGAAACTCGTTTTTCCATTGGCGCAGCGCCGCGAGAACGGCCACTGCATCTTGGGGATCGACCTGCGCATCGAAGGCCCGGGCGGCCTGGGCCACCGTGGGTTGCCGCGTGCGCAGGAAAGGGTTGATGTCGCGCTCGGTGGCCAGGCGCGAGGGCAGCGTGGGCCGGCCCTGCTGCCGCAGCGCCTCGCAGTCGCGGGTGTATTGCCGCAACGCCCCGTTGCCGGGCTCCACCGCCCGGGCGAACTTCAGGTTGGACAGCGTGTACTCGTGTGCACAGCACACACGGGTGTCGCCCGGCAGCGCGGCCAGGGTGTCGAGCGACGCCTGCATCTGCGCGGGCGTGCCTTCGAACAGCCGGCCGCAGCCGCCGGAAAAGAGGGTGTCCCCGCAGAACAGCACGGGGGCGCCGTTCACATCGGGGGCGTAGTAGGCGATGTGCCCCGCCGTGTGGCCGGGCACGTCGAAAACCTGAAAGCGCAGGCCCAGCACCTCGGCCGTGTCGCCCTGCACCAGGCGGGCGATGGGCTCGGGCACGGTTTCGTGCGCGGGTCCGAAGACGCGGGCGCCAGTGGCCTCGCGCAGCGCCGGCACGCCGCCGACATGATCGGCGTGGTGGTGCGTGACTAGAATCGCCTGCAATGGCAGGTCCAGGGTTTGCAATGCCTGCAACACCGGGCCCGCTTCTCCCGGATCGACCACGACCGCAGCCTGCGCGTCGTGCAGCATCCAGATGTAGTTGTCGGTAAAGGCGGGCAGCGGCAGCAAGTTCATGAGCGATGAAATTATGGGTTCCTCGCCATTGCTGCTATGCCCCACACCCTCGCTGCAGCGGGGTTCTTCATGACCTCTAGCTCGCATATCGTTTCCTCAAACGGCAGTTCGGCCTTATCTGAGTAGTACTTCACCTCGGTGGGGGTCAAGCTGCAGCTACCTGCTTTTAGTTTGGTGATCCGGGTTTTGTTGTAGCCAAGCTCTGCGGCCATGGCTTGCAGTTCCATCCCGCTTCTATCTTTAGCAAGATCAATCAACCTTGCTGGAGTAATAGGCATATTCAATAGCATATTTCTGCTCCCAGTGGCATAATTTGGTTACTGCTACTGATAACCCGTAACGGTTACCGGTAACGGTTTTAGTTTACCACCCTTCCCCGCGCCCGTAAGGGCTACTGCCAGAAGCAGCGGGGATTGACAGTGACAAGCCCTGGAATGGGCTGGCATCGGTGTCGAAAGCGGCCCGGCTGGTGTGGTGATTGGTCGATCCCTCATGGAGCTACCCATGCTGCATTCTGTCTCTTCGGATTTCCCTGCCGTCTACGCTGCCGAATTCTTCGGTGCTGAGGCGGCTAATGATTGCACTCCCCCTGCTGTTCCGGTGCCTGATCCCAGCGCGGATGCTGGATTGGTAGCTCAGTCCAGCGGCAGCAGTGGGGGGTGCATTCCGTTTGTTGGCCCTTGGGAGGCGCATCGTCCTGCTGGCGGTCTGCGTGATGACGCCTACGACTGTTACCTGACGCCCGAATGGGCTTGCGGTGGTATGGATGCGCCGCGTGACATGCCAAGTGGTGGCCATTCGGCTTACGTCTCTGGGCCTGTTGGCAGTCCTTGGGCGACTGTCTACGCTGACGGCTATGTGTGTCGTCACTGGTGCTGACATGAGCCGTCACCTTTCCGCGCGCATCGGCGGTAGCTCGTCTCCCGTCGCCCTGCTGATCTCTACTGTCCGTTGCCATCTGTCCCCAAGCCTGGATTCGTTGATGCCGTCCCGGATCGCGCATTTGATGACCACGTATGTGATCCATATCCCAATGATCAGCGCTATCAATTGGATAGCGAAAAAGAATAGCGCGGCGCGCGTTAACTCCGTCTGGAATGCTTGCAGGGTCTGCATTTTTGGTGTTCCTCCGGCGTCGATGTTATCCGTTGGGTCTGGGGCGTGATATGGCGTCAAACCTCGATCTAAACGACAAGCTCGTTAAGCGCGGTCTAACCGTGTCCTGGCACGGCTACCGGGCCACTGTGCAGCGTGTTCGCACTGGTCGCTGCCTTGTCCAGTTTGCTGCTGCGCAGGGTGGGTTGCTTACCTCTGCCGAATTGGCTGTCAAGTGGCTCTCTTGCGCCTCTGTTCAGGTGGTGCAGCCATGAAGGACAGGCCTCCGGATTCGGTCCTCGTGGCGTTCGTCCTGTTTTACAGCCTGTGTTTTTTCCTTTACTTCTGCTGCCAGGACCCTTTTTTTCCCTGAGTGTTTAGCTGGGCTAAACAGTCCGGCCGTTCTGTGATGCCTCCCCCGGTGGCATCCCAGAGCGCTAATGCTCGTAACCAGCCACATAAAGGCGTACTCACCATGGCATACACCAGCACCATCCAAATCCTCAAGGTCGAGGTCCAGCACTCCAAGAAATTGGACCCCAACACTCAGAAGCCTTACGAATCGACCATTGCCCGCACGGCACTCCTGAACGATGACGGCGAACTCGAAACCGTCGGCCGTCTGCGCGTCCCCCGCGATCTGGTGGACCTCGCCAAGGTGGGCACCTACCGTGCCACCTTTGCGCTGTCGGTGCCCGATTACGGCGAATTCAAGGGCGATGTGGTGAGCATCCTCACCGGTCTCGTCCCTGTCCCTCCTGCCCGCCAAGCTGCGCCGGCTCCTGCGCCTGCTAAGGCCTAAGCCATGAGTGTCCAAGAGCTTGAAGCTCTCGCCTATGCCGTGGCAAAGCTGGCGTTCGCCTTTGGTTTCCTTGGCGCAATGTCCTGGTCCTTGCTCGCTGTCCTGTGGGATGGACTTTGCGATGTGTTCGCCTCTTGGGAGGATCGTCGTCAGCGTGTTTGGCATGCCCGCATGCGTTTCCAGTGCGGTCCGCTCCTGATGCCTGGGGCGCCCCGCTGGCTGCGTGCTGTGTATGCCCGCGCTCTCAGAGTGCGCCATGGCTGACCCGACCACCATCGAATGCGCCGCTGCTTGCACGGTCACGGTGGTGCATGAATTAAGTCTCCCCCCGCTGCAGTTGTCTCCAGCGGAGGGAGCCGCAATCGCAAGTGCTGTGCTTGTGATCTGGGCCATTGGCTGGGTGTTCCGCCAGCTAATCAGGATGGTCCAGCCGTCTCACAGCGATCCTCAACTACCTGAAAGGTAAACCATGCAAGTTCGTGAAAAGTTCGCCTCTGCCAAGGCCAAGACCGCCGCTGCCGTGGCTCTCGCAACCGCTGCCGTCATGGCATCCCCTATGGCTCAAGCGGCCATCGATGTGACCCCTACGGTGACCGAAATCGGCGAGGCCAAGGCGCCTATCGGCCTGATCGGCCTCGCTGTCCTGGGCGTCCTCGTGGCACTGGCCACCTTCGCCTGGGTCCGCCGTTCGGTGAAGTGATCCGTGTGTCCTCGGTCTGCAGGCCGGGGACCTTTTTGCATAGCGTCACTGGTGGCGCTGCGCAAAGGGGGCGTCGTGGGACTATTTGTAATCATTGCCGTGCTGGGGGCCGCATGGCTAATCTTTTCCGCCTGATCGTCCTGTTGATGGTTGCGCTCTTTGGCGGCTTGGTGCACGCGCAAACTGGCGCTGAGCCTGCTCGTATCTCGACGTGCAGCCACTATGCGAGCAACCCGACTTGTAAAGCTCCTGGCCCTTTTGATGGCTGGTACCTCGCCAAGACCGACCAGTCTCAGCCGAATCCGGACATCGTTTTTTCCTATGCCTTTTGCCGCGTTGGCACTGCATTGACTGTCGAGGCTTCCGGCGTATATATGTGCGTCCCTAAGCAGTGCGAGGCAGGCGCCGAGTTGGTCAACGGCCAGTGCCAGTGCAAGGAGGGCTTCGAATCAAAGGATGGTGCTTGCGTCAAAAAGCCCGACGACAAGTGCCCCGAGGGCCAGATAAAGGACGCCTCCGGGGCCTGCGTGCCCGACCCCAAGAACAAGACCGACGACCAGCGCTGTGCTGATGCGGCGGTGATGCACAACGCTGTCGGTGTCGATCGCGTGGGCCGCATCGGCGGTAAGCAACCCCTCGGCGAGGAAATGGGCGTATGCCGAAATTCCGGGGTCACGGGTGGCAGTGGTCAGCCTCTCGGCTGCATGCATCGCTTCACCGGCGAGGTAGCTTTTCAGACGCCCAACGGTTGGATCACGGAGGGCGAGTCTTGGGCCAATAACACCAATGCCTCCGGCACGACTGCAGGCCTCGCCTGCGCTCTTGGCTTGGAGAAAGACCCCAACAACCCTGCTGACGCCGATAAGGCCCCCGAAGCGAACAAGCCTCCCAAGGACTGCCGCGGCGGATTCACCGGCTCGGTGAACGGCGTCAACGTCTGCGTGGATCGCGCCAGCACCAACACCAACGGCGTTGATTGGACCCGCATCACCGATGGCGATGGTAAGCAGGTCGACATCCGCACCGATGTCAATTGCACCGGTGACCGGTGCTTGATCAGTCAAAGCAAAAAGCCAGTCGATGGCGGCGCCACGGTCACCACGCAAACCAGTGTCGACCGCACCCAGTTCTGCAGGCAGAACCCCAAGAACCCGGTGTGTGGTACGGCTACCGGTGCGTCCACCAACAACGGCAACGGCACCACTGGGGGCAACACCGGCGGCAACGGCAATGGCAATGGCAATGGGGACGGCGACAAGGAACCTAGCTCGTTCGGCGGCAGTTGCGGTGCCTTCACCTGTGAAGGCGACGCCATCCAGTGCGCGATTGCCAAAGAACAGCACAAGCGCGCTTGCGAGATGTTCGATGCCAAGGACACACCGGAAATGAAGCTGGTCGATGCTGCTCGCGCGCTCGATGGCAAGGGCAAGGTCACTGGATCACTGGAGGGCAATCGTGAAGTGGACTTGTCTACCGTCATCAGCACGCGGGATCAGTTTCTAGGCGGCGGCGGCTCTTGCCCTGCCGATACCACTGTCACTTTGCCCGGTGGCGGTTCCTTCGTGATCTCCTGGGCCTCGGTGTGTCCGGTCCTGGTTCTCATGGGTCATGTGCTGGTCATCTTGTCCTCGATTTCCGCCGCCTTCATCGTGCTCAAACGGGAGTAACCATGCCTGCTTTCATCCCCATGATCGGAGGGCTGCTGCTCTCCCTCGTTGCCGGCTTTGTCGGCCGTACCCTGGCCTCCTTGGGCCTGTCGGTGGTCACCTATGTGGGCATATCCAAGGCCCTCGATTTTCTCAAGGACTTGATCGTTCAGAGCTTGGCGCATCTGCCTGCGGTCGTGGTCCAGTTGCTCACTCTCATGAAGGTCGGGACGGCCCTGTCCATCGTCTTCAGCGCCATGTTCGCCAGCATGCTGCTGAACGGCCTCAACAGTGACACTTTCAAGCGCTGGGTGCTGAACTGATGCTGTACCTAATCACTGGCGCCAACGGCGCAGGCAAGACCCTCAATGTGCTCAAGTGGGTCCGCGAACGGCAGGTCAAGGAAACCCGCCCGGTGTGCTTCAACGGTCGGTTTGAGGTGGTCGAAGATGGTGAACTCAAGGACTGGAAAAAGATTGACTTCAAGGACTGGCAGGCCGAGCCCGACGGGACCATCTTTTTTGTGGACGAATGCCACAACGATCTGCCCAACCGCCCCACCGGCGCTGTGGTTCCTGATCACGTCAAGATGCTAGCGGAGCATCGCAGGCGTGGCTTTGACTTCTACTTGATCAGCCAGCACCCCGGCAACATCGATAGCTTCGTGCGCCGGCTGATCGGCTCCCCTGGGTGGCATCGCCACCTCAAGCGAACCTTCGGCGGCTCCAGTCTGGTGAGTTGCATTCAGTGGGATGCCGTCAATCCGAACTGCGAGCGCAACGGGTCGGGCAGCACGGGCGAGGTCACCATGGTGCCTTTCCCGAAGCACGTCTTCGGTTGGTACCGCTCGGCCAGTTTGCATACTGCCAAGGTCCGTATTCCCAAGGCGCTGTGGATCGGCTTGGCGGCCGTCGCAACAGTGGTTGTCGCGGGCTACTTTGGTATTGCATCGCTCAAAGCCAAGTCGGGCATTGCAGACAAGCCAGCGACTGCTGCAGCCGGGTCCCAGTCTGCGGCTGCAGACATGCCGATGTTCGGCGGCTCCGGTCGTGATCGCAAGCCCATGACGGCCCTTGAATACCTGCAGGACCGCAAGCCGCGATTGCCAGACTTTCCCCACACGTCGCCCGTCTATGACGGTGTGACCCAGCCCACGGTGGCCCCGTACCCTGCCGCCTGTGTGCAGATGGGCTCCAAGTGCAAGTGCTATACCCAGCAAGCCACGCTCATGCAGGTAACCGCCTCGGTCTGCGAACAGATCGTGAGACAGGGCTACTTTGTAGACTGGGCCCAGCACCAGCAGGGCCCCCAGCCGGCCCAGCAGCAGGTGCAATTGCAGATGCCGCAGGGTATCCAGCAGCCGCAGCAATTGCAGCCGCTCCAGGCCCGCACGGTGCCATTGCCGGCGCCCGTGCAACCGCAGGAAGGTCTGATCACTCCTGAGCAGTTGTCCTCTGCCCTGGCCGTGCGCAACCCAGCCTATGCAGGTCTCCCCCGTGTGTCCACTCGCTGAGCCTGTGCTGCGCTCCTTTCTGGAGACAAACCGGGGACCCGCCAAAGGCCGAATAGGCCGTCGAGCGCAGCGAGCTTGGTGGGGGCGGGGTATGGGGTGCCACACCCCATGTCAACACTCATGCGACCCGTACCCCATGCCATGGGGCCGGTTCTTGATCGCTCAACGGATGGCTGTTTCAGGAGGCTGCGGCACGTGCGGCCCGGCGCAAGCGGAGCGCGACGGGCCGCGCGGAGCGCGGCCTAGATTTATCCCATAAACACTTTGGAACACGTAGGCACAAGCGCCTCGCGAATGTCAGAAAAAGGTGATCCCGGCAACGGCTGCAACCGTCCCGGGATCGTGATGTCAACCACAACGACTGGTCAACATGATCCGCATTGTCTCTGAAACGAATCCGACTGCAAGGCACACCCCTGCTGAACTGCTGCAGATGCACCGCCAAGGCATCCCCCTGGTACCTTTTGAAGGCAAGACCGGTGACGGTATCAACCTCAAGGCCCATGACCTCGGTCATGGTTACACTGAAATCACGGGCTCGGCTCCCACCGTCTGGGAAGAACTGGATTGGTCCTCCATGGTCCTGGAGCACTACCTTGAAGCTGCTGTCCAGCATCGCGAGGAAAACGCCGATGAGCTGCGCGAAAAGGCCCTCACCATCGCTGCCAATCGGGCCAAGGTGAAGGTACGCAAGCTGTGCAAGGCCATGGGTGCCGATACCCTCTTGACCCTGACCTATTGGGCCAATGAAACCGACCTCCAGCGGTCCAAAAAGGACCTCAAGGAATTTGTCCGCAGGCTTCGCCGAGTGATGCCCGAATTCCGCGCGGTGGCGGTGTATGAGCATCAGGCCCGTGGCGCGTTGCACTGGCACATGGCCACGGCCAACATACCGGCAACCTTCACCCGAACGGCCGACAACGGCCAGCCCTGCAAGGTTAAGAGCTTTGACGTGATCCGCGCCATCTGGCGCTCAGTGACGAAGGAGCGCAAAGGCAATATCGACATTGCCCGTCGCAAGGCCAATAGCCGCAAGAGCCCTGCGCAGATTGCCTCCTACATTGCCAAGTACATCGTCAAGGCGTTCCGCGATGGGCAGGCATTCAGCAACCGCTACAGCGCCTTTGGTGACTTCGATATCCCGCAACCGGTTTCAATGGGCTACTACCCCTCGCTCCGTGATGCCTGGGCCGCTGCATACGGCTGTGTCCTCGATGCCCAGCAGGTAGTGCTAGAGCGCCTTTCGCATTTCAAGGACTGGTTCGTCCTGCACGCGGAGATGCCCAAAAAGGCCCGCAGCCGGCTCGTTCCACTGGAGGTGGTCCATGCCTAAGCAGCATCCTCAATCGCAAATCGTTACCGGAAACACCAGCGCTGCCAGAGTCGCGGCGCATCGGTCCCAGCATGAGCGGTTGGATGTGTCCGTGTCTCTCAAGATGGGAGCCACGATTGCGGACATAGCATGTTTTTACGGCTGCACGAAAGCCGAAGTGGTCCGGTCAATGCTGCGGTGGGCTGCTGCGAACCGGGATTGGAAAAAGCAAGGCTTGATATGGAGGGATTGACGATGGGGCGATTGGTCGGTTACGCGAGGGTGTCCACACGGGAGCAGGAAACTAGATTGCAACTCGATGCATTGAATCGCGCTGGTGTGGATGTGGTTTTTCAGGAAAAGGCCAGTGGCGTTAGTCATCGGCCAGTTCTTCGCGAGTGTTTAGCTGGCATGCACACTGGGGACGTTTTTGTGTTCTGGCGCCTTGATCGTGTTGCCCGGTCACTCATTGATTTGCTGGCTATACATGATGATCTGCGCGGTAGAGGTGTGGCTCTGCGCTCGTTGACCGAGCCCTTTGATACCACCACACCTTGGGGCGTTTGTGCGTTTCAAACCCTTGGTGCGTTTGCTCAGCTTGAGCGATCCACGATTCGTGAACGTGTCGTTGCTGGGCAGGTCGCTCACATTGCCCGTGGTGGTAGTCACGGTCGGCCACGCACACTAGACCCTGTGGCTGTAGCGCGGGTGCAGTCGTTGCAAGCGTCTGGTTTTACTCAGGCTGCTATTGCGCGTGAGATGGGGTGCAGCCGTGCTGTTGTTGACCGAATCATGAATCCATGGCGCCCTCGGTATCAACCTCAAAGACCTGTTCTTGGGCCTCTGCTGGCACAATCTTTTCCCCGATGACATGCTCCGAAGTAATTACTTCGTCACTTCGTTGGGGCATTCAACAATGGCCCTAAAACGGGTCTCTGTGGCGCATAACGCGTCCGCCAAGGATTCATCACTCGATCCACGACAGCGCGACTAACCTGCAATTGTCGCGCAATCTCCGCCTGAGTCGCACCGAGCAAAACTAACCGGCGAACCTCGGCCTCCTGTTCCATTGTTAATGTGCGAGGCCTGCCATGGCGCTGCCCCCGAGAAATCGCCGCCACCTGGCCGGCAATCACTCTCTCCCTGATGATGCCGCGTTCGAGCTGGGCCACGGCGCCCAGGACCTGCAGCATGAACACCCCCATCGGGCTAGTCGTATCCAGAGGCTCGTTCAAACTTCGCACCTCGGCGCCGGCCAGCTTGATGCGATCCAGGATCGACAGTAGATCTACCAGCGAGCGGGCCACCCTGTCCAGTTTGTAGACCACAAGCACATCTCCCCGTGTTAGGGATTTCAGGCAGCGCTGCAGCTCGTACCGCTGGCCGATGCTGCTGGCCTTCTCCTCGTAAATCGTGCCCACTCCAGCAGCAGCAAGCGCGTCCAACTGCATGCGGGTTTCTTGCTCACGGGTCGAGACTCTGGCGTATCCAATCAAGCGCATATCGGTTTCCTCCTGCGGGAAATGTTGCGGCTTTTGAGGAGTGTCAAAAGCCCGAATTGCCGGCCTCCAAATCAAGTCGGATATCAGTGCCTGGTCAGGGCTGTGTGGTGCGTCGCTGCACACCTCTGCCGGAAATCTGCGATTTCCTCTGAGGTGCTCCGCTGGGGGTGGGGCGCTGTCGCGCAACACCGTGTTATCAGCGACGAGTGAGGGCCATGCCTGTTCCTCGAGGGCGCCTCGCGGCAGGCCTGGGCGGTGGGGTGATCGCTGCGTTGCGCCTGGCCAGGCTCGCAAGCCGTGTGCATGGTGGCCAGGGCGCGCTGGTGGCCACTTGCCCGATGGCGTGGGGTACGTCGCGCGGCGAAGGTCTACATGGGGCGCTGCCCCATACCCCGCGGGGGCCTGCAATCACCTGCTGGGGAGGTGCGCTACAGACTCCTGCCACAAATCTACGATTTGCTCTGGAGTCCTCCGCTGAGCTGTCAAAAATCCGTGGGTCATGCCTGACGGCAAAATGCGCCAATGATTGAAGTTCACGCATACACCTTCTATGGCCTGATTGTCCTGGGAGCAATGGGCATGCTCCGCGCAGCATGGGACGTATGGGGTAGCAACCAGGGCGAGACAGGCTTCCTGCAAAAACCAAACGCGCCAGCGGGGCATGAATGGGTGCTGATGACGGAGCGAGACGCCGAAGAGTGGCGTTCCAAAGGCAGCACGCAGCACTAGCGCTGCAGCTCGCCGCGGACCTGCGAATTGCGAAGAGCCAGGGCCTCGAGGTAGCCATTTTGCTGCGGCGCAGCTTGGCCTTGAGCGGGCATGTTGATGACGACTGGCGGCTGAGAAGGTGCGGCAGCGTGAGAAGGCTCATCGCGCCGATTGGACGGCTGTGGCGGCTCAGACTCAGGGCGCTTCCAGTCCATGAAATAGCCGCGGCTAACGATCTGCATGCACACGTCGAATGACACGCGCAGCATGGTGGCCTGCTGCGTATAGCACTCACAGCGCTTGCCCATTTGTACACACGCAGCTGGGTAGGGCGCCTCAGTAGGCTGCGTGATTTGGTCATAAACAGGCGCAGTGTTGGGGAAGTCCGGTAGCCGCGGCTGGCGAGCCTTGACGTACTCAACGGTGCCGATAACAGCAGGCCCGCCCTGACCAGGGGCAGCAACGCTCGCCTGTCCTGGAGCGCGGGCCACGGCGGATGTTGCGCCTGGCGCTACAGCCCCTGCGGAGGTCTTCATCCGATCACCGAAGCTCAGCACGGAGGACACGGCAAACCACACAGCGCCGATGGCCAGAAAAATGAGGAAGGGGATAGCGACCAGCTTCAGCGGGATCTGGCGCTTGATGTTGTGGACGTCAGCGCTCTTGTACCAAGGCTTGGTGATCCAGTTGCCGGCATTGTCCTTCTTCCCGAAGGCTTCCTTGGGATATCGCCAAGGGTATTTCTCGGCCTTCTGCACCACCTTGCCGGGGTCGGTCTGCATCCCTTTGAATTTGTACGCCAAGGCATTCTCGGTGCCGAAGGCTCGCACCACGTACCAATGGGTCTCTGTCAGCTTGCGCGGCGTGTTGTGGACCAGCGTAGGGTCCTGCGTGATGAAGTAGAAGTCGATGCCGCGTTTTCCATGCTTGGAGAGCTCAAGAATGGGCTCAGGAACACGCGCGCCGCTGGATGCAGAGCCCCAAAAATCCTGCAGTTCGTCCACGACGATGATGGAGTCGTTGGGACACTCCATCCACTTGTCTGGATGGTCGATCTCGGTCCATCCTTCGAGCGTGACCTCGGGAATGTTGCAGTAGAAAACGGGGCGGTTTTCTTTCTTGGCCCGCTCCTGAATCTGGATGAAGGCAAACAGCGTTTTCCCCTGCCTGGGGAGACCGGTAACAAAGTTGATCGGCATGGCTTACTTCTGAACGAGGCGGCGCACGGTGGAGCCGCCGAGGCTGTTGAGCAGCACCTTCACACCGATGGCGCTGATGACGATGCTGATGTGCTGATCCAGGCGCAGGAACCCCGCCCATTCAGCGAGCATGGAGGTGCCGACAGTGCCGAACATCGAGAGGGCGGCGGTCTTGGCCTGGTCGATCAGGTAGCTGACGCCCGTGTATTCAACGAAACCGAAGCCGAGCGCGATCAGCACGCGGCCGACCATCGATCCAGCAATCTGCATCAGGCCACCGAGCAAAACGGAAACGATCCACGGCATGTGTCAGTCCTTCTTTCCAACAACCCACAAAACGCAGCTCAACAGCGTGAGCCCGAGCGCGGCCAGAGCCATCACATTGAGGATGGGACAGACTTTGGAAAACGGTATGGCGAAGCTCTTGCCTGCAACGTCGAACGACAGATCTGCAGGGCATGCGCGGCCCCAGCCCATGCCATTGGTGTCCAACTGGCTCACGCTGATCTGCTCAGCCGATTTACGCAAAGCATCGGCGCTCTTATCGTCCGTGCCGTCGATAGCCCTTTTGTAGTCGGGAGAAGGGGTGCTTTCGTCAAACAGCTTGCAGTTTTGCTTGTGCTGCTCTCTAGCGATGGCGCATTGAATTGCGTCACCCTCGCACGAAAACCCGCTGCCGCACGATCCACCAAACGAACCAGTCTTGCAGATTGACACCTCAGGGTTGAGCTTGCAAAACTCCTCCTGAGGCTTTTCGTCGGTGGTGCCGTCCGGCTTGGTGGTGGTGCACTTGCCGTCCTTGCACGCGGTGTTGCCGGTGATCACGTTGTCGGCTGGGATGCAGACGCCGACAGCGTATTTGCTGGGAACCTCTCCCTTCGGGCACTTGGCTTTGTTGCCTGTCTCGTTGGTGCCGTCCGCGTTGTCGCTGGAGTCGGGCACGCACACGCCGGCGGCGTACTTACTGGGCGACTGGCCCTTAGGGCAGGGAGATTCGTCGGGGATGCACACGCCCGCGGCGTATTTACTTTCACTGGAACCCGCAGGGCACTTGCTTTCGTTGGGCACGCAGACGCCAACAGCATAGGCTGAAGGGCTGGAACCTTCAGGGCACCCTTGATTCGGGTCAGCCTTGTCGTCGCACTTCGAGCCCGTGAAAGACGCGCCAGTGACCGAGCAGCCAGACCCGCCGCCACCTGCAGACCAGCAGCCTTCGACGGTGCCACTCACAGCACAGCCCCCTGGGTAGCAACCCGTCGTTGGCTTGCCGATCATGCGACCCAACGCGCCAGCGCCCCGCGGCCCGTAGTCAAAATTCACGGAGACGCCGAGAGGCTTGCCCGCGAGCTCGGCGCACAGGTCCTGCGGCTTTTTCACGCACACGCCGTTTTTGCGCTCATAACCGGCCTTGCACTGGCACTGGCCGTTGACCTTCTCCTCATTGGCTTGGCACTGCTGGACAACGCACTTGATCACGCCGTTTGGGTAGGTAACGACATTCGTGCCGATGCGGCAAAAGATATAGCTGAACACGGTATCGGGCTGAGGCGGAGACTTGACGGTTTGCGCGAGGTACCAACCGGGCTTTGCCGCAGGAGCGCTACAGGTAGGCGCCCAGTCGTAATGCGAACAGCTGGAAATCTCAGGAGACTCCCCCTCCTGGGCATGAGCAGCACCCGCCCAAAAGCAGCAAGCACAAAGCACGAACAATAGCCGAGCGAAAAGCAAAACAACGGACGTCACGGCCAGAACACAATGGCGCCGCCAAGGACCATGGCGAGCAGAATCCAGAAACCCATACGACCTCCCAGGCATAAAAAAAGGGCGCCCCCTCACGCGAGAGGGCACCCCAGGACCAGCGATTAACGCAAGGCGAGCTTGACCCAGCCGAACAGGCGCACGGTAACCACGACAGACAGCACAGCAATGCCGATGCTGCTGCAGATGGCGGCCACAGCCAAAACGGCAGTGATGATTTCGGCCACGTCAGGCAACGTGATCGCAGCGTGCGCACTGCTGGTAGCTGCCAGCGTGGCAATACCGACGACAACAGTCGGCAGGGATGCCACCCGAGCCAGCTTAGGGAAACGGCGCTTCACAGCGTTTTCCAGAGAGAGGCGGATTGGTGTCTTCATTGATTACTCACTTTCTTTGGTTTCGAGGGATTTGCGCAATTGCCGCATGCACCATGCAACGGCCATCACGAGCAGCAAGGCTCCCCCTATTTGCCCTGCAGATTCAGGATCGAGATAAAACGGGCTGTACTGCACCAGCTCCAGCCGCGTGAGGACCACCAGGGCATCCGGCGTATCGCAGGACACCTCGGTAATCGTGCTGCTATCGGCACGCATGCAGTACATCGATCACGCCCTCTCTATGCGTGCCAGGCGGCGCGCCAGTCGCCCAGCCGCTCGCAGGCTCGCCACTGGGCGCCCTGCGCGCTCACGGGCAGCACTGATACGGGCGTGGCGATCCACCCATTGGCCGATGAGCGCCACCACACGGGAGGCAGTCAGAATGAGCAAATGGGCAGCAATGGCGCCGCCAAGGCCAGCCACGAACGCGAGCTTTGCCACCCCGTGGGCAAGAGCTTCGAGCTCTGCGGTGGTCATCACTCGACAGCATCCAAGGTCAGATCGACAGGGGTCACACTGGTGACCTCGCCGGTCTCTTTGTCGGTGCTGCGAAAAGGCTTGCGCGTGTATCCGCCCAGCTGGGCCAGAACCGCGACTTCTTCGCCCTTTTGACCCAGCTGGGCCTTGCTGCGGACCTCGACGGTCTGCGGACGGCTGTAGGGGTCGGGCGCGGGCGTCACGATGCGGGTGTAGCGCGTTTGTTCGTGGCGGCGGGACGCGTCAATGCGGCCCTTCACCAGCACCTGCATGGGCTGGATCTTGGTTCCCTGGGTTGGGGAGGCTACGGGTGCGTTCATGATGGTCTGATCCTCTGTATCTGGGCCTGCAACTCCGGCCACTGGAGGCCGGCACTGCCGCCGGCGGGGTCTAACTTCTTGGGCAGGCCGAAGATGCGGATTTCTTCGACCAGGTCAGCGGCTGAGCAACCTGTCATGGAAAGCGCCTGATGCATGTATTTGCCGTAGCAGCGCTCTGCGTGATAGAGCCCGTGGGCCAAGCTGCCTTTGGCCTCTTCGCGTTGCGTGGGTATCTCCAGCGCCGCGGCTTCGAGCATGTCGCGCAAGGCTGGATACGCTGCGATGAAAGCACCGTCAGGGTTGGTCAACACATTGAGCGGGATCGTTCGGTCCCGGTTGCCGAGCCGGACCTCAAAGCGGGTCCAGTCGCTGTCAGGCATGCCTTGCTGTCGGCCCTTTTCGTATACGCAGAGCGTCTTTCCGTGCTTCAGTTTTCCGACGTACATGGTTCGTCCTTTCGTGCCGCCTTCGTGCCAGCTACCCTGCGTGTCAAGCTCAGGGTTACGCCCACGGTTGATGAATGCCCCTTGGTCATAGAGGCTGTATGCGTCATCGACGCTGTATTCGCCGTCGAGAAAGTCCACGGCGAGATCGACGCGAGAGATGACAGCGCCGAGGCCCTCCAGCAGCTCTTGCACGCTCTCCCAATCGGTGACCATGCCGCACCCTTTGCCGTTGAGCTGCAGGAGCCACCGACCCAGCTGTGACTCCCCGCCGAGGGCAATGGCGCCGACCTCGACCTTTGCGTCGTCGTGCAGCTGCAGGACCAGGCGGTATCGCTCCGTGAAGCCAAAAAGGCCACCATCCAAGACAGCGGTGAGCCGTCCGTCCATGATCCCGTCCAAGAAGCTCATGAGGCCGTGAACGCTCATGGATGGCCGATCAAACGTGGCATTGAGCCAATCAATCTTTGCGCGGCGCACCGAATCAGCAGCGGGGGTAGAACTTTCCACCCGTGTTACAGCACGGGCGGAAGGCGCTGACGCGCCAAGAGGCCGAGGCCGAACGCGCCAGGAGACGCGATCACCCCTGGCGGATGGGGGGGAGTCGTGCAACGCTGAAATGGTCATTTGGAGGAGGCCTCCACGGTGACCGTGAAGGGGGTGTGCCACTGCACCGTGCACCCGAGCATGCGCAGCTGGGAGACGTAGCCTTCAAAGGCCTGCAGGGAGGTGAAGCGTTTGACCAGGTCACCATCGGGCAGCATGCCGGGAGGGCAGGTGACGTGGTAGCTCTTGGGCATGTGGATCAGGGCGGAGCTCATGCGCGCGACCTGGTCATCTGCTCACGCAGCATTGCGGAGTGGATGGCCGGAGTTACCACCTGCCCTCGGTACACATCCCCAACCCGGGGAAGCGGGTGCAGGTCTTGGGCACGGAGCTCAAGAAGATCGCGCTGACGGGACAGAAACGCGAGTTGGGCCTCGCCAGGCTTGCGCTGCAGCTTGTGGCTGTTGCAGATGCCGCCGCTGGTCACCTCGAGGTCGTGCAGCGTGCAGGCCGTGCGGGGGGCGATCACCGGGCTGTCGTGGCGCACCACTTCAAAGTGCGCGCAGTTGCGGCAACCAGGGCGGTCACCGGGGGTCTGGTAGCCCACCTGGGCGTGCTTGGCGACGAGTCTCATGGCTAGTTCCAGAGATCGAACTCGTTGCACTCAGCGCAGAGTGCGTGACGGCCGGTATGCGAACGCAGGCAGTACGGGCATGCTCGAATGCCCTCCCCCTGCCCGGCGGCTGGAGCCGGCAAGCTGGCCACCGTTTGGGTGGCAGGGGTCGGGCAACTGGGTTCGTCCCCGGGTTGGGGAGGGGTCGTAGAGAGGGGCATGCCGGCTCCGGTAAATTCGGTGACAACTCGTCACCGGCCGGACTGTAGCTGAATGATGACGATGCGTCACCATCTTTTTGATGACGGTGCGTCAAAATATCGGCATGGAAACGACTATGGACCTCCTAGACCGAGCCCTGGCACGCCAGCGTCAAGCAGCGTGGGCCCGTCAACTAAACATCGACCCTTCGGCTCTGGCGCAAGCGAAGAAAAGGAATCACCTAAGCCCAACGCTGGCAGGGGCCCTTGCAATGGAGATGGGGGAAGACGAGCGAAAGTGGTTGCTGATTTCTGCTTTAGAAGGTGAGCCAGAAACACCTCTTCTTCAACGGATAAAGAAGGCAACCGCAACTATGGTTTTCGGAGCGGCGAAATCATAGGTTTGCACCACTGGTTCGACTCTTCCCCCGGCCGATACCTGCTGGCGTGGGAGCAGGAACGCTATGACGAGCTGGTGGCCGACATCTTCGGCTACCACGCCCTGCAGCTCGGAATGCCGGGTTTGCAGGGCCTGCGCGCCAACCGCATGCCCCACCGCTGGCTGGCGTTGGGCGCCGAAGAAACCCTGCTGTGGACCGACGAGGCGGCCGGCTGGCACGCGGCCGGGGCCCTGGGGGGCGGAGAACCGGGCGAGCCCGCCCTGCTGGCCGATCCGGTGGCCCTGCCTTTCTCGGAGAACAGCCTCGATCTGGTGCTGCTGCCGCATGCGCTGGAACTCAGCATCGACCCCCATGCCGCGCTGCGCGAGGTGCAGCGCGTGCTGGTGCCCGAGGGGCGGGTGGTGATCAGCGGGCTGAACCCCGTGAGCCTGTGGGGCCTGCGCCAGCGCCGGGCGCGGCTGTACCAGCGCCTGGGGGCGGGCGGGCGGCTGTATCTGCCCGACGTGGGCGAGTTCATCGGCCACTGGCGGCTGCGCGACTGGCTGCGGCTGCTCAATTTCGAGGTCGAGTCGGTCAGCTTCGGCTGCTACCGGCCGGCGGTGCGCAGCGCCCCCTGGCTGGAGCGTTTCGACTGGATGGACGGACTGGGGGCCCGCTGGTGGCCGATACTCGGGGCCGCCTATGTGGTGGTGGCGGTCAAGCGCGTGCACGGCGTGCGGCTGCTGGGCGCGCCCTGGCGCCGCGCGCCCAAGGGCGCTGCGGCGCCGGTGCCGGTGGCCAATCGCGGCACGGTCCGCGATGGCGGGCCGGCCTTTCATGTGGATGGACGGGAGTAACGTTTTTGAATCAGGTTGTGATCTATACCGACGGGGCTTGCAAAGGCAATCCGGGCCCTGGCGGCTGGGGGGTGGTGCTGCGTTCGGGCGCGCTGGAAAAGGAATTGTTCGGGGGGGAACTGGGCACGACGAACAACCGCATGGAGCTGCTCGCGGTGATTGAGGCCCTGGGCGCGCTCAAGCGGCCGTGCGAGGTGACGCTGTTCCTCGACAGCCAGTACGTGCGCAAGGGCATCACCGAATGGATCCAGGGCTGGAAGAAAAAGGGCTGGCGCACGGCCGCCGGCCAGCCGGTCAAGAACGTGGAGCTGTGGAAGCGGCTGGACGATCTGGTGGCCCAGGGCGGCCATGTGATCGACTGGCGCTGGGTGAAGGGCCATGCGGGCGACCCGGGCAACGAGCGTGCCGATGCACTGGCCAACAAAGGGGTGGACAAGGCGCTCGGGCGCGGTTGAGGCCGCCGTCGAGGCCCGCGTCCGCCAGGCATGCGTCCGTCAGGCCCCGGGCGTGATCGCCTGCAGGCCGGCCTGCAGCGGCTCCGGTCCCTGGGGCCGCACCACGCGGTCCACCTCCTTGCCGTCGCGCAGGAAGACGAGGGTCGGCCAGAGCTTCACACCGAAGCTGCGGCCCAGTCGCTGGCCCGGTCCGTCCTCGACCTTGACGTGGGCCACATCGTCCCGGCCCTCCAGCGCGGCCTGGATGAGCGGCTGCGCTCCCTGGCAGTGGCCGCACCAGGGCGTTCCGAACTCCAGTACCGTGGCGCCGGCCAGGCGGTCCACGTCTTCGCGGGCGGGGGGCTGTTCGAGGTGGCGGGCGCAATAGGTCATGGCGATGGGGTCCTTGTCATGTGGTTGTGGGCAGGGCCTGGGTTGGCGGGGGAACCTGTCTTTCAGCATAGGCCTGTGCCCGCAGGCACGGCGTCCGGCGCATGCGCCGCCAGGCTGTGGGATCGGACTGGCAGGCATTTCACAGCACGCCATCGAACATCATCACGTCCACGGTCTCCCCCGCGGCCACCGGTCCCCGGGGCGGGTGCAGCACGATGAGGCCGTTGGCCTGCACCATCGAATGGAGCACCCCCGAGCCCTGGTGGCCGGTGGTGCGCACCTGCAGCGATCCATCCGGCGCGGTGCTGACGATGCCGCGCTGGTACTCGGTGCGGCCGGCCTTCTTGCGCAGCGGCTCGGTGCTCACCGCGTGCAGCAGCGGCGGGGCCGCGCGGGTGCAGCCCATGGCGCGCAGCAGCGCAGGCCGCACGAACGCCAGGAAGGCCACCATCACGGCGACGGGATTGCCGGGCAGGCCGAACCAGAGGGTCCCGTTGGTTGAAATGGGTTTGCTATTTTTTTCATAGCTGTATGCCCTAGTACTGATTGTGCTGAAGGCCATTTCGGCATCTACTCCCGAGGCGTGCTCGCTGCGCAGCCGCCCCACCGCCATCGGCCGGCCGGGCCGCATGGCGACTTGCCAGAACGCCACGTCGCCCAGCCGTTGCACCGTGGAGCGCAGGTGGTCCGCATCGCCTTCGCTCACGCCCCCGCTGGTGATGACGGCATCCGCCTGCAGCCCTGCCTGGCGCAGCGCGGCTTCGAGTTGCGCGGGCGAATCGGGCACCACGCCCAGGTCGATCGGCTCCACGCCCAGCCGGGCCAGCAGGCCGATGAGGGCGTACCGGTTGCTGTCGTACACGGCGCCCTCGCGCGGGGCGTCGCCCGGGCCCAGCAACTCGTCGCCGGTCGAAAAGCACGCCACGCGCAGGCGGCGGAACACGGTGGCCGTAGGCAGGCCCAGGCTGGCCACCAGGCCGAGCGCGGCGGGGGTGAGCCGCTCGCCACGGGCCAGCGCCACGCCGCCCTGCACCAGGTCTTCGCCCGCGCGGCGCCGGTGGTCGCCGGGCCGCACCGCGCCGGCCGCGAGGTGCACGGTGCCGCCCTGCACGGTGACCAGCTCTTGCGGCACCACCGTGTCCAGCCCTGGCGGCATGACGGCGCCGGTCATGATGCGAACGCATTCCCCGGGTGCGGCACGGCCCGCCCAGGGCCGGCCGGCCAGGGCGGTGCCGGCCGCCCGCAGCGACAGCGGCTGGCCGGCGCGCAATGCCGAGCCGTCGAACGCATAGCCGTCCATGGCCGAGTTGTCGTGCGGCGGCACGCTGATGGGCGAGACGAGGTCGCAGGCCAGCACCCGGTCGAGCGCCGCGGACAGCGCCACGGTTTCGGTGCCGGCCACCGGCTGCACCAGTTGTTCGAGGAAGGCGGTGACGGCCTCGGCACCCAGGGCGTGGGCGTCGTAGCCGGGCAGGCCGGCGGCGATCTGTGCAAGGGTCTTCATGCGGCAGAAAAAAGAGGAGAGGCCGGCAGCCACCGCACCATGTGCAGCTTGTCGTGCCCGATGCCCTGGATGACCACCGCGCGCGGCAGCAGGCCACAGGCGCGAAAGCCCGCGCGCTCGTACAGGCGCACGACGTGGGTGTTGGCGGCGGTGACGGTCAGCACCAGCTGTTCCAGCCCGGCCACCTGTTCGGCGAGCTGCACGCAGGCCTGCACCAGCGCGCGCCCGACGCCGCCGCGCTGCGCGTGCGGCGCCACCATCATGCCGACCACGCTGGCGCAGTGGCGCTGCTGCAGGCGGGCCTCGCGCTCGCAGCCGATGCTGCCCAGCAACTGGCCGTCCGCGGCGAACGCTCCGAGGAAGAAGGTGCCCGTGGCGGGCGCGCCGAAGCGCTCGGCATACGACTCGGCCGGGCGCAGCACCGCGCTGGCGTGGTCGGAAGTGAAGGCCTCGGGCGCGCAGCGCAGCGCCTCGTCGCGCAGGGCCTTGTAGGCGTGCAGGTGCGCGGTGCCGAGCACGTCGATCCGGAAGGGGGCAGGGGTCATGGGGCGAGCGCGCGTTCGAGCGCGTGCAGTTCGGCCAGGGTGTTGGCGTTGCAAAAGCCGAGCGGGTCGTCGCCGGGCTGGTCGAAGGCGGCCACCGCGCACCGGTGCTGGGCGATCCAGGCGCCGATCTTGCGGCCGCCGCCTGCCATGAATTGCGCGAGCGACTCCTGCAGCGAGGCCCGCAGGAGGCAGAACACCGGCTGCGTGCGCAGGGGCGCGGCTGTATGGTGGGCATCGGCTGCTGTCGGTCCATCGGCTTGCGGCGCGGCGGCGATGGCCAGATCCGCAGGACCGCCCGCCGTGTCCATGGCCCAGGCCGCGGCCATCAGGCGCCGGGCCAGATCGGGCGGAAACAGCGGCGTGTCGCAGGGCACGGTGAGCAGCCACGGGGTGTCGCAGAGCGACAGGCCGGCCAGAAAACCCGCCAGCGGCCCGGCGTGGCCGGGCTCGGCATCGGTCACGACCGGGACGCCGAAGGCGGCGTAGCGGTCGAGGTGGCGGTTGGCGCTGACCAGCCGCGGGCCGACCTGGGACTGCAGCCGCTGCAGTGCATGCAGCGCCAGCGGAACGCCCTGGAAGGGCTGCAGGCCCTTGTCCTGCCCGCCCATGCGCGTGCCCTGGCCGCCGGCCAGCACCAGCCCGGTGATGCGGGTGGCGTCATCCATGCGTCAGCCGCCGATGTAGCTCATTTCCACCCGCCGCGCGCCCTGGCCGGTGTCCGCAGGCAGGCTGCTGCGCAGTTCGGAATAGCGGTCGCCGCGGCCGTTCCAGATGCCGGCGATGGCGGCGGCGATGTCGGCATCGGTGGCGCCGCCACGCAGCAGGCTGCGCAGGTCCCAGCCCTGGGTGGCGAACAGGCACAGGTAGAGGCTGCCTTCCATCGACAGGCGGGCGCGGTTGCAGTCGCCGCAAAACGCTTGCGTGACGCTGCCGATCACGCCCACCTCGCCCAGCGCCGGGTCGTGGCGCCCGGTGGCATCGGCGTAGCCCCAGCGGCGCGCGGTTTCCCCGGGGGCCTGTTCGGGCAGGGGCACCAGGGGCAGGTGGGCCTGCAGCCGCGCGATCACGTCGGCGGATGGCAGCACCTCGTCCATGCGCCAGCCGTTGGTGGCGCCCACGTCCATGTATTCGATGAAGCGCAGCGTCACGCCCGTGCCGCGAAAGTGCCGCGCCATGGGCACGATCTCGTGGTCGTTGGTGCCGCGCTTGACCACCATGTTGACCTTGATGCGCGCGAACCCCGCGGCCTGTGCCGCGTCGATGCCGGCCAGCACCTCGGCCACCGGAAAGTCCACATCGTTCATGTGCCGGAACACCGCGTCCTGCAGGCTGTCCAGGCTCACCGTGAGGCGGTTCAGCCCGGCGTCCTTGAGCGCCTGCGCCTTGCGCGCGAGCAGCGAGCCGTTGGTGGTCAGCGTGAGGTCGGGCGCCGTGCCGTCCGGCATGCGCAACTGCGCCAGCATGCCGACGAGGTTTTCGAGGTGCTTGCGCAGCAGCGGCTCGCCGCCGGTGAGCCGGATCTTGCGCACGCCGTGGTCGACGAAGCTGCGGGCCAGTCGGGTGATTTCTTCGAAGCTGAGCAGCGCGCTGTGCGGCAGGTAGGGGTAGTCCTTGTCGAACACCTCCTTGGGCATGCAGTACGCGCAGCGGAAGTTGCAGCGGTCGGTCACGCTGATGCGCAGGTCCCGCAGCGGGCGACCGAGCGTGTCGGTCAGCCATCCCGATGGAATCCCGGCCAGGCCCTGCGGCACGGCGGGGCGCAGCGCAGCGATGCGCTGGTCCACCAGGGGGATGACACGTTCAGCCATGGGCCGATTTTGCCGCATGGGGTGCGGTAGGGTTATCGGCGCAATGGGCCGCGCCGCTGTTGGCCGGCGGCGATCAGACGCAGCGGGCGCCATCCACCTCGATGCACACGCCGCTCACGAAGGCCGCTTCGTCGCTGGCCAGGTACAGCGCCGCGTTGGCCACGTCGAGCGCGGTGGAAAAACGCCCCAGCGGAATCGAGGCGAGGAATTTGGCACGGCGCGCGTCGTCCACCGGCCCGCCGGCGAACTCGGCGGCCAGGCCCGTGTCGGGGTTGAACACGGGGTTGATGCAGTTCACGCGGATGTTGTCGGGGCCCAGCTCGGCCGCCATCGACTTGCTGGTGGTGATGACCGCGCCCTTCGACCCGTTGTACCAGGTGAGGCCCGGGCGGGGCCGCAGGCCGGCGGTGGAGGCGATGTTGATGAAGCTGCCGCCCGCCGTGCCCGGGTTGGCGCGCATGGCCGGCACGGCGTGGATGGCCGAGAGGTAGAGGCTTTTGACGTTGATGGCGTACACCTTGTCGAACTCTTCCTCGCTCACCTCCAGCATGGGGCGGTTGCGGTGCGTCCAGCCGGCGTTGTTCACGACCACGTCGAGCCGGCCATGCAGGCGCACGGCCTCGTCCACCAGGGCTTTCATGTCGCTAGAGCGGGTGACGTCGGCGGCGAAGAAGTCCGCCGTGCCGCCCGCCGCGCGGATCTCGGCCGCCACGCGCTGGCCCCCGGTGGCCTGGATGTCGTTGACGATGACCCGGCCGCCCTCGGCCGCGAGCCGCTTGGCGATGCCTTCGCCGATGCCGTTGCCGGCGCCGGTGACGATGATGGATTTGCCTTGCACGCGCATGAAGCCTCCGATGGCGCTATGTTTTCGATAGCTGCCTGCGCAATTTTCACCAGGGCGGTGGCGGGATTCCGTTGGATGGACTCTCGCGGCCGGTGGCCGTTGGCTGCGCGGGCGGCCAAGGCAGTGTAGCCACCGCTTTCCCGCCCGGCGTGCCCGGCACTGCCCCCTGCGCGACAGGGTGGCTCGCCTGCCGGCGCGCCCAGAAGGCGGCACCGGGCCAGCGCGTTTCCATCGCGTAGAAGCCCTGCAACTGCTTGCGGTACACCCGGTGGATGTCGCGCAGGTGGTCGGCATAGCGCTGCGGCGCCTGCAGGTCGCCCGCCCCGTGCGCCAGCACCGCCTGTGCCGCGCGCATGCCGGTGTAGAGCGCGTTGCCGATGCCCTTGGACGACAGCGGGTCGAAGGCGAGGGCGGCGTCGCCCACCGCCAGCCAGCGCTCGCCGGCCGCACGATCGAGTTCGGCGCTGCAGGCATCGGCGCCCTGCACCGCGCCGTGGGGGCGATAGCCGTGCTCGGCGCACAGCGCGCCCAGGTGGGTGGTGTGCTGCAGGTGCTGCCACAGGCCGTCGTCGTCCAGCAGGGTGCGGCGGTCCAGCAGGTCGGCATCGCCCAGGAAGGCCACCACGCGTTCGCCACTGGGCAGCAGCACGCTGTACCACCAGCCGTCTTCGACCGCCTCGACCCAGGTGCGGCCGTCCAAGTCGGTGCGGCTGTCGGTGCGCAGGCGCTGGTAGAAGGCCAGCAGCCGGTCGTAGTGGCGGCGGCGCGCGCCGAGCCGACAGGCCTGGGTCGCCATGCGGCCGCTGGCGTCGATCAGCCAGCGTGCCGTCACGTGCGACAGGGATTCGCCCGCGCGGCGCAGCTGCAGCCGGTGCAACGGGCCGGAAGTCTCCTGCGGGTCCGCCGAGGCGGTGCCGTTGCTGCCGGCGGGGTCGGCGCCTTGCGCATCGTCGCACTGCAGGTGGGTGGAAAGCGCGACCGTGCAGCCCGCCTCGCTGGCCGCCGCCCGCAGCGTGGCGTCGAAGCGCACGCGGTCCAGTTGCAAGCCATTGCCATGCAGCTGGCGCAGGGTGTCGTTGGCGTGGCCGGCCAGCCCGCCCCAGTAGGCCAGCGTGCCGTAGCTGGGGCGGTGGCCGTCCGCCAGCACGCGGTCGAGCACGCCGAGTTCCCCCAGCAGACTGCGCACGGGCGGCGGCAGGCCCTCGCCGATGCGAAAGGCCCGCTCGCCGCCGCCATCGGCCAGCAGCACGCGCAGGCCGGCGCGGGCCAGGGGAATGGCACAGGCCGCGCCGGCAGGGCCACCGCCAGCGATGGCCACGTCGAACGCCTGCGCGGTTTCCAGGCGGGGCACGCGCTCAGCCGCCCGGCGGCCGGCGGCGCACCGGCAGCGGCGCGTTCCGGGCTTCGGCGTGCGAGCCGAAATTGGCGCCGTGCGGCAGCGGGCGCGCCTTCGGGTGGATGGGGGCGGTGGCATCGGCCGCGTCGCTTTCGACGGCGGCGGCGCCCAGCAGGCGGGTCTGCGCGGCCAGCGCGGCGTCGCTGAGGCTGGCGGCGTCGGCGGCCGAGACATCGGGGCCGTACGACGCCACCATCATCTGCGCCGGGAAGGCCGGATCGTCCGGCACGCCCGGGCGCACTTCCACGAGGCCCATCGATCCGAAGATGCGCACCATTTCTTCCATCTGCCCGGCCGTGGTGCCGTGCAGCGGCTTGTTCCAGCTGGTGCGGTTGGAGAACGCCTCGATGCGCCGGGCCATGGGCTGCTGCCGGTCCACGACGATGGCGTAGTCCTCGGCCGTCAGCACGTGGTTGGGCACGCGGGCCGGCCAGAAGGTGGGCGCGAACGGGTCGTACGCGGTGTCGTACCCCGCCCGGCAGTAGGCCGTGTCGGCCTGCCAGGGCAGGCCCATCCAGCGGTTGATGTCGCCGGGCCCCTGGGCATACAGCGGCCCCTGGGCCGACAGCGCGGTGGCCTGGTCGAGCGTGGGCCCATAGCTGGGCTCGGCCGTGCCCGCCGGACGCTGGCGGATGCGGAACGGGCGGCTGTACAGCGTCAGATGGCGCATGGGCCAGGTCATCTCGCAGCCGGGGTGGAAGGCGTCGGCCAGGCAGAATTCCAGCGCCGCCCGGTCCAGCGTGGCGGGCTGCTGCGCGAGCGGCACCGCGTCGATGCTGGCCGGCAGCTGGCGGCCGGCATCCCAGTTGGAGACGAAGTCGCCCTGCACCCAGCGCGCCAGCACATTGCTCTGCGTCTGGCTGATGCTGGCGTTCTGGCGCGGGCTCTGGCCTGCGGGCACCGTCATCGCATCGCCGTACAGCCAGGGCCAGGGCATCTGGTTGCCGTCCGGTGGGCTGGGGGGGCGGAAGCTGTTGAACACCTGCCGGCGCAGTTCGGCGTTGGGGTCATAGCCGCCTGCGGGGGGCAGGGCGGAGAGCCGCTCGATCAGCGCGGGGTTCTCGAAGTCGTACTGCCCCTGGTGGCCGAACAAGGTGGCGAAACCCTGGTTCACCCATTGCAGGCCCGACAGGCGCTGCAGGATGGGGTACACGTCGTCGGCGAACGAGATCGTGGCAGGCGCGGGCAGCCAGCCGGCCTGCACGTACAGGTCCTGCAGCAGGTCGTACAGCGTGCGCTGGGTCTTGACCTGCGGGGCGTAGTTGGGCGGGGCGGTCACCACCCAGGCGGATTCCACCGGGATGTCCTGGCCCTCGATGCGCACCGTGGCCGAGACCGGGCCGTCGCAGGTGTCGTCGTACCAGCCGTCGGCGTTGATGAACGAGTCGCCGTCCGCGGGGTTGAAGATCGGGCTGCCCGTGGACGAGGCCGAGACGCCGTGGCCGGGCAGGAACACCAGCCGGCCGCTGGCGTCGGTCTGCAGCTCGCCGATCTTGACCGGCACGCCGGTGAACTGCCCGGTGCAGGGCACCGGCGCCGCGTTGCGGCCGGCGATGCGCTGAACGCCCGCGTCGATGACCAGCGTGTCGCGCGCGGCGTTCTTGGCATTGCGCAGCGGCAACTGGGTTTTGGCCGCCTCCGGAATGTCGAGCGCGATCTGCCACTGGTACCAGGCCGCCTTGCTGTTGGCGACGTGCACGGACCATTCGATGTCGGCCCAGTCGGCGGTCAGCTCGCGCACCACGTCGCCCGCGGCGTTGTAGCCGTAGATGCGGAACTGCGCGGCCTCGCGCTTGAGCGCGCCGGTGGCATCGCGGTAAAAGCCCTGGGGCTGCGGCGGCGGGTCACCACCTGCGGGCCCAGGTAGAACGCCGTCTCGCTGTTGCCCACCCGGGCGATGCCGATGGCCGGGTGGATGGCGGCGCGCACGATGCGCGTGTCCTTCGCGGCGGGGTAGTCCACGCCGGGCGCGTACTGCGCCGGACGGGGCACCACGGGCTCGCCCAGCGGCACGCCGTTCACGTTGCGGCGGTTTTCGGACGAGGCCCGGTACACGGCCTTGCGCGCCTCGGCGATGCTGCCCATGGGCATGTGCTCGGGCAGGGCATGCCAGGGGTTGTAGGCCAGGTTTTCGCCGTAGCCCGACTGGCCCCGGGCGTCCAGGTCCTGCTGGGGCAGCTCCAGGATGCCGACCTCGATCGGCACGCTGGCCTGCTCGCTCCAGCGCACCGTGGCGGCGTCGAGCGGCATGTCATGGTCGTTGGTCTGGAACTGCACCAGGAAGCGAAAACGCGCCGGGCCCTTGCGCAGGCGGGCATGCAGATCGGCCCGCAGGTAGAACGGGTCGTCGAAGTCCGGCGGCGCGTCGGCCGGCGGCGCCTGCACCGGCTCGATCTTGTATTTGACGAAGCGGCCCTGGCCGAAGCAGGAGGGCAGCACGCTCCAGTAGTCGGTGGCCAGCACGGAGTCCACCGTCTTTTCCATGTCGTTCAGGATCTGCGCGGTGACGGGGTGCGCCTTCAGGTAGGCATCGCCCCGGCCGTGCAGCGATTCGCAGGTGAACTCGCACATGTCCCGCGCGGTGTCGGTGAAGAACACGTCGTGGTTCTGCAGGATGAAGTCCTGCGTGGTGGCGTCCTGATCGGGCTCCAGCAGCTTGCGCCCCTGCACCCCGAAAAGCTTGATCGCGATGCCCGTGGTGCCCTTGAGATCGGGGTTGCCGGGCTGCACGTCGGCCGAGAAGCGCACCCACACCGGGTACTGCGGCGCCTGTCCGAACACGCCGACCCGCAGCTCGGGCGGCAGATTCGGATCGATGGTGAACTGGCCATGCGCCACGCCGTGCAGTCGCAGGAACACGGGCCGCGTGGCCGGGTCGCGGCCCGCCGCCATGCCCTTGCCCTGGAAATAGTCCACGAACAGCTGTTTGAGCCCGGCCACCGGATCGCTGTCGCAGCAGCAGGGGCTGGGCGGCAAGGTCGGGGGCAAGGTGATGGGTGTGCCGGCGCAGGTGCTGGTGGTGGCCGACGGCGCGGGTGGAACTGACGTGCTTTTCATCGCAACCCTCCTTTGTTTTATGGATCGTCCTGGACGATGTAACGCTCCCTCCCGAAAAGGCCGGCTTGAACGCCGTGCGCTTTGGGACCCGAACATTCTGCGGGGGAACGGCAGGGGGAATATGCAGGGTTTCCACCGGGTGGAAAAAGAGCGACACCACGGCGTGGCGCGTGCATGGCAGGCGCAAATCCCACAAAACCCTGCGCAAAACCGTGCCATCATCGTGGTGAATGAAAATAATTATCATTTCGAAAACCGGGGTTTTCTGGGCGGGCCACCGTCTAGAGCCCGTTCCCAGGTCGTCCGGTCACCCGTTTCCGCTCCCTTTTAGAAAGTGAAAACCATGCCCCATACGCTTCCCGCTCTGCCCTATGCCTACGACGCGCTCGAACCCCACATCGATGCGCAGACCATGGAAATCCACCACACCAAGCACCACCAGACCTACGTCAACAACCTGAACGCCGCGCTGGAAGGCACGCCGCAGGCCGACCTGTCCATCGAGGCGCTGGTGGCCCAGGTGCAGACGCTGCCCGAGAAGCTGCAGGCGCCCGTGCGCAACAACGGTGGCGGGCATGCCAACCACAGCCTGTTCTGGACCGTGATGGCGCCAGCGGGCCAGGGCGGCGGCGGGCAGCCCTCCGGCGCGCTGGCGCAGGCCATCGATGCGGAGCTGGGCGGGTTCGACGCCTTCAAGGAGGCCTTCACCAAGGCCGCGCTCACGCGCTTCGGCAGCGGCTGGGCCTGGCTGTCCGTCACGCCCGGCGGCCAGCTCGCGGTGGAGAGCAGCGGCAACCAGGACAGCCCGCTCATGGCAGGCCTGCTGTCGGGCAACACGCCCATCCTGGGCCTGGACGTGTGGGAGCACGCCTACTACCTGAAGTACCAAAACCGCCGCCCGGAATACATCGCCGCGTTCTATAACGTCGTGGACTGGGCCGAAGTGGCCCGCCGCTACGCGAAGGCCCGCGGTTGACGCCAGGGGAGGGCCGCAGCGATTCTTCGTTCTGACGGCGCTCCCCGTTTTCGATCCATCGATCCACCCTCCGACCAGGGCCTCGCACATGAACGCTGACGACACACTCACCGGACGCACCGGCTGGCGCATGCGCAGATGGCTGGGGGTGGCCATCGTGCTGGCCGGCGTCCTGGTGCTGGGCCGGCAGTTCTTCCAATTCCTGGCCGACAACCCGCGCGTGGAGCAGGCCTGGCATGGGGGGCTGGTGGCGGCCCTGGCGACCGCGCTGGGCACGCTGCCGGTGGTGTTCTCGCAGCGGCTGTCCGAGCGGGTGCAGGACACGCTGTTCGGCTTCGGCGCCGGGGTGATGCTGGCCGCCTGCTCGTTCTCGCTCATCATTCCCGGCATTGCTGCGGCCCAGTCGGCGGGCGCGGGGGCCTGGGGCGCGGGCGGCATCATCGGCACCTCCATCCTGCTGGGTGGACTCGCGCTGCTGGTCATGGAGCGGCTGCTGCCGCACGAGCATTTCATCAAGGGCGTGGAGGGCGGCCCGTCGCCGCGCACGCTGCGGCGCACCTGGCTGTTCGTCTTCGCGATCGCGTTGCACAACCTGCCCGAGGGCCTGGCCATCGGCGTGGCCTACGGCGGGGCCGATGGGCTGCGCGCCGGCACGCTCACGGCCGGCATCGCCATCCAGGACGTGCCCGAGGGCCTGGTGGTGGCCGTGGCCCTGCTGGCCGCCGGCTACAAGCGCTGGCTGGCCGTGGCGCTGGGCATGGCGTCAGGCCTGGTGGAGCCGCTGGGCGCAGTGCTGGGCGCCACGGTCATCGGCTTTTCCTCTCACCTGCTGCCTTGGGGCCTGGGCTTCGCGGCCGGGGCGATGCTGTTCGTCATCAGCCACGAGATCATTCCCGAGTCGCACCGCAAGGGGCACGAAGCCTGGGCCACGGGCGGGCTGATGATCGGCTTCGTGATCATGATGATCCTGGACACCGCGCTGGGCTGATCCCGAGGGCTTGAAGCCGAAAAGGCCTCCAGCACAATATCCACTAGGGCATGGTGCTATCTATTTTGTAGCAATCGCTACCCGTGGCGGATGGCCACCGTTTTGAGGGTGGTGAAGCCGTACAGCGCCTCGAAGCCCTTTTCGCGCCCGTGGCCGCTCGATTTCACGCCGCCGAAGGGCAGTTCCACCCCGCCGCCCGCGCCGTAGTTGTTGATGAAGACCTGGCCGCTGGCGATGCGCCGCGCCATGCGGAACTGGCGGGCGCCGTCGCGCGTCCACACACCCGCCACCAGGCCGAAGCGCGTGGCGTTGGCCAGCTCCACCGCGTGGTCCTCGTCCTCGAAGGCCATGGCCGAGAGCACCGGGCCGAACACCTCTTCCTGCGCCAGGCGGTGGTCCACCGGCACGTCGCGCAGCAGCGTGGGGGCCTGGTAGAAGCCGGTCTCGGGCGCCTCGTCCACCACCGTGCCCTGCGCCACCAGCGGGATGCCGGCCACCTGGGCATCGGAGAGGAAGTCCCACACGCGCTGCTGCTGACTCTGGCGGATGAGTGGGCCCACGTCCAGGTCCATCGCCGCGGGGCCCACGCGCAGGGCCTCGAAGGCACGGCCCAGGCGCTCCAGCAGCGGCTCGTAGATGAGCGAGTCGATCAGCACGCGCGAGCCGGCCGAGCAGGTCTGCCCGGCGTTCTGCACGATGGCGTTGATGACCACCGGCACCGCCGCATCCAGGTCGGCGTCGGCGAAGATCACCTGCGGGCTCTTGCCGCCCAGCTCCAGCGTGACGGGGCAGTGCCTCTCCGCCGCCGCCTGCTGGATCAGCGTGCCGATGCGCGGGCTGCCGGTGAAGCTGATGTGGTCGATGCCCGGGTGGCGGGCCAGCGCGTCGCCTGCCTCGTGGCCGTAGCCGGTGACGATGTTGATGGCCCCCGCCGGAAAGCCCGCCTGCGTGGCCAGCTGTGCCACGCGCAGCAGCGACAGGCACGCATCCTCGGCCGGCTTGACCACGCACACGTTGCCCGCCGCCAGCGCGCCGCCCACGCAGCGCCCGAAGATCTGCATCGGGTAGTTCCACGGCACGATGTGCCCGGTCACGCCGTGCGGCTCGCGCCAGGTGAGCACGCTGTAGCCGTCCAGGTAGGGGAGGGTCTCGCCGTGCAGCTTGTCGCAGGCGCCGGCATAGAACTCGAAGTAGCGCGCGAGCGCCTGCGCATCGGCCCGGGCCTGCTTGGTGGGCTTGCCGCAGTCGCGCTGCTCGATGGCGGCCAGTTCCTCGGCATGCTCGGACACCAGCACCGACAGGCGCATCAGCAGGCGGCCCCGCTCGACCGGCGCCAGCTTTCGCCACACGGCCTCGTGGCACTGTCGCGCCGCGTGGACCGCCGCGTCGATGTCCTCCTCGGTGCCGCGCTGGATCTCGTCGAAGGGCTGGCCGTCGGAGGGGTCGATCACGGCGATGGTGCGGCCGGAGGACGAGGCCACGGGCGCGTTGGCGATGTAGTGGAGCTGCATGGGCGGATTGTGCGCCAGCAGGGCCCGGGCGGCGCCCGCGAAGCCCGCAGGCTGGCAGCGGTCGAGGGGCCTGCGCTCAGCCGCCCGCCGCGCGCAGCGCCGGCAGGTCGCACACCTCGATCTCCCCGCGGTGCACCTGCAGCAGGCCGCGCGCCTGCAGGTCTTTCAGGATCTGGTTGATGGTCTGGCGCGACAGCGCCAGCATCAGCGACAGCTCCTCCTGCGACAGGGCGATCACGCGCCGCGACCGGCCCGCGTCCGTCCATTGGCCGTAGCCTTCGGCCATCAGCGCCAGCCGCCGCGCCACCCGCTGCGGTGCGGGCAGCAGGGCCATCTCTTCCATGGCGACCAGCGCGGTGCGCAGCTTGTCGGTCAACAGCAGGGCCAGCGCATGCCAGTGCTGCGGATTCCGCGCCAGGTAGGCCAGCAGCGGCTCCTGGGGCACGTGCAGCAGCGTGGCCTGGGTGGCGGCGTGCGCATCGTGCGTGCGCACCGAGCCGTCGAACAGCGCGATCTCGCCGAACCAGGCCGGCGCCTCCAGCCGCGTGAGCAGCGAGGCGCGCGCCTTGTCGCTCTGTCCGCCCACGCCCGAGATGTCGATGGCGCCGCGCACCACGGCGTAGAGCCCGCACGGTGCGTCGCCGCGCAGAAACAGGGCCTGCGCCGGGGCCAGAGACCGCAGCTCGGCCCGTGCCATCAGGGCCTGCGCCAGATCGGCGGGCAGCGCGGCGAACCAGCGGCCGGAGCGCAGGGTGGGAAGGTGGTCGGCGGGGGAGGTCATGAAAGAGGAGGAGGGCGGTGCCCGGAGCGTGTTCGCGGCCCCCAGCCGTGGCCCGTTGTGTCGGCTGGCCGACAGACGCCCTGGCCGCACTGGCGCGATTATTCCGCGCAGAGGCGACGCACAGACCCCGGAGACACCCTATGAAAACCCTGATCGACCACCTGTCGGGCTATGCCGACTGCCACCGCGACCCGCGCAACATCCAGACCCATTTCATCGGCGTGCCCATGATCATGCTGGCCGTGACGGTGCTGTTGTCGCGCCCCGCAGCGATGCTGGGCGGCCTGCCCGTGTCGCTCGCGCTGCTGGCCGCGCTGGCCGCATGCGTCTTCTATTTCCGGCTCGATGCGCGCTACGGCGTGACCATGGCGCTGGTTCTTGCCGCCATGCTGGCCGTGGGTCAATGGCTGGCTGCGCAATCCACGGCGCTGTGGCTGGGCGCGGGGCTGGGCCTTTTCGTGGTGGGCTGGGTCATCCAGTTCGTGGGCCACTACTACGAAGGCCGCAAGCCGGCATTCGTGGACGACCTGGTGGGCCTGCTCGTCGGCCCGCTGTTCGTGGCGGCCGAACTGGGCTTTGCGATGGGCTTGCGGCGTGAGGTGCAGGCGGCCATCGAGGTGCGCTCCGGCCCGGTGCGGTTGCGCCCGCACGGGCAAGGCACGGCTGCCTGACACGCCGTTGCGGGTTGTTTTGATGTAAATGGTTGATTTCCTATTCGCATGGGCACATGCCATAACTGAATAGAAAATTCGAAGCGCTAAGGAAGGTCTGCACAACACGCATGAGTGTGCCGACGCACTCAGCCCGTTGATGTACAAGGCAGCCCAGGTCCTTTTTTCCTCACCTTGGGTGCACGCGGCGGCAGATTGGCTGCCCTTGGCGAACTGCAGACGCACTCATGCCATTGCCGCCAGCAATTTACGCCGCACCAGCCACAGATTGACCAACGCAAACAGCGTGTGCAACTGCGCGGTGTTCTTGACCAGCCCTCGGTAGCGCACCTTGATGTGGCCGAACTGGCGCTTGATCACTCGGAACGGGTGTTCCACCCGCGCCCGAATGCTGGCCTTCACGCGCTCCAGTTTCCCGGTCAGGGCCTCGATCGGTTT